>VBPC01000217.1 GCA_005887895.1 Candidatus Rokuibacteriota bacterium
ACTACCAGCGGTGGCGGAACCGGGGATTCTTCAACCGGCTGCTGGAGCTCCTCTCCCTTCCTGTTCGCGAACAGATGTAGGGGCGCGGACCATGACGCTTGCCTGGCAGCGGCTGCCTGACGTTCGCCTCGGCTCAGCTTCGTCCCGTCACGCAATGTTCCAGCCGTGCCGGCGCCGACAAGGAGAAAACTGTCATACGACGCCGACGTACGGCGAGATCCAGAAGTTCGTGCAGCGGCGCCACGGCTTCGTCCCGACGACCGGATGGATCACTCACGTCAAGGATGAGCGTCGACGACGCCCCCTCGATCCTCCGGGCCCTCGACGTCCATCTCAACGGCAGCGGGTTCGACCTCCAGAAGCGCCTGGCCGCCGACGGGAGGAAGATCCCGATCATCTTCATTACGGCCCACGACGACGACGCGACCCGGCGTCGCCTCGAAAAGTCCGGGGCGGCCGGGCACCTCTGGAAGCCCGTGGACGAGCAGGCGTTGCTTGCCGCGATCCGTCGTGCAATCGGGCCGGACGGCAACCCCGGCGCGGAGGGACCAAGGTCCAATCGCCCGACCGGAGGACGGCGAATACAGTCGGCGCGACCCGCGCGACCAGAAGCTCAGCGATCGTCGCGTCGGCGCAGTTCGTGACGCGCTGATCCAGGCGGGCGTCCGGAGAGGCTCGCTCGGGGAAAACTCCTCCGCGTCGCACACGCGGAGGAGTTTTGTAAGGTTAGCCGCTCGCGAGCGCACCTCCACGGCGTCCTATTCGTGAGCTTCAGATGCCGGGGGCGGGGTCCTGGTTGCAGCCAGTCGCGCTTCTTGTAACGCCACCGGAGTTGCCGCCATCCCAAGGGCCGAGTTCATGGGAGGTGGCCGACATGAAAACGACGAGCTCGAGCGGTGACACATCGGCCGGCGGTCTGCTGAACGAGGAGCTGAAGGCCATCGCGCGACGGCTGCGGAGCGAAGGCGAGGTCCCGCAGGTCGCCTTCGCCGGCGGCGACTTCCTCGACGTCGCCCAGGGCGTCGAGCAGCAGGAGCTGGCGCGCCTCGTCGCCTCACGACTGACCGAGCGGGCCCGGCGTTTGCGGGTCGCGCTGGCGCGGCTTCAGGACGGCGAGTATGGCGTCTGCTCGGACTGCGGAGCGTCGGGCCGCGCCGAGGCGCGCCATGAGACATGGATACCTGGCAGCGCTGGTCGCGGTCGTCCTGGCACTGACGGCGGCGGAGACGACGCCGCCTTTCTATGCGCTCCTCCCGTCCGATTACGCGGGGCCGCTGATCCGCGTCTGTCACACGGAGTACGGGATCTGCCTCATCCCCTTCACGATCCAGCCCGGCGCGCCGTGCGAGTGCGTCACCGCCGGTGGGACGTGGGTTCCCGGCGTCACGGTCCATTGAACGGAGGCATACCTCGGCTTCTGGGGTCTGTAACGTCGACGGTCGCACGGACATCGCAAGAACAGAGAGTCAGATCACGAACAGTCGAGGTGGTCGCGCCATGAGGTACCCATTGTTCGTTCCGCTCATCGTGGCGGCCGCGGCCGGTTGCGCCACGATGCAGGCGGCCGGGACGCGGTCGACGGAAGAGGTGCTCAGCGCCGCCGGCTTCCACGTCGAGGCGGCCGACACGCCCGAGAAGCTCGCCAATCTGCAGACGCTCCCGGCGAGGCAGGTGCTCTCGCAGACCCACGACGGGAAGCCGTCCTACGTCTATCGGGATCCGAGCGTCTGCCACTGCCTGTACGTGGGCGGCGAGCCGGAATATCAACAGTACCAGCGGCTCCGACTCCAGAAGGACATCGCCGACGAAGAGGCGAGCGCGGCCCTGAACAGGGGCGCCTGGGGTCCGTGGCCCTGGTGGCGGTGAGCAGTCCCTGCTGCGGTCGAACCAAGAACGAGTGACGGATCAGGTTGGTCGCTGGCGTCGCCCTTGCGCGACGCCGGCGTGACGCTTGCCGGGGTGGAGGCGACCCTAGGCCATGTGGATCGTCCGACTCGCGCTGCGCCGGCCGTACACCTTCGTCGTGCTGGCGCTGCTGATCGCCGTGCTGGGCGTGGCGTCGATCCTCACCATGCCCGTCGACATCTTTCCGGCCATCAACATCCCGGTCGTCAACGTGATCTGGAACTACTCCGGCCTGTCGCCGACCGAGATGCAGGATCGAATCGTCACCACCAGCGAGCGCGCCTTCACCACGACGGTCAGCGGGATCGAGCACATCGAGTCCGTGTCACTGCGGGGCGTCGCCGTCACCCGGCTCTATTTCCATCCCAACGTGCCGATCGAGGCGGCCATCGCCCAGGTCAACGCCCAGGCACAGCAGATCGTGCGCGCGCTGCCGCCCGGCATCTTTCCGCCGCTCATCATCCAGTACAACGCGGCCAGTGTGCCGGTGGTGCTGGCCAGCCTGAGCAGCGACCAGCTGCCCGAGCAGCAGCTGAACGACCTGGGCAACAACTTCATTCGCACCCAGCTCGTCACCGTGCCGGGCGCCGCCGTTCCCCTGCCCTACGGAGGCAAGGTCCGGGTGGTCAACGTCGACATCGACCCCGACGCGCTCTACGCGCGGGGACTCTCTCCGCAGGACGTGAGCAACGCGATCCTGTCCCAGAACGTCATCCTCCCCGCCGGCACCGTCAAGATCGGGACGCGGGAGTACGACGTCGCGGTCAACAGCAGCCCCGAGGCTCTCGGGGACTTGAACAAGATCCCCATCCGGTACGTCAACGGCGCGCTGGTGTACGTCGCCGACGTCGCGTTCGTGCACGACGGGTTCAATCCGCAGACGAATCTCGTGCGGCGCGATGGCCGTCACTCGGCGCTCCTGCCGATCCTGAGCAACGGCAGCGCGTCCACGCTGGCGGTGGTGAGCCAGGCCCGCCAGCTGATGCCCAAGATCCTCGCCGGCCTGCCCTCCAGCCTCAAGGTCGACTTTCTGTTCGATCAGAGCCTGTTCGTCCGAGCGGCCGTCACCGGGGTCATCCACGAGGGCGCGATCGCCGGCTGCCTGACCGCGCTGATGATCCTGCTGTTCCTGGGGTCGTGGCGGAGCACCCTGATCGTCATCACCTCGATTCCGCTGTCGATACTGACCTCGATCATCGCGCTCACGATCCTGCACCAGTCGCTGAACGTGATGACCCTGGGGGGGCTGGCGCTGGCGGTCGGCATCCTCGTCGACGACGCCACCGTCGAGATCGAGAACAACCACCGGCAGCTCGACCTCGGCAAGCCGCTGCGCCAGGCCATCCTCGACGGGGCGGCCGAGGTGGCGACGCCCGCGTTCGTGGCGACGCTCTCGATCTGCATCGTGTTCGTGCCGATCCTCTTCCTCAGCGGCGTGGGCGGGGCGCTGTTCGCGCCGCTGGCCATGGCCGTCGTCTTCGCGATGCTGGCCAGCTATCTGCTGTCGCGCACGCTGGTCCCCACCATGGTGCTGTATCTGCTGGCCCCCGAGGCGCGAGCGCGGGAGCAACGGCAGGCGGCCGGCGGCCCGGCCCCTCGACGATCGCTGTTCGGCCGGATCTCCGATGCCTTCGAGGCCGGCTTCCACCGCCTCACCGGCGCGTACGAGGGCGCGCTCGACTGGGGACTCGAGCACCGGTCGGTGATGCTGCTCGTCTTCGTCGCCTTGGCGCTGGCGTCGCTCGGCCTGTACCCCTTCGTCGGGCGCGACTTCTTCCCGACCGTCGACGCCGGCCAGATCCGGCTGCACGTCCGGGCGCCGGCGGGGACGCGAATCGAGGAGACGGAAGTCTACTTCCAGCGCGTCGAGGACTACATCCGCCAGGTGATTCCGCCCGCCGAGCTGGGCGTGATCACCGACAACATCGGGGTGCCGAACTCGATCAACCTGGCCCTGAGCGACAGCATCACCGTCGGGTCGGCCGATGGCGAGATCCTGGTGTCGCTCAACACCCCGCATCGTCCGACCGCCCAGTACCTGAAGACGCTGCGGGACGAGCTGCCGAAGCGATTTCCCGATTGCGAGTTCTTCACGCAGCCAGCCGACATCGTGAGCCAGATCCTCAACTTCGGGCTGCCGGCTCCGATCGACGTCCAGGTCACGGGGCCGCTGGCGGAGTCGGAGAAGAACTTTCAGGTGGCCCAGCGGATCGCCGCCGACCTCCGCCCCGTCCCCGGCGCGGTGGACGTGCACGTGCAGCAGGTCCTCGACGCGCCGCGGATCGCGGTGGACACCGACCGGGTGCTCGCCCAGCAGGTCGGCCTCACCCAGCGCGACGTCGCCAACAGCCTGCTGATCTCGCTGACCGGCAGCGGGGCGACCAGCACCAACTTCTGGCTCAACTACAAGAACGGTGTGAGCTACCAGGTGGTCGTCCAGACCCCCCAGCATCGCGTCGCCTCGCTCGACGAGCTGCATCGCACCCCGGTGGCCATCGCCGGCCAGTCGTCGCCCCAGCTCCTGCGCAACCTCGCCGACTTCCACCGCACGATCACGCCGCTGTCGCTCAACCATTACAACGTGCAGCCGGTGTTCGACGTGTACGCCGCCGTCCAGGGCACCGACCTCGGCTCCGTCTCCAACCGGCTCGACGGGATCGTCGCCAAGTACGCGAAGCAGATCTCCAGCGCCAGCTCGATCGTCGTCCGCGGGCAGGTCCAGAGCATGAACCAGTCGTTCTTCCAGCTGGCGCTCGGCATCGCCTTCGCCGTCCTGTTCGTGTACTTCCTCATGGTCGTCAATTTCCAGTCGTGGCTGGATCCGCTCATCATCCTGATGGCGTTGCCCGGCGCGCTGGCCGGTATCCTGTGGGCGCTCTTCGTCACCGGGACGACCATCAGCGTGCCCTCCCTGATGGGTTGCATCATGGCGATCGGGGTGGCGACGTCGAACAGCATCCTGATGATCACGTTCGCCAACGAGCAGCGCCATCCGGAGTTCGGCGGTCACGATGCGCGGGCGGCCGCGCTCGCCGCCGGCCGCACGCGGCTGCGCCCCGTCCTCATGACGGCGCTGGCGATGCTCCTCGGCATGCTGCCGATGAGCCTGGGCCTCGGCGAGGGCGGCGAGCAGAACGCGCCGCTGGGCCGGGCGGTCATCGGCGGGTTGATGGTGGCGACGTTCTACACCTTGTTCTTCGTGCCCCTGGCCTACAGCCTGCTGCGCCGCAAGCCACCCACGAACTTTGGTGACGAGCATGGACACGAGTGAGCGTCCGCCCCGCCGCGCCCGCACCCGAACGATGGTCGCCGCCGGCATGGCCGCGCTGGGCCTCTTCGTGGTGCTCCTGATCCTTGGCATCGTGCCCCGGCTCCGCAGCGGGCGCGAGCTGGCGGCGGCCGCCCGGAAGGTCCAGACGACGCCACCGAACGTGTACGTCGTCCGGCCGGAGGCGGCCGCCGAGGCCGAGCTGTCGCTGGCCGCCACCACCCAGGCGATCCAGGACGCGGTCATCTACGCGCGGACGAGCGGGTACGTCAGCCGGCGTCACGTGGACATCGGCGATCGCGTCACGGCCGGCCAGCTCCTCGCCGAGATCGACTCGCCGGAAATCGCCCAGCAACTGCGACAGACCCAGGCGGACCTCCAGCAGTCGGAGAAAACGCTCGACCTCCAGAAAGCCTCGCTGGAGCTGGCGCGGACGACGCTCGCCCGCTACCAGGCGGCCGACGCCGAAGGCGCCGTCGCCAAGCAGGCGCTGGATCAGAGCGCCGCCGCCCACCGGACGGCGCAAGCCTCGGTGGCCGCGGCCGAGGCGAACGTCGAGTCGAACCGGGCCAACGTCCAGCGGTTCCGGGAGCTGACGTCGTTCCAGCGCGTGGTCGCTCCGTTCAACGGCACCGTCATCCAGCGCAACGTGGACGTCGGAACGCTGATCACGGCCGGCAGTCCGACCAACAACACGGCGGTGGCGCCCACCAGCGTCACCGGCGCGGCGAACGGGCTGTTCGAGATCGCGCAGGTGGACGCGCTGCGCGTGTTCGTCAATGTGCCGCAGGCCTACGCCCCCAACGTGAAGGGCGGTCTGCCGGTCAGCGTGGTGGTCCGCGGACAGATCATGAAGCCGGTGACCGCCACGGTGACGCGCACGGCGAGTGCGTTCGATCCGGGAACGCGCACGCTCCTGACCCAGGTCGACATCCCGAACGCCGGGCACCATCTACTTCCCGGAATGTTCGTCTACGTCACGTTCAAGATCGGCCCGTCCGGCACACGCTGGCGGGTGCCGGCGACCGCCGTCATCTTCAATGCGCAGGGGACCCGGGTGGTGACCGTCGGCGCGGGCAACAAGCTGCACTTCCAGGATGTGGTGCTCGGTCGGGACTTCGGCACTGCCATCGACGTCCAGGGCGGGTTGCAGGGCGACGAGCTGGTCGTGAAGCAGCCGACGGTCTCGCTCCAGGAAGGTCAGGCCGTGACGCCGGTCGCGCCGGCGAATCCGGCGGGCGGCTGACGCGCGTGCGCCCCCTACGACGGTTCGGGGTCGCGCTGGCCGCGCTCGCCGGGGTGAGCGTGCTGGCCGCGGGGTGCATGGTCGGCCCCGACTACAAGCGACCCGAGGTCGAGCAGCCCCTGCGCTTCAAGTCGCAGGCGGACGGCGAGACGGGTCTGGCCGTCCCCGCCGAATGGTGGGAGCTCTATCGCGATCCCGAGCTCGAGCAGCTCATCGCGACCGCGCAAGCCTCGAACCAGAACATCCGCGTGGCGGTGGCCCGGGTGGACGAGGCGCGGGCGCTGGCGCGCGTGGCCGGCAGCTACCTCTTCCCGACGATCAGCGCAGACCCCCAGTTCTCGCACAACCGCTACTCCGCCAACCGAGCCAGCACGGTGACCGGCAAGAAGGTGCTGAGCGGTGCGTCGCGCAACGACTGGCTCATCCCGATCGATCTGTCCTACGAGGTCGATGTCTGGGGCCGCGTGCGTCGCTCGCTCGAGTCCGCGCGGGCCACGGCGGCGGCGACCGCCGACGACGTAGGCGTGGTGCGCCTGACCGTCGAGACGGACGTGGCGCGGTACTACTACACGCTGCGCTCCCTCGACGCCCAGGCTCGGATCCTGGCCGGGACCGTCACCGCGTACGAAGAGCAGGTTCGACTGCTCTCCGTCCAGCTCCGCACCGGCCTCGTGAGCGCGATCGTCGTGCACCAGGCCGAGGCCCAGCTGCAGACGACCCAGGCCCAGCTCCGGGAGGTGCAGCGCGCCCGGGCCGACCAGGAGCATGCCCTGGCGGTCCTGTGCGGGCGGCCGGCGCCGTCGTTCACCGTCGCCGCCAATCCCCTGCACGAGAGCACGCCGCCGGCGGTGCCCCCCGGGTTGCCGGCCCAGGTGCTGGCGCGCCGGCCGGACGTCGCCGAGGCCGAGCAGAACGTGCGGGCCGCCAACGCCCAGATCGGCGTGGCCACGGCCGAGTTCTACCCGAAGTTCACGATCACCAGCTCCGCCGGCTTCGAGAGCATGGACATCGCCACGGTCTTCAACTGGCAGAGCCGGGTGGCGTCGATCCTGCCCAGCATCTCGATCCCGATCTTCCAGGGCGGCCGGCTCCGCGCCAACCTGGCCGCGAGCAAAGCGCGCTACGAGCAAACGGTGGGGACGTACGTGAACCAGGTGCTGATCGCCTATGGCGACGTCGAGGACGCGCTGACCGACCTGCACGCGTTCAGCGACGAGGTGGGCCGTCTGCGCGATGCCGTCGGCGCCTCGCAGAGCTACCTCCGGCTCGCCCAGGTGCAGTACAGACAAGGCCTGGCCGATTACCTCATCGTCATCGACGCCGAGCGGACGCTCCTCGCCAACCAGCTCTCGCTGGCCCAGGCCGTCAATCTGCAGATGGCCGCCAGCGTCCACCTGATCAAGGCGCTTGGCGGTGGCTGGAGTCCCGCCGAGGAGTCCGCGTCCCTCGGTCACTACACGCCCGAGACGCGAAAGGAATAGGGCAGGCCCGCCGCGCTGGCCGATCTCGTCGAGATGGCGCCTGAGGGCGGGCGGCGGCCGCTCAGCGCATCCCCGGCAATGCGAAGTGGAAGGTGGCGCCGTGGCCCGGGTTCGCTGTCGCCCACAGTCGTCCGGCGTGCGCGTCGACGATGGAGCGGCTGATCGACAGCCCCATGCCGAGCCCGCCCGGCTTCGTCGTGTAAAACGCGTCGAACAGACGGGGGCCCGCGTCTTGCCCGAAGCCCACGCCGGCATCCTCGACGGCGACGACCGCCCACGGGCCATCGTCACGATGCTCGACGGTCGAGCGGACCACCAGCCGGCGCCGCTCCGGCAGGACCTCCCGCATGGCCTCGGCGGCATTCATCAGCAAGTTGAGGAGCACCTGCTGGAGCTGGACGCGATCGCCCATGACCGGCGGCAGGTCCGACGCCAGGGACGTTTCCAGGATGATCCCGTGGCGCCGGAGCTCGGGATGGACGAGGGGAAGCACGCCGCGGATGACCTCGGCGGGGTCACAGGGCCCGTACGGGACCGACGAGCGCGACAGGAACGCGCGAATCCTGGTGATCACCTCCGCCGCGCGGTTGCTGTCGTTCGCGATGGCGGTGAGCGTCTCCCGAACGGCGTCGAGGGGCGGGCGGTCCGCGTCCAGCCAGTGCAGGCAGGCGTTGGCGTCGGCAATGATGGCCGCCAGCGGCTGGTTGATCTCGTGGGCGATGGAGGCGGCGAGCTCGCCGAGGGTCATGACGCGGGTGACGTGGGCAAGCTCCGCGTGGGCCTGCTGCAGCGCTTCCTGGGCCCGCTTGCGCTCCTCGCTCGCGCGGAGCGCCGACACCCCGGAGGTCAGGTCGTCCGCCAGGTGGCCGCGAAGCGCCATCACCGCCCGTGTCACGCACGTCGCCAACCCGGCAAAATGCTCGAGCGTGCTCTGATCGAAGGCGTGGCGCTCCACGGAGTAAAGGTTCAGCGTGCCGTGAAGATCGAAGGCGCCCGCGATGAACGGCACGGCCATGCACGAGGCGTAGCCGTGGGCGAGGGCCGCCGTTCGCCAGGGAGAAAAACTCGGGTCCGTCCGGATGTCGTCGACCCAGCACGCTTTGCCCGTGCGAATCGCGGTGCCGGCGGGAGCCTGACCTCGTGCCTCCCCTCCCCAGGAAAACGTGGCGTCCTCGAGAAAGTCGCGACCGTGTCCCGCCTGGGCCACCGGGCAAACAGTCTTCCCCGGGTCGTCTTCCCCGTAGCCGATCCAGGCCAACGTGAACTCACCGCCGGTTACAAGCGTGTCGCAGATGGACTGCAATAGCTCTTGCTCGCTCCCGGCCTGAAAGAGCGCCTCGATGCACGTGTGGAAAGTCCGCAGTCTCCGGTCGAGCCGGCGGTCAGACATCAGTCGAGACCGAGCCGGGTGGTGGCCAGGGCGGTCCCCGCGACACGGGCCCGGATCTTGGCGAACGCCGTGTCCCGGGTCCGCGAGGTGTCGTCGCTGAAGGGCGCAAATCCACAGTCGTCCGTCGTGCCCAGCCGATCGACGGGAATGTACTGGGCCGCCTGGAAGACACGCTCGCTGACCTCTTCGGGGGTCTCGACACGGGGATCGAGGGGATCGATCACCCCCACGAAGATACGTTGCCCATCCTTGGCATGCGTCCGGATCAGCTTCAGGACGCGCTCGCGGTCGGGCTCGCTCGCCAGTTGCACGTAAAAGTTGGTCGCCCGCAGCTCGAACAGGCTCGGCAGGAGCTCGGCATAATCGACTTCCGCACTGTGGGTCGAGTGGCGATCGGCACCGGGGCAGGTGTGCACGCCGATTCGCTTGCGCTCATCGGCGGAAAAGCGCTCCAGGACCAGGTTGTTCAGGTCGACGAAGCTCTCGAGAAGGCGCCGGGTCGGGTCCAGCCTGATCGACAGCCGCGCTTCCGTGAAGTCCATCTGCACCACATGGGCGCCCTTGTGCAAACAACGCCGGATCTCGCCCTCGAGCTCGGCCATCACGGCCTGGAGATACTGCTCCCGTGAATAGCCCCGGATCCCGCCTTGCGGATACAGCAGACTCAACGCCGACGCCGAGCTGACGGCCTGCTTGACCGGCACATGCGCGTACTGCCGGGCGAGGTCCAGATAGACGTCGGCGGGGGTCTTGTACCTGAACGGTCCGGCCGTCAGGCGGGGCAGGACTCGAATGTGCCCGTCCGCGAACGCAATCGGCACGCCGTCCGGCGCCAGGGTTTCCAGGCCGTGAATGGCGTAGGTCGCAAAGCTGTGCTTGGCCTGTTCTCCGTCCGTGATGACCGGCGATCCGGTGGCCTCGAACCGTTCGATCGTGTCCTGGACGGCCGACATGTAGAGCGTGTGCAGCTCCCGTTGCGAGATGCGCCCGCCTTCGAACCCCCGTAGTCCTTCGATCAAGGCGGGCGGTCTCGGAATGCTTCCAATGGGCTCCGTCGGCAACGTCACACCCTGCTCCTCCTGCTCGGGAAGGTCGGCCGCGGGAAGCAGTTAATGCTCGGGAGTGTACTCCGAGGTGTTCGTCCCGGAAACTCATCTCCAGGTCGACGACGAGCACGCCAACTGATCTCGACGGGGCCATCCTAACGGTCACGGGCGAAGACCGAGCAGATCACGCCACCGCGAGGGCGGGGCGACGACCCCGACGGCCATCCGGCGAGCGGGCGCTGCCGGACGCCGGTAACCCCGCTCGAGCGCGACGACGTCCAGCACCTGGGTGCCGAGATCCTGCAGCATCACGTGCTCGGGCCGGATCGGCGCCAGGGTCGTGATGGTCTTGAGGTATCGAGTGCAGCCGTCGCAGACTGCGATCGCTTCGCGGCTCACGCTCTCCGCCGACGCCAGGGAAGCGAGCCGTTCGTGATCGTCTTGCCCGCAGAACGAACAGCGTAGCCACGGCGTCCGCCAGTCGCTCCCACAGGCGCCGCATCGAAGATGCCGGCTGCCCCCGAGGCCGCGGATCTCGGCGAGGGCCGGCCAGCTGCCGCAGATCGGGCAATGGCCGTATGCCCAGGTCTCCGGCACGCGTCCCGCCCAGGCGCGACGACACGCCTGGAGCATCGGGCGCGCGATCAGCGGCGCCAGCGCGCGCAGGACGCCGTGATCGTCTCCCTGGGCGCGTGCGAGGGCATCGAGGCGGGGCGTGTCCTGCGACACGGCGGCCGCGAAGAGGGCCAGCGGGTCGATCCGCTGCGCGGCGACGCCGGCGGCCAGAGGCCGCACGTCCATCCCGGCGGCGGCAGCACGCCGGAGCATTCGAAGAACCCAGCGACCGATGACTCCTGGAGCGACGCTGATCACGACGCCATCCAGCAGGGGGCGGCCGCCACTGCCCGAGTGTCCGAGCGCGGGGACGATCCGCGTCCACCGGGGGCGCTGCGCCTCGCGCATCACCTCCTCGATGACGACGAGCCACGACCGCCACTCTGGATGCTCGTGGTCCAGCGCGGTCAGGAGGGCTCGGTTGGAGACGGCGGGGATCAGTCCGGGCCCCTAGCGCGGCAACGCCCTCTCGATCGCCCGCTGCTGAATCCCCGTCGTGACGTCATACCCCAACCCGGGGTTGTCGCGGGCGACCGGGCTGGTCTCGTCCAGGCGTTTCTCCTCCCGGCGGGGCGTCGTCGGGCGTTCGGCCGCCCGCTCGGCATCGCGCAGCTCCCGCCCGGAGACCGGCGGCACGACGATCGGTGGATCGAGCGGCAACACGCGTTGGGCATACGCCGGAGCCGACAGCAGGGGCCACGCCAGGGCCAGGGCGACGATGCGAGAGCGGATCATGGGAGCCTCCTCTGCGCTCGCTCGAACAGGATCTTTGCCATCATCGTTCTTGTGATGCGTGGCCGCGAACAGCCGTAACAGGCACCCGCATTCGCGACGCCCGGGCTCCGGCTTTCCGGTTCTTGCCGAAAACGTGGCGCCCGCCACATTTCCGGGGGCGTCGGGTCGTCCTATCGATGTGAGCCAGGCCGCAATGGCTCGAATGAGGGAGGAGACACGATGAGCAGATATCACGTCATGTTGATCACGATCGCGCTCGGCGTCGCCATGTCTTTTGGCTATGCCACCGCCGGTCCCGGCGACGACTATGGCGCCCGGGAGGTGGGCACGGTGCGCTTCATCGATCGCCAGCTGAACCTGGTCCAGCTCGACGATGGCCTCGAGCTTCACACGATGGACGCGCGGATGCTCCAGAACATCCGCGAGGGCATGCGCGTCGTGGTCGACTACGCTCATGGGGACGGTCGGAACGAGCTCAACAGCATCGAGCCGGTCGGCGCTGGCACGCAGGTGGACGTCAATCCGACGGCGAACTGACCTTCGGGGTGTAATCTTCGCGCCAGGACATGGGTTTCCTCCGGTGCCTCCCCTGGCCCCATCGCCTGACCGTCGCTGTCATCCTCAGCGTGGCGCTGCAGCCGCTGCCCTTCGTCCAGGGCGCGCTCACGGCATGGGCGCAGGCCGGCCAGACACCGGGCGACCCGAACCGGCCCGCGTATCAGCTCCGCCGGTTCGACGAAGATTGGTCGGTGCTGCGGGGCGCGGACCTGGGCAAGGCCGGCGACGTCTGGGACCGCCTGAAGTTCATCCCGCTCTCGCCCGACCAGTCCGTGTGGCTCAGCCTGGGCGGGCAGGTGCGTGAACGGGCCGAGTATTACCGCCAGTTCCTGTTCGGCGACTCCGAGCCCAAGCAGTCCGACGCCTACCTGCTCTCCCGGGTGCGGCTGAGCGCCGACCTCCACGTCACCCCCTACTTCCGGATGTTCGCCGAAGGGAAGAGCTCGTACGCGCTCGACCGAGAGCTCACCGGAGGCAGGACGACGAGCTTCGTCGACGAGCTCGACCTGCAGAACGGCTTCGCCGACATCGTCATTCCATTCGGCCAGCAGGCCGGCGTCACGCTGCGCGGTGGTCGTCAGGAACTGCTGTTCGGCGCCCAGAGACTGGTGGGGGTATCGGACTTCACCAACGTGCGCCGCACCTTCGACGGCGGCGCCGGCATCGTCCGGGTCGGGGACTGGACGATCACGCCCTTCTGGGCGGAGCTCGTGATCGTCGACAAGTACCGCTTCAACGAGTCGAGCCCGGACAACAAGCTCTTCGGCGTCTACAGCACCGGCCCGCTCCACGTCCTGCCGGCGAACCTCGACCTCTACTGGCTGGACGTCGACAACAAGACCGCCACGTTCAACGGCACCAGCGGACGAGAGCGACGACACACTCTCGGTGGACGCACCTGGGGCAAGGTCGGCGCCACCGGGTTGGACTTCGAAGTCGAGGGGGCGGGCCAGTTCGGGACGCTCGGCCCCGGCGATATCGCGGCGGGGATGGCGACGGCGGTCCTCGGCCACACCTTCCAGGCCGCCGGCGCGTCACCCCGCGTCTATCTCGAGTTCGACTACGCGAGTGGCGACCGCAAGCCCGGCGGGAACGTCGGCACGTTCAACCCGCTCTACCCGACGGCACATTCGTATCTCGGGTACATCGACTACATCGGACGGCAGAACATCGTCAGCCCCAGCGCCGGGCTCACCCTGACGCCCATCCGCGATCTGACGCTCTCCCTGCAGCAGTACTTCTTCTGGCGGGCGTCCGACCGCGACGCGATCTACAACAAGTCCGGTGCCGTGCTCCGGCCGGGGACCGACACCACCGCCCGCTACGTCGGGGCGGAGCTCGACGTCTACGCGACCTACGCCTTCACGCGCCACCTGCTCGGCTACGCAGGCTACAGCCACTTCTTCACCG
This sequence comes from Candidatus Rokuibacteriota bacterium, assembly GCA_005887895.1. Classification (GTDB taxonomy): domain Bacteria; phylum Methylomirabilota; class Methylomirabilia; order Rokubacteriales; family CSP1-6; genus AR5. The sequence goes on from VBPC01000217.1 coordinate 13,655, forward strand.
GCGAGTTCATCCGGAAGACGGGGCCCTCGCGGGACAGCGACTTCCTCTACGGCGCCGTGCAGTTCACGTTCTGACCATGGTGGCCTGACACTGTGTGAAGAGGATCGCCATGACCGTGTACGAAATGCGGACCTACACACTACACGTCGGAAAGATGGGCGAGGCCGTCAAGCTCTATACCGAGTTCGGCTACCCGGCGCTCCAGAAGGGCGGCCAGGACCAGAAGCTGATCGGCTACTTCCAGGCCGACACGGGCACGATCAATCAGCTCGTCCATCTCTGGAAGTTCACCGACGACGCCGACCGTCGCGCACACTGGGCCTCGGTCTTCGCGGCTCCGTGGGGACCGCATCCCTGAGAAGGCCAGCAATCAGGAACAACCTGCCAAGACGAAGGAGACCATGGGGGCACGATCGGGCGCGCAGTTTCTCCAGGGGTTGCGCAGCACCAAGCGGCAGCTATGGCTCGAAGGGGAGCGCGTTGACGATGTGACCACGCACCCCGCGTTGGCCGGCGGGGCGCAGACCCTGGCCGGCGTGTTCGACCGGCTCCACGCGTTCCCCGAGGAATGCCTGACTCCGGACCCGGAGACCGGCGAGCCCCTCAACGTCGGGCACATGATCCCGCGCTCGGTCGACGATCTCAAGCGTCGCAACCGGGGCCTTCAGCGCATCGCCGAGGCCACCGTCGGCCTCATGGGTCGCACCCCCGATTACATGAACGTGAAGTTCGCGAGCTTCGCCGGGCGCTGGAAGGATTGGCTCGGCGCGGACGGGCGGAACGAGGGAGGGGCGCACAACCTCGTCACCTTTCAGAAGCGGCTCGCCCGGCAGGACATCTCTCTCACCCACACGATCATCCACCCGACCATCGACAAGTCCACAGATTCCCAGATCCTCGGAAACCGGGTGCCCGTGCACAAGATCGCCGAGAGCCGGGCGGGAATCGTGGTGCGTGGCGCCCGCATCCTGGCGACCCTGGCACCGTTCGCCGACGAGATCGCGGTGTACCCGGCGCATCCGCTGCCCGCGGGGGCCGAGGCCTACGCGCTCGCCTTCTCGATCCCCGTGGACACCCCGGGACTCCTCTTCATGTGCCGCGACAGTGCGGCCACGCCCGGTGCTGCGGTGTTCGATCGGCCCCTGTCGACCCGCTTCGACGAGCAGGATGCCTTCGTGATCTTCGACGACGTGGAGATCCCGCGCGAGCGACTGTTCATCGACGGGCGCATCGACCTCTACAACAGCGTCGGAACGACCGGCCTGCGCGACAACATGACGAACCAGACCACCATCCGTGCGCTCACCAAGCTCGAGTTCGCCTACGGCCTCGCCACCCGCATGGCCGAGGCGATCGGTGACGCGAGCCCGGTGACGCAGGAGATGCTGGGAGAGCTGCTCGACTACGTCGAGGTCGCCCGGAGCGCCGTCCTGCTCTCCGCCGAGCATGGCCGGGACGTGGGCGATGGGGTGTGGTTCCCCGACGGTCGCCCTCTGGCCCCCATGCGATCACTCCTGGCGACGTGGTTCCCCCGGGTGAACGAGATCATCATGCTCGTGGGTAGCCACAACCTGCTGGCCACGCCGAGTCGGCGGCAGCTCGACGACGCCTTGCTCCGGCCCCTGATCGACGAGTTCCTGCATGGCGCCAGGGGCGTCGACGCCGAGGAGCGGGCCGGGCTGTTCCGCCTCGCCTGGGATTTCGTGGGTTCGAGCCTCGCGGGCCGCAACGTCCTCTACGAGCGTTTCTATCTCACCTCGGCGGCGCGTAACCGCATCGGCCACCACCTCCGGAACGTCGACCGCAGCCGCGCCTATGCGCTCGTGGATGGGATCCTGGCGGCCGGACGCAAGGCGGGCGGCTTCAGCAAGGCTCCGTCCGAACGAGGCTAGCCGCGCCCGGCCGCGAGCGGCGGCGGCCCGAACGCGCCGCCTGCGGTGATCGGCATGTCCAGCAGCGCATTGACGAGATCGGCCAGCGCCGCGCGCGACGGCTGATCGGTGAGCGCGCCCTCGCGGAAGTGCGCGCTCTCGAGATAGACGCTGGTCGGCGCCACGCGCGCGCCGAACCAGGCCAGCACCGCGCGGAGCTGCCAGTCCACGCCCAGGTAGTGATGCGACGTGGCGCCCATGGCCACGATGCCCACGGGCTTGGCGCGCAGCGCCTCGATGGGCGTCAGGTCGAGCAGATTCTTGAGCGCGCCCGTGAAGGTGCCGCGATAGACGGGGCTGGCCAGCAGCACGCAGTCGGCACCGGCCACGCGCGCCACGACCCTGCCCGTGTCGTCGTCGAACTTCTCGGGTGGGCGGCCGTCGGCGAACGAGACGCGGTGATCGGCCAGGTTCAGCAGCGATGCCGACACGCCGGGCCGCGCCGCCGCCATCGCCACCGCCGTGGCGATCGCCGCGTTCAACCGGCCGGGCGGCGTGACGCTGCCGACGACGGCGAGCAGCGTGGTCATGCCCGCACCACGGCCGCGCGATCGCGGCGGGCCACCTCGGCGCGCA
>VBPC01000218.1 GCA_005887895.1 Candidatus Rokuibacteriota bacterium
ACCAGCTCGAGGAGCTCCGCACCAACATCGCGACGATGAAGAGCCCGGCCGACATGCTGGCCGCGGCCCAGACGGTCGCGGGGAAGTTGCAGGCCGTCCTTCCGAGCTTTCAGGAAGACGTCGCCCGGTCCCGGACCAAGGCGGACATCACCCGGGCCGTGATCGCGCAGCACACGCAGTTGAACGTCGAGGCTCAGAGGCTGCGCGACGAGCAAATCGCGCTGGCGGGTGCCGAGGAGGCCAGGCGGCTGGTCCCCGGCAGCAAGCATGCCGACAAGATCATGCGCGCCATGCGTGAGGTGAACCGTGAGATTAAATATCTTGAGTGGTGCCTGAGCCTGCTGTACTCGCCGTTCGGTCGTCGAGGGCGTTAGGCAACGCGAAAAAACAAAACAAAGCCATTTGGAGCGAACCTCGAATCGACGGCTCTGGGAACGGTCGCCCTGGTCTCCAAGCCGCTTAGCCGGCAGGCCGCATGTTCTGGACTCGCATTGGCGGCGCTCTGGTGTCCGAGTTGGCCTAGAAGCTCACCTGGCGGTTACTGCAGCCAGTTGGGGGACGAACGAGGGAAGCCCTACGAGAGCGAGGACGACTAGTTCCGCCACGTCCCGGGCTCGGGCTGTTGGCGAACGGCCTATTGATGCGTAAGTTGCGGACCCTCACTTGCCCCGCCCGCCACAGTGCGTGATACCCTAGCGCCATGTTTGACATCGGTCTCCAGGAGATGCTCGTCATCGGCGTCCTCGCCCTCCTGGTGTTCGGTCCGTCGAAGCTTCCCGAGCTGGGGCGCATGTTCGGGCGCGCGATGCGGGAGTTCCGCCGCGCTAGCGACGAGTTCCGCTCCACCGTCGAGACCAACCTGCACATCAACGATTTCGACACGTCGCCGCCCGCGCCCGAGCCGGCGGCGGTGACGACGAGCGAGCCCGCCACGAGCGCGCCCTTGCCCTCGGAGCTCGAGCCCGTCACGCCGGAGACGACGCCCGTCGCGTCGCGCGAGCCCCTCGCGGAGCACGGCGAGCCGTTCGTCGCGCAACGCGGCTCGCGGCTTTTCCATCGCCGGGAATGCGCCTGGGTCGCGCGGATGCCTGAGATTGACCGCGTCTATCTGAAGCGCGTCGCCGAGGCCGACGAGCAGGGCTATCTGCGGTGTCCCGTCTGCGACCCGTGGGAGCCGGCCTGAAGCGCTCGTCTCGCAACTAGCCGTCACCTCGCCTGTTCTGCCGCCGCCCACTATTCTCTTGACGTGCTCAACACGGGTTGAGTACAGTGGCGGGCGTCAGGGGAGGGCGGGATGCGAGAGTTGACCGAGCGGCAACGCGACGTGCTGAACTTCATTCGCGCCTTCACGCTCCGCCACGGCGTGCCGCCGACCGTGCGCGAGATCGGCGAGAAGTTCCGGGTCACGCCGCGCGCGGCGTTCGATCACCTCCGGGCGCTCGAGCGCAAGGGCATGCTGCAGCGGCGCGCGGCCAGCGGTCGCACCGCTCGCGCGCTGACGCTCAGCGAGGCCGCCGGCGGCCGGATGAGCACGGCCGCCATTCCGATCCTGGGTCGCATCGCGGCCGGACAGCCGCTGCTCGCAGAAGAGAACCGCGAGGGCGAGCTGCCGATTGCGGCCCACGCGTTGCCGGGCCGGGGCGAGGACCTCTTCGCGCTCCGCGTTCGCGGCGACAGCATGATCAGCGCGCACATCTGCGACGGCGACCTGGTGATGGTGCGCCGGCAGGACAGCGCTCAGACCAACGACATCGTGGTCGCGCTGGTGGAGTCAGAGTCGGGCGACGAGGCCACCGTCAAGCGCTTCCAGCGCGACGGCGAGCGCGTCGTCCTCAAGCCCGAGCATCCGACGATGGCGCCGATTGTGGTCGATCCGCGCGAGCGCCAGGTCCGCATCCTGGGCAAGGTCGTCGGGGTGCTGCGAGGATTCTAGGAGACCGTGATGAACACGCACGCCATCTCGTACCCGTCACTGCAGCGCCGCCTCATTGCCGAGCGCCGTTCGCGCGCCCTTTTTTTACCGCGAACTACTCAACACCTGCGCAGCGCCTCGCTGGCGGTGGAGGTCGCCCGCGCCCTCGTCGCGCTCACCGCCCTTGCCGCGTGGGGCGCGGTCCTCTTCGTCGTCGCCGGATAACGAGCGAGCGCGAAGCCCCCGTCGGGACTCATCGCCAGTCCGTGCGCTCGAAGACGCGGGCGTCGATGAAGAGGTCGAGCAGGGATCCGTCGAGCGCGCCGGCGCGCTGCTCCTCGCGCAGCGTGTCGAGCGCCTCCTCGACGCGGACGGCCTTCTTGTAGGGCCGGTCGGTGGCGGTGAGCGCGTCGTAGATGTCGGCGATCGTCATCATGCGCGACTGCACGGGAATCTGCTCGCCGCGGAAGCCGAAGGGGTAGCCCGAGCCGTCCAGCTTCTCGTGATGGGAGCGCGCGATCTCGGGGATCCGCCGGAACTCGCGCGTCCACGGGATCTGGGCGAGGAACTGGAACGTGTGCACCACGTGCTGCTGGATCTCGCGGCGCTCGGCCTCGGTGAGGCTGCCCTTCGTGATGGCCAGGATGCTGGCCTCCTCGGGCGTCAGCACGGTGCGCAGGCGCCCGCGGTGATCCTGCCACCCGCGCGCCGTGATGCGCAGGAGCTGGGCGGTGAAATCTTGAGGCCGCACCGACGGCTCGTTGACCGTGACGATCACGTCGAGCGCCTCGTCCAGCTCGGCGATGGCGGCGGCCAGCTCGTCGTCCAGCCGCGCCGCCTGCTGCGCGAAGCCGTCCTTGCCGCGCCGCACGGCCCAGTCCAGCTTGCGGCGGGTGACGCCGAGCTCGAGGTCGCGCATGAGGAGCTCGATGCGCTGGCGGATGCGTTCGAGATCGGCCGGATAGAGCTTCTTGGACTTCACCAGCACGTGCTCGCGCACGCCGACCTTGCCGAAGTCGTGCAGCAGCGCGGCGTACCGCAGCTCACGCAGCTCCTCGGCGGCGAACCGCACGTTGCGGTAGGGACCGCTGTCCGCGCGGTCCATGGCCTCGGCGAGCCCGACCGTCAGGTCGGCCACGCGGAACGAATGGCCGAACGTGGTGGGATCGCGCGACTCGATCGCGGTCACCGACGCCTTCACGAAGCCCTCGAAGAGCTGGCTGATGCTCTCGTACAGCCGCCGGTTGGCGAGCGCGACCGCCGCCTGCGACGCCAGCGAGCCGGCCAGCCGTTCGTGCCGCTCGCCGTACGCGCGCACGTGCTGCTCCGCCTCCTCGGGTGAGCGCAGCGGCCCGAGGCCCTCGGGCTTGCAGTTGATGAGCTGCAGGGCGCCCAGCATCTCGCCCTGGGGCGTGCGCATCGGCACCACCAGCATCGACTTCGTTCGATAGCGGGAGTGCTCGTCGAACCAGCGGTTGATCTGGAACGGCGAGCCGGGCGGCGGCTCGTAGGCGTCGGCCAGGTTGACGATCGTGCCCGTGAGGGCGACGTGGCCGGCGACGCTCTGGCCATTGAGCGGCAGCGTGGCCGCGCGGAAGGGGATCTCGACGCTCTCGTTCTGGGCGAGCGCGAAGCGCAGGCGAGGCGCGCCGTCGGGCGCCTCTTCCACGAGATAGAGCGAGCCGGCGTCGCTGCGCGTGATCTCCCGCGCCTTGGTCAGGATCGTCTCCAGCAGGACGTCGAGGTTGCGCTCGGCCGAGAGCTGGATGCCGATGGCGTTCAGCTCGCCGAGCTCGCGCTCCAGGCGGGCGCGCTCGGCCGCGGCGTCGAGGTCGGCGAACGCGTTGGCCACCGCGCGCTCCAGGAGCGGCCGGGCGGCGCCGGCCGGCACCAGGCCATACCAGGTCGCCGGCCACGGTCCGGGGGCGGCGGCATCGACGATGCCGATGAGCCGCGTCCGTTCGGCGGCGGCCGCCGCGCCACCGGCGCCAGTCAGCACGACGCCCTCGGCGCCGCCGTCGGCCGCCCACGGCTGGACGTCGTACTCGTCCGCGAGCGTTGCCGCGGCCGAGGCGGCAGCCCGCGAGCCGGCGTCGAATAGCACACGACGAGGCATGAAAGCAGCCTAGTGCCCTGGGCCTCGCCGAGTCAATGAAGGTGGGGGCCCTGAAATGGCCCCCACACCCCCTTCGTTCGGGCCGCCCCGGCGGAGCCGGGGCGGCCCTCGATCACCGAGGGAGTCATTTTGGGGCCCCGACATGGCCAACCCCCACCGTGCCGAGGCTCGGGCGCTCGTCTCGCGTCGTGTCGAGGATAGGTGCCTAGAATGAGCGGATGACGTTGTTTGCGGAGTTCGCGGGTTTGGGGCGGCGGCTGGAGGCCACTTCCGGACGGCTGGAGAAGCGGCGGCTCGTCGCCGATTTTCTACGGGCGGTCGAGGCCGACGAGGTCGGGCTCGCCGTCGCGTTTTTGATCGGGCGCCCGTTTCCGAGCTCTGATCCGCGCGTGCTCGGCGTGCGCTGGCTGCCGCGCGAGGTGGCGTCGGGCGGCGGGCCGCCGCTCACGCTGGCCGACGTCGGCGCGGCATTCGCCGACGTCGCGGCGGCCGCCGGCGCCGGATCGCGGCGGACGCGCGACGCGCGGCTGACCGAGCTGGCCCGGCGGGCCTCGCCGGACGAGCGCGATTTTCTGGATCGCATCATCGGTGGCGAGCTGCGCACCGGCGTTTCCCACGGCCTCGTGCTGGAGGCGATTGCGCTGGCCGCCGACGCCGACGTCGCCGCGGTGCGCCGCGCCGCGCTCTTCCTCGGCGACCTGGCGGCGGTGGCGGCGCTGGCCCGCGCGGGCGGCGCGGCGGCGCTGAGCGGCGCCGCGCCGCGGCCGTTCGTGCCGCTGCTGCCCATGCTGGCCGAGATCGCGACCGACTTCGGAGACGTGCTGCGCGCCCACGGCGGCCGCACGGCGCTCGAGTTCAAGTACGACGGCGCCCGCGTGCAAGTCCATCGCGAGGGCGAGCGGGTGGGCGTCTGGACGCGCCGGCTCTCCGACGTGACGCGCAGCCTGCCCGACATCGTGGCGGTCACGCGGGAGCTCGCCGGCGCGCCGTTCATCCTGGACGGCGAGGTCGTCGCGCTCGACGCCGCCGGCCGGCCACTGCCGTTCCAGGAGCTGATGCGTCGCTTCCGGCGCGTGCACGGCGTGGAGGCGCTCGTGCGGGAGATGCCGCTCGCGCTGCACTTCTTCGACTGCCTGATGCTGGACGGCCGCTCGCTCATCGACGCGCCCTACGCCGAGCGGTGGGCGGCGCTGACCCGCGTGACCGGCGGTCGCTACCTGGCCGAGCGCGCCCTCGTCGGCGACGTCGACGCCGCCCAGGCGTTCCACGCGCGCGCGGTGGCGGCCGGTCACGAAGGTGTGATGGCGAAGGACCTCGGCAGCGCCTACGAGCCGGGCGGGCGCGGCAAGCGATGGTTCAAGCTGAAGGCGGCCGAGACGGTGGACTGCGTGATCGTCGCGGCCGATCGAGGATCGGGACGGCGGGTCGGCTGGCTGTCCAACTACCACCTGGCCGTGCGCGACGGCGAGGCCTTCGCCGACGTCGGCAAGACCTTCAAGGGCCTCACCGACGCCCAGTTTGCCGCCATGACGGACCGCTTGCGCGCGCTGGCGCTGGAGGACGACGGCTACACGGTCCGGGTCCGGCCCGAGGTCGTCGTCGAGGTGGAATACAACGAGATCCAGCGCAGCCCGACCTATCGCTCTGGCCTCGCCCTGCGGTTCGCGCGCATCGCGCGGATCCGGGACGACAAGGCGCCGGGGCAGGCCACCACGCTCGATGAGCTTCGCGCGCTCTACGAGCGTCAGTTCGCCACGAAGGGCCGGGCCGGCTGACACGGATGCTAGAATCACGCGCGTTGTGACCTCGCGCGTCTCCACCGGCGTTCCCCGGCTCGACGAGATGCTCGGCGGCGGGCTGCTGCCGGGCACGCTGGCCGTCGTCTACGGCGCCACCGGCATCGGCAAGACCCACCTCGGTCTCACGTTCGCCGACCACGGCCGCGTGGCCGAGGCCGAGCGGGGGGTGATCTTCGACATGAATGGCCGCGGCGACTCCCAGCGGCACGCGGAGTACGCCGAGCGCCTGTTCGGCTGGCGGCTCGGCGAGTGGACGCACGCGGTGCCGCCGATGACGGATCCGTACCCGCCGCCCGCCCAGATGGCGGCGTACTACTCCAACGCGTTCCGGTGGGTCGGCCGTGTGCGCGACTTCCAGGTGCCGACGCCGGACGGCTCCTTCGAGTTCGACTGGAACTGGAAGGCGACCTATAACCACGCGCTCTACACCGTGCGCCCGTTCCTTTACTTCCACTTCGCGGCCGGCACCCGCCGGGTAGTCGTCGACGGGGTGGAGCCCATGGACTCGCCGGCGGACTCGATCCAGTTCCACCTCTTCGACGAGCTGTACCGCAAGACCATCCATCGCGACGCCGAGACGCTGGGCATGGAGATCTGTCTGCCGGTCTGGAAGCATCGCGCGTTCATCGACGCCCACCGCTACGACCATGCCCAGGTCACGACGCTGCTGCTGGTCACCACCGAGGAGACGCGGCTGGAGGACCTGCTGGCGCGCAAGGTCGCCGCCGGCGACCTCGGCGCCACCGCCAACACGATCGTGGTGCTGGGCAGCGAGCGGGCGGGATCGCGGCTGGCCCGGATGCTGTGCGTCGTCAAGCACCGGGGCAGCGCCATGAGCGACGAGATCGTCGAGTACCGCATGACCGATCGCGGCGTGGTGCTGGAGTAGTCCTACACCTCCTGGGTCGGCACGAATTTCCGCTTCTCGATGAACGCCCGCGGCCCGTTGATCGTGTCGGGCAGCGACAGGTTCGTGTTCCACAGCGTGTTCTCCAGCCGCAGACCGTCCTCCAGGGTGCGGCCGAGCCCGCGGAGGCACGCCTCCTTGTCGGCCCGCAGCGAGGATTGCGGGTAGGCGCAGATCTGCTCCGCCATCTCGCCGCAGGTATCGAGCAGCTTCGCGCGCTTGACCACGCGGCTCACGAAGCCGATGCGATAGGCCTCGCGGGCGTCGAACCAGCGCCCGGTGATCAGCAGGTCGAGGGCGTGGCCGAGGCCGACGATGTGCGGCAGCCGCTGGGTCAACCCCGACTCGGCGCCGACGTTCCAGCGGCGATTGACGACGCCGAACCTGGCGTGATCGGCGGCGACGCGGATATCGCAGGCCATCGCCAGCTCCATCCCGCCGGCCAGGCAGTAGCCGTTGATCGCGGCGATGATCGGCTTCCAGACGTCGATGCCCTTGGTGATGCCGCCGAGATTGGGACCCTCGTGGGCCCGGCGGCGGTTCCATTCCGGCGAGCGCCGGGAGATCCTCGCGACGTATTCGCGCAGGTCGGAGCCCGCGCAGAACGACTTGCGGCCGCTCCCGGTGAGGATGGCCACGTAGAGCCTGGGATCGTCGCGGAAGTCGCGCCAGACCTCCCACAGGCTCTGGTCGACGGCTTCCTCCAGGCAGTTCTCGTGCTCGGCGTTGTCGATCGTCACCCAGGCGACGTGACCCTTCTTCTCGTAGCGGACCTTGCGCAGTTTGAGTGGCACGCGGGCCTCCTGATCGGATCCGGTGATTAAATCGGGATGATGGCTCGGGACTCTACCACGCGCGTCTTCGGCCTCGACCGGCTCGCGCCGGCCGCGGTCGCGCTGCTCCGCGCCGCGGCGGCGGCCGGCGGTGGCGCGCCGGCCTGGCTCGTCGGGGGCGCCGTGCGGGACGCGCTGCTCCGTCGCCCGGACGCCGACGTCGACATCGCCGTGCCGCGCGGCGCGCTCGCGCTGGCCGAGCGGGTCGCGGCCCGGCTGGGCGCCACCGCGGTCGTGCTCGACGCCGAGCGCGGCGCCGCCCGGGTGGCCGGCCCCGCGGTCAGGCTCGACATCAACGATCTCCGGGCGCCGACGCTCGAGGGCGATCTCGCGGCGCGCGACTTTACGGTCAACGCGCTGGCCGTTCCACTCGACCGCCTGCTGGCGGCCGGCCGGGCGCCGCTCGTCGATCCGACCGGCGGCGTGGCCGACCTGCGGGCAGGACGGCTGCGGCCGGCCGGACCCGGCGTGCTCACCGACGACCCGCTGCGCACGCTGCGCGCGGTGCGGCTGGAGGCGACGCTCGGGCTGCGCCTGACGCCCGCCGCGGCCCGCGCGGTGCGGGCGGCGGCGCCGCGGCTCGCCCGCGTCTCCGCCGAGCGCGTGCGCGACGAGCTCGTCGCGCTGCTCGGGCTGCCGGCGACCGGCCGCGCGCTGCGGCGGGCCGACGCGCTCGGGCTCCTCGCGGTCGTGCTGCCCGAGATCGGCCCCATGCGGGCGACGGCGCAGCCGGCGCCGCACCGCTTCGACGTGCTCGAGCACTCGCTGCGGGCGCTGGAGGGGTGCGACCGCGTGCTGGCGCGGCTGGCCGCGCTGGACCCGTTCGGCGACGAGCTGGTCGCCCACGCGGCGGAGACGCTCGGCGGCGGGCTGGATCGCGCGCGCGTGCTCAAGCTCGCCGCGCTGCTGCACGACGTCGCCAAGCCCCAGACGCGCCGGCTGGTCGACGGGCGCGTCCGGTTCTTCCAGCACGACATCCTCGGCGCCGCCCGGGCGCGCGCGATCGGAGAACGCCTGCGGCTGCCGGAGCGCGCGGTGGCGGTGCTCGAGCGGCTCGTGCGTCAGCACCTGCGTCCCATGCACCTGGCGCAGTCGGGGGTCACGCCGCGGGCGCGCTGGCGTTTCTACCGCGAGCTCGGCCACGACACGCGCGACCTGCTGCTGCTGGCCCTGGTCGACGGCGCCGCCGTCACCGGTGCCTCGCCGCTGGCGCTCTGGCGGCGGGCCACGCTCATCCGCGATCTGCTGTCCGGCTGGGCCGAGGCCGACACCGCGGCGGCCGCGCCGCCGCTGCTGCGCGGCGAGGACGTCATGGCGCGCTTCGGCCTGCCGCCGGGGCCGGCGATCGGCGACCTGCTGGCCCGGGCGCGCGAGGCGCAGGACCTCGGGCTCGTTCGCACGCGCGAGGAGGCGCTGGCGTACCTTGACTCGTCGGGCGGCGCCCCCTAGAGTACGTCGCCGAGCACGATTTCCCCCGCGGCTGAGGAGGCTCACACCATGAGGCATTGGCGTTTCACGGTCGCCCTGCTGTCCGTCGTTCTGCTGCCCGCGGTCGCGACCGCCGCGCCGGCCGGCAAGGTCGTCATCGCGCAGGGCGTCGATCCGACCTCGCTCGACATGATGAACCAGCAGGAGCAGCCGGCCTCCAACGTCGGCGCCCAGATGTTCGACATGCTCGTCGAGCGCGATCAGAGCCTGAAGCTCGTGCCCTCGCTGGCCGCCGAGCTGCCGAGGCTGATCAATCCCACCACGTGGGAGGTCAAGCTCCGCCGCGGAGTGAAGTTCCACAACGGCGAGGACTTTCGATCACGTGGAGATCGTCGATCCCTCCACGGTGCGGGTCGTCACCAAGAAGCCGTGGCCGGTGTTCATCAGTCACATGGCGCTGCGCCAGGCCTCGATGTACCCGCCGAAGGAGTACGCGGGGAAGGACACGGCCGCGATCTCCAAGAACCCCATCGGCACCGGCCCCTACAAGTTCGTGCGGTGGGCGAAGGACGAAGAGATCGTGATGGAGGCGAACGACACCTACTGGGCGGGTGCGCCGAAGATCAAGACCGTCGTGTTCAA
>VBPC01000219.1 GCA_005887895.1 Candidatus Rokuibacteriota bacterium
CGACAACGACGCCGCCAAGATCGCCGATCTCGACGCCGGGCGCATGCCGATCTACGAGCCGGGGCTCGAGGAGATGGTCGCCCGCAACGTCGCCGACGGCCGTCTCGCCTTCACGACCGACCTGGCGGCGGCGGTGCGGCGCGCGGTGATCGTCTTCATCACGGTCGGCACCCCGGCCAAGCCCGACGGCCAGACCGATCTCGGCGCGGTCGAGGACGTCGCCCGCGGCATCGCCCAGGCCATGGAGCGCTACACGGTCGTCGTCAACAAATCCACCGTGCCGGTCGGCACCGGCGACTTCGTCCGCGAGGTGATCGAGCGCCACCAGGCGCGGCCGGTGCCGTTCGACGTCGTGTCCAACCCGGAGTTCCTGCGCGAGGGCTCGGCCATCGAGGACACGCTGCGGCCGGATCGGATCGTCATCGGCGCCCCGACCCAGCAGGTGGCGATGACCCTGCTGGAGCTCTACGCCCCGCTGGAGCGCCCGATGATCATCACCGACGTCCCGTCGGCCGAGATGATCAAGTACGCCTCCAACGCCTTCCTCTCCACCAAGATCTCGTTCATCAACGCGATCGCCAACATCTGCGAGCTGGCCGGCGCCGACGTCACCCAGGTCATGAAGGGCATGGGACTCGACCCGCGGATCGGCTCGGCGTTCCTGGCGGCCGGCCTCGGCTACGGCGGCTCGTGCTTTCCCAAGGACACCGACTCGCTGGTGCACACCGCGGCCACGCTCGGCTACGACTTCGCCCTGCTGCGGGCCGTCGTCGACGTCAACCGCGAGCGGGCCGCGCACTTCGTCGACGTCATCGCCAAGGCGGTGGGACCGCTCGACGGCCGCGTCATCGCCGTGCTGGGCCTGGCCTTCAAGCCCAACACCGACGACATGCGGGAGGCCAAGTCGATCGAGGTCATCGAGAGCCTGCTGGAGCGGGGCGCCAGCGTCCGCGCCTACGATCCGGTGGCGATGCCGCACGCCGGCCGGACGCTGCCGGGGGCCGTCCTCTACTGCGAGTCGCCCTACGAGGCGGCCGGTGGCGCCGACGCGCTGGCGCTCGTCACCGAGTGGAACGAGTTCAAGTTCCTCAACCTCGAGCGACTGCGCGAAGCGATGCGGCGGCCGGTCGTCTTCGACGGCCGCAACCTCTGGGAGCCCGAACGGATGCGCCGTCTCGGATTCGAGTACTACTCGGTCGGCCGCAAGCCCGTCCTGCCGTCCTGACCCCCCGCGGCGGGGGAACGACCGGAGCGCAACGATGCGGGTGCTGGTGACCGGAGCGGCAGGCTTCATCGGATCCCACCTGTGCGAGGCGCTCCTCCGGCGCGACGGCGACGTCGTCGGCATGGACAACTTCGTCACCGGCGCCGCCGACAATCTGGCCGTCTTCGAGCGTCATCCGCGCTTCGCGTTCGTCCGCCACGACATCACCGAGTACATCCGGCTGGCCGGCCCGCTCGACTGGGTGCTGCACTTCGCCAGCCCGGCCTCGCCGCGCGACTATCTGGAGCTGCCGATCCAGACGCTGAAGGTCGGGGCGCTGGGGACGCACAACGCGCTGGGCCTGGCCAGGGCCACCGGCGCGCGCTTCCTCCTGGCCTCGACCTCGGAGGTCTACGGCGACCCGCTCGTGCATCCGCAGCGCGAGGACTACTGGGGCAACGTGAACCCGATCGGCCCCCGCGGCGTGTACGACGAGGCCAAGCGGTTCGCCGAGGCCATGACGATGGCCTACCACCGCACGCACGGCGTCGACACGCGGATCGTGCGCATCTTCAATACCTTTGGACCGAGACAGCGACTGAACGACGGCCGGGCCATCCCGGCGTTCATGACGCAGGCGCTGACGAACGCGCCGCTGACGGTGTTCGGCGACGGCTCGCAGACGCGCTCCTTCATGTACATCTCCGATCTGGTCGAGGGCGTGTGGCAGCTCATGCAGCGCGGCAGCAACGATCCGGTCAACATGGGCAATCCGCAGGAGATGACGCTGCTCGATCTCGCCAAGCGCATCATCCGGCTAGCCGGCTCGCGCAGCGAGATCGTGTTCCGGCCGCTGCCCGAGGACGATCCCAAGGTGCGGCAGCCCGACATCGGCCGCGCCCGGGCCCGCCTGGGCTGGGAGCCGCGCGTCGACACCGACGAAGGGTTGAAGCTGACACTGGAGTGGTTCCGCGAGAAACTGGGCCGCTGAGCCCGTCATTCCGCGCGACGAAGGGGGTGGAGGCATGATCGACGAGGAGCTGAAGGCGATCCTGGTGTGTCCGGCCTGCAAGGGCGACCTGCTGTTCGAGGAGACCCGCATCATCTGCCGCGCCTGCCGCAAGGCCTACCCGATCCGCGACGGCATTCCCGTGATGCTCATCAACGAGGCGGAGCCCTGGTCGGGAGCGTAGCCGCCACCCAGGCGGTCATCCTCGCCGGCGGCCGGGGCACGCGGCTGCGCCCCCTCACGCTGGCCCGCGCCAAGCCGGTGGTGCCACTGCTGGGGCGGCCGTTCCTCGCCCACCAGCTCGCGCTGTTGCAGGCCCACGGCGTCACCGACGTGGTCCTGGCCTGCTCCTATCGCGTCGACGACGTGAAGCAGGCGCTCGGTGACGGCGCGCATCTCGGCGTGCGCCTGCGCTACGTCGTCGAGAGCGAGCCGCTCGGCACCGGCGGCGGTGTGCGCAACGCCGCCGACCTCGCGCGGGGCACGGTGTTCGTGCTGAACGGCGATGTCCTCACCGACGCCGATCTCACCGTCATGCATCGCTTCCACGAGGCCCGCGGCTCGCGCACGACCATCTATCTCACCCGCGTCGCCGACCCGCGCGCCTACGGCCTCGTCGAGCTCGACCACGAGGCGCGGCTCGTCCGTTTCCGCGAGAAGCCGTCCGGCGACGAGCCGATCACCACCGACACGATCAACGCCGGCGTCTACTTGCTCGACGCCGCGCTGCTGGCGCGCATCCCGGCCGGCCGCGCCGTGTCGATCGAGCGCGAGTTCTTTCCCGCGCTCATCGCCGACGGCATTCCCGCCTACGGCTGGATCGCCGCGGCGTACTGGCGCGACATCGGCAGCCCGGCCGCCTATCGCGAGGCGCAGCTCGATCTGCTCTCCGGCCGCGCCCGCTCGCCCCTGCCGCCGCCCGGCGAGCCGCGCGACGGCTCGTGGATCGGGCGGACGGCGCGCGTGGCCGCCGGCGCGCGGCTGGCGGCGCCGTCGGTGGTCGGCGAGCGCGTCGAGGTCTGCGCGGGCGCTCGGGTGGGGCCGCTGGCGGTGGTCGGCGACCGCTCCCGGGTCGGTGAGAACGCGCGCGTCGAGGGGGCGGTTCTCTGGGAGGGCGTCGACGTGGGCCCCGGCGCCGCCGTCCGCGACTGCGTCGTGGGCGCCGGCGCGCGGATCGGCGCCCACGCCGAGGTGGGGGCGGGCGTCGTCCTGGAATCCGGGGCCGTCGTGGCCGAGCGCGCGCGACTGACGCGATGAGCGGGGCGGCCGGCTGACGCAACGTGCGTGCTAGACTGGGCCCGATGAGTCTGTCCCGCATCCGCAACTTCTCCATCGTCGCTCACATCGATCACGGCAAGTCGACGCTGGCGGACCGGCTCCTCTCGCTGACCGGCACGATGGACGCCAAGAAGGCGGTCGACCAGGTGCTCGACTCGATGGACCTCGAGCGGGAGCGCGGGATCACGATCAAGGCGCACACCGTGCGCCTGCTCTACCGCGCGGGGGACGGCCAGGAGTACACGCTGAACCTGATCGACACCCCCGGCCACGTCGACTTCTCGTACGAGGTGTCGCGGGCGCTGGCGGCCTGCGAGGGCGCCATCCTCATCATCGACGCCGCCCAGGGCATCGAGGCGCAGACGCTCGCCAACTTCTACCTGGCCGCCGACGCCGGCCTCACGATCGTGCCGGTCATCAACAAGATCGACCTGCCGGCCGCCGACGTCGAGGGTACGCGCGAGCAGATCACCGAGGTGCTCGACCTCGACGGTACCGAGGCGCTCGCCATCTCGGCCAAGCACGGCACCGGCGTGCCGGAGGTGCTGGAGGCGATCGTCGCGCGAATCCCGGCGCCGCCGGGCGATCTCGAGGCGCCGCTGAAGGCGCTGGTCTTCGACTCCTACTACGACTCCTACCAGGGCGTCGTCGTCTACGTGCGGCTCCGCGACGGCCGCGTCCGGCCCGGCATGCGCATCCTCCTGATGTCCAACGGCCGCACGTACGAGGTGCAGCAGGTCGGCGTGTTCAGCCCCGACATGCGCCCGGTCGAGGAGCTGTCGGCCGGGCAGGTCGGCTACATCACCGCCTCCATCAAGCGCGTGGCCGACGCCAAGGTCGGCGAGACGATCACCGAGGCGCTCCGGCCGGCCGCCGAGCCGTTTCCCGGCTATCGCGACGCCAAGCCGATGGTGTTCGCCGGCCTCTACCCGATCGAGGACACCGAGTACGAGGCGCTGCGCGACGCGCTCGAGAAGCTCCGCCTCAACGATCCCGCGTTCAACTTCGAGCCGGAGACGTCGCTGGCCCTCGGCTATGGCTTCCGCTGCGGGTTCCTCGGCATGCTGCACATGGAGATCGTGCAGGAGCGCCTGGAGCGCGAGTTCAACCTCTCGCTCATCATCACGGCCCCGTCGGTGCAGTACCGGGTGCTGACCACCGCCGGCGAGGTGCTCGACATCGACAACCCGTCGAAGCTGCCGGCGCCGGACCGCATCGAGCAGATGGAAGAGCCCTACGTCCACTCCTCCGTCTACGTGCCGACCGAGTTCATGACGGCCATCTACAAGCTGGCCCAGGAGAAGCGCGGCGAGCACCGATCGCTCGAGTACCTCGGCAAGCGCGTGCACATCCGCTTCGACTTCCCGCTGGCCGAGATCGTCGTCGACTTCTACGACAAGCTCAAGTCGATCTCCAAGGGCTACGCCTCGTTCGACTACGAGTTCGCCGACTTCCGGCCCTCGGAGCTGGTGAAGCTCGACATCCTCCTCAACGGCGACCCGGTCGACGCGCTCAGCGTCATCGTGCACCGCGACAAGGCCTACGAGCGCGGCAAGGCGCTGGTGGAGAAGCTGCGCGGCGTCATCCCGCGCCAGCTCTTCGAGGTGGCCATCCAGGCCGCCATCGGCAGCCGCGTCATCGCCCGCGAGACGGTCAAGGCCATGGGCAAGAACGTCACCGCCAAGTGCTACGGCGGTGACATCACGCGCAAGCGCAAGCTGCTCGAGCGGCAGAAGGAAGGCAAGAAGCGCATGAAGCAGGTCGGAAAGGTGGAGGTTCCGCAGGAAGCGTTCCTGTCGGTCCTCAAGAGCTGATGCCGACGGAGCAGGACCGGCCGGTCACCGACACCACCGGCCACGCGACCGACCCCGCCGTCACCAACGGCCAGCCGGGGGCGATCCCCATCGACATCCCCCGGCGGCGCAAGTCGGTCCTGCGCGAGTACGTCGAGGCGATCGCCATCGCGGTCCTCCTCGCGCTCGTCATCCGGACGCTGATCGTCCAGGCGTTCACCATTCCGTCCGGGTCGATGATGGACACGCTCCTCATCGGTGACTACATCCTGGTCAACAAGTTCCTCTACGGTCCCGAGCTGCCGCTGACGGACTACCGGTTGCCCGCCCTGCATCCGCCCCGGCGGGGCGACATCATCGTCTTCAAGTACCCCCAGGACGAGAAGCGCGACTTCATCAAGCGCATCATCGGCACGCCGGGCGACACCGTGCAGGTGCGCGGGCAGCAGGTGCTGATCAACGGGCAGCCGCTCGAGGAGCCCTACGTGCGGCGCAACCCGAGCTCGCTGTCCCACACCGGCTCGCCGACGTTCTGCGGCTACGCCTACGCGTGCGAGCCGCTGGTCGTTCCGCCGGACTCGTACTTCGTGATGGGCGACAACCGGGACAATTCCCAGGACTCGCGCTACTGGGGGTTCGTGAAGCGGGACAAGATCAAGGGCAAGGCCTTCCTCATCTACTGGTCGTGGGACAGCGACCGGCATTGGCTGCGCTGGCGCCGCCTCGGCCACTACATCCCTTAGAGCCGCGTCGACGGCGGGGACGCGGGCGGGGTCCGGCGACCACGAGCGTTTTGGCGTAGGGCCGTGGGACGCGATTCCATCGAGTCGCTCGGCGCGGTCATCCGACAGGGAAACGGGTCGGCGGACCTCGCCCGCATCCCCACCGTCGACGCTCCGCTGGGCGTGCTCGCCGACACGACGCCATCCAGCCGATCCGTTGGGCTGTACATCCACGTTCCGTTCTGTACGAAGCGGTGCTTTTATTGTTCGTTCAATACGGCGCCGCTCGAGCACGACGACGAGATGCGGCGGTATGTCGGAGCGTTGCGTCGGGAGCTGGGGCTGCTGGCCACGACGTCGTGGGCGGCGGCGGTCTCGCTGGAGACCGTCTTCTTCGGAGGCGGGACGCCATCACTGCTGGGTCCGGACGACATGGCGGGAATCCTCGACGAGCTTCGGGCCCGCCTCGCGCTGTCGCCCGCGGCGGAGATCACGGTCGAGTGCAACCCGGAGAGTGTGAGCCGGGACAAGCTGGCGGCGTATCGGCAGGCCGGGGTGAATCGGATCAGCCTGGGGGTACAGTCGCTGGACGACTCGATCCTGCCGGTCCTGGGACGGCTGCACGACGCCGGCGGAGCGCGGCGGGCGTTCGAGGCCGTGCGGGAGGCCGGCTTCGACAACGCCAGCGTCGATCTCATGTACGGCCTGCCGCACCAGGCTGCGGACACGTGGACACGGAGCGTGAGCGGTGTGCTGGCGTGGGAGCCGGAGCATCTCTCGGCGTATGGGCTGACGCTGGATGCCGGCAGTCTGTGGGCGGTCACCGGCGTGGAAGGGCTGCCCGGCGAGGGCGCGGTCGTCGAGCAGTACTGGGCGCTGGCCCGCGCCGCGCAGGCGCGCGGCTTCGAGCACTACGAGATCTCGAACTACGCGCGGCCGGGCTTCCGCTCGCGACACAACCAGATCTACTGGCACGCCGCCGAGTATCTGGCCTGCGGTCCCGGCGCCTGCGGCTTCGTCGGCGACGTGCGCTACGGCAACGTCAAGCCGGTGACGCGCTACTGCGCCACGCTGGAGAGCGGCGCCCTGCCGATCGACACCGCCGAGCGGCTGACCGAGCGCCAGCGCGTCGGCGAGCGCCTGATCCTCGGGCTGCGGTTGGTCGACGGCGTGCCGCGCGCGTGGCTGGACGAGCGGGCGGCCGGCGACACCGGCCTCGCGCGTCGCCTGGCAGCGTGGCGCGAGGCGGGCGTGCTCGCCGAGCACGACGATCGCGTCGCGCTCACCGAGTCCGGCTTCCTCGTCTCGGACTCCGTGTTCGTCGACTTGCTCTAATCACCGGGGGCCCAAACGGCCCCAACCCCGACGCTCGTCCCCGAACCTTCATCGCGACGTCATCGGCCTGTCACGGTCCGACGGTACAGGTAGCGCCGCGGGGCGCGTCGTGCGACGCGCCCGTCTGCGCGCAGCGCACCGACCAGCCGTGGAGGCTCCTCAATGCAGCGGATCTCGCTCCGCCGTACGTCCAGGACCAGCGCCGCACTCACCGGGGCGGCGACGCTTCTGGACCTTTCGCCCGGCATCGCCGGCGCCGACGACGATCACGCCCGTCCGCCGGCGACGCCGATCGAGCACGTCGTGGTGATCTTCCAGGAGCACGTCTCGTTCGATCACTACTTCGCCACGTATCCGCACGCCGCGAATCCGCCGGGCGAGCCCGTGTTCACGCCGAGGCGTCACACCCCGCGGGTGAACAACCTGGCCACCGCCGGGCTGCTGGCGCCGAACAATCCGAACAGCACGCAGCCGTTCCGTCTCGATCGCGCCCAGAACGACACCTGCGATCAGGATCACGGCTACAAGCACGAGCAGGCGGCGATGGACGGCGGCAAGATGGACGGGTGCGCCGACTGGGGCTTCGGCCGCGGGCTGGTCATGGGGTACTACGACGGCAACACGGTGACTGCGTTGTGGAACTACGCGCAGCACTTCGCGATGAGCGACACCTTCTTCAACACGACGTTCGGTCCGTCGACGCCGGGCGCCCCGGCGCGGTGATCGGCGATCCCAGCCGTCCTTCGACGACTGCACCACCCGCGACAACGTGATGATGACCGGTCCCAACGTCGGCGATCTCCTGAACGCCAGGAACCTCACCTGGGGCTTCTTCCAGGGCGGCTTCGCGCCCTCGGCGCCGGCCACGTTCGACGCCGCCGGCCACGTGCTGACCCCGGCCCAGTGCAAGACCTCGCACGTCGGGAGCGACGGCAAGCCGAAAGGCGATTACATCCCGCACCACCAGCCGTTCCAGTACTACGCCCCGACGGCGAATCCGCATCACCTGCCGCCGTCGGCCGTGGCGATGATCGGCCGCACCGACCAGGCGAACCACCAGTACGATCTGGCGGATTCTGGGCGGCCGCCGCGGCCGGCAACGTGCCGGCGGTCAGCTTCCTGAAGGCGCCCGGCTATCTCGACGGCCACGCGGGCTACTCGTCGCCGCTGGCCGAGCAGACCTTTCTCGTCGACACGCTAAACCGGCTGCAAGCCCTGCCGCAGTGGCGCGACATGGCCGTCTTCATCACCGACGACGACTCCGACGGCTGGTACGATCACGTCGCGCCGCCGATCGTGAACCACTCGAACACGACGGAGGACGAGCCGATCTGCGCCGGGGCGGCGCCCTCGCTCGGCCCGCCGGAGGGCCGCTGCGGCTACGGCCCGCGCCTGCCGCTGCTGCTGATCTCGCCGTTCGCGCGGAAGAACTTCGTGGCGCACGCCGTGACCGATCAGAGCTCGATCCTGCGCTTCATCGAGGACAACTGGCGGCTCGGCCGGATCGGCGGAGGGCTCGTCCTCGACCCTTCCACGGGCAAGGTCGTCTCCGGCGATCACGGTGACGGCGACGACGACTGACCGAGCGCGACGCCGCCTCCCCGTCGGGGAGGCGGCGCCCTCAACCGGCGGCGAGGCGGCGCGAGGCCTCCTCGGTGGCCTCGTCGGCGGGGAAGAACGACTCGATCCGCAGCTCCTGCAGTGTGATGTCATGCGGCGTTCCGAGGCTGGTCAGTGTCGTGAAGTAGCGCAGCCGCAGCCCATCGCGCGCGAACTCGATCGGCAGGAACGGCGCCGGGGAGGCGTCGAGGTCGAGGCTCCGCCACTGGCGGGGGACGTCCGGGTAGGCCAGCAGCTCGTCCAGCAGGCGGCGCGTCTCGTCGTCGCCGCGGCCGCTCGCGGCGTCGCGATGCAGCCACTGGATCAGCGAGGCCGCCGCCGCCGCCCAGTTGACGATGTACGGCCGGAACCCGCTCGGATGGAACATGAGGCGCATGGCGTTGGGTGGGCCCAGCGCGGCCACTGCCTTGGGATCGAGAAAGACGGCCTGCACGCGCGCGCTGCCGTCNNNTCGAGCGCGCGGCGGACCTGGGCCAGGGCCGGGGCCTCCAGGCTGGTCGCCCGGTAGATGGGCGCGTAGCCGGCCGTCGTGAGCAGGTCGTTGCGGTCGCGCAGCGGCACGTCGAGCGCCCGCGCCAGCAGCAGGACCATCTCGCGACTGGGCTGCGCCCGGCCCGTTTCGATGAAGCTCAGGTGGCGCGTGGACACGCCGGCCTCCACCGCGAGGTCGAGCTGGCTGAGGCGCCGCCGGGTGCGCCAGCGTCGCAGGAGCGGCCCGAAGCCGACCTCGCCCAGCGGGGCGACGGCGTCCATGCGGGCGACTCTACACCGCCCTCCGCGTCCCCGAAATTACCTGGCAGGTAATGGCCGCGCGCCCTCCGCCGGGTCAGGATTGCGGGTATAACTGGGAAGCACGGATCGCGGGGAGGAGCGATGACCATGGACGCGGCGGAGATCACGCAACGCTTCAAGGGCACGCTGGCCGAGGTGCTGGGCATCCGGTTCGTCGAGGCGACGCCCGAGCGGCTCGTCGCCGAGCTGACCTACCGCCCCGACCTCACCACCGTCGGCGGCAGCCTGCACGGGGGCACGCTCATGGCCTTCGCCGACACCGTCGGCGCCGCCGCTACCGTCCTCAACCTCCCGCCGGGCGCCTCCACCACCACGCTGGAGTCGAAGACGAACTTCTTCGCCGCCGGGCGCGCGGGCATCGTGCGCGCGGAGTCGACGCCGCTGCATCGCGGCAAGCGCACGATGGTGTGGCAGACGCGGGTGACCGACGCCAGCGGACGCCTGCTGTCGCTCACGACGCAGACGCAGATGGTGCTGACGTGAGCTCGCCCGCCGAGCGTGCCGTTCCCGGCGCCTGTCCGCTCGACTGTCCCGACACCTGCAGCTGGATCGTGACCGTGCGCGACGGCGAGGCCGTGGCGTTGCGCGGCGACCGGCGCCATCCCTACACGCGTGGCGCGCTCTGCGCGAAGGTCCATCGCTATCTCGACTACACGCGGGCGCCCGACCGCCTGCTGCATCCGCAGCGTCGGGTCGGCGCCAAGGGCGAGGGACGCTTCGCGCGGATCTCGTGGGACGAGGCGCTCGACGAGATCGCCGCCCGTTGGCAGGCGATCATCCGCCGTCACGGACCGCAGGCGATCTGGCCCTACTACGGCACCGGCGCGATGGGCATGCTGCAGGGCCTGGCCGGCGCCGGCCGCCGACTCTGGAACGTGCTCGGGACATCGCAGCACGTGATGACGATCTGCACGATCGCCGGGGCCTACGGCACCGGCTACACGCTGGGCGACAACCGCGTCGGGATGGACCCGGAGACGCTCGGCGCCTCGAAGCTGATTCTGCTGTGGGGCACGAACACGCTCACCACGAACCACCACCTGTGGAAATACATCGAGGCGGCGCGCCGCAACGGCGCCCGGCTGGTCGCCATCGATCCGATCCGCACGCGGACGGCCGCGGCGGCCGACGAGCATTTCGCGATTCATCCCGGCACCGACGCCGCCCTGGCCCTCGGCCTGCTGCACGTCGTCGTCACGCTCGGCCAGGAGGACCGCGCGTTCATCGACGCGCACACGAGCGGCTGGGAGGCGTTCCGCCGTCGGATTCTC
Organism: Candidatus Rokuibacteriota bacterium; assembly: GCA_005887895.1. GTDB lineage: Bacteria > Methylomirabilota > Methylomirabilia > Rokubacteriales > CSP1-6 > AR5. The sequence continues at coordinate 11,025 of VBPC01000219.1, forward strand.
GAGTTCCCACCGGAGCGCGTGAGCGGGATCACCCGGCTGCCGCGCGAGCGCATCGTCGCGCTCGGCGAGCGCCTGGCCACCACGCGCCCGACCGGCATCCGTCTCACGATGGGACTGCAGCGTCACGCCGGCGGTGGCATGGCCGTGCGCGCCATCACCTGCATCCCGGGCGTCACGGGCGACTGGCAGTACCCCGGCGGTGGCGCGGTCTACGACGTGCGCGGCTTCGTGCGCGCCAACTGGCCCGCGCTCTGGCGCGACGACCTGCGCCCGGCCGGCACCCGCCGGCTCAGCATGACGCGCCTGGGCGAAGGGCTGCTGGAGGTGAAGGACCCGCCGGTGGAGTCGCTGCTGATCTACGCGAGCAACCCGGTGGCCTCCGTGCCGGACCAGACGAAGGTGCGCCGCGGCCTCGCCCGCGAGGACCTCTTCACCATCGTGATCGAGAATTTCGCGACCGACACCGCCGACTACGCGGATCTGCTGCTGCCATCGACGATGCAGACGGAGCACGCCGACCTGCACTACGCCTACGGCCACATCTATCTCGCGTGGAACGAGCCGGCGGTGGCGCCGCCCGGCGACTGCCTGCCGCACACCGAGATCTTCCGTCGCCTGGCCGGGCGGCTCGGGGTCACCGAGCCGTGCGTGTACGCCAGCGACGAGGATCTGGCCCGCGCCGTGCTCGACTCCGACGATCCCGCGCTGGCCGGCCTCACGCTCGAGCGGCTGCGCCGCGACGGCTGGGCCCGGCTGAGCGTGCCGACGCCCTTCGTGCCGTTCGCCAACGGGTTCCCGACCGCATCGGGGCGGTGCGAGTTCGTGTCGCCGCGGATGGCCGAGGTCGGTCTCGACCCGGTGCCGACCTACACGCCGCCGGCCGAGGCAGCCGACGACGGCGCGCTGGCGCGCCGCTTTCCCCTGGCGCTCGTCGCGACCGCCTCGCACTACCAGCTCAACTCGATGTTCGCCAACGTGCCGGACCTCGAGCGGCGGCAGGGGCCGCCCACGGTCGTCCTGCATCCGACCGACGCCGCCGCGCGCGGGCTCGCCGACGACGTCGAGGTGTGCGTCCACAACGACCGCGGCGAGTTCCGCGCGCGCGTGCGGATCAGCGACGGCGTCCGGCCCGGCGTGGCGGCCGCCAGCAAGGGCTTCTGGCCCAAGCGCGTGGCCGGCGCCGCCAACGTCAACGTCACCGTCGCCGAGCGCGACGCCGACATGGGCGGGGGCGCCGTGTTTCACGACAACCGCGTGGAGGTGACGGCGGTCCCGTCCCCCACGCCCACCCGTTGAGGAGGCCATGATGACAGCTCGTGGAGAGACGCTCGCCAGGCAGTTCGAGACCAAGGTGCAGGAAGCCACGTCGGTGTTCGAGCGACTGAGCGATGCCGACTGGAAGAAGCTGACGGCGGCC
>VBPC01000332.1 GCA_005887895.1 Candidatus Rokuibacteriota bacterium
TGACAGCGTTTTTCGTGTGGGCACCGCGCCGGACCACAATCGTCGGCGAATGTCGGCCCCAGCGGCGCGTACTCGTGTGGAGTTGCCCGAGGGCGCGTACTTCTCGAAACTTTGGAACAAGACGACGATCGCACATCCTGGTGGCACGCAGGGTCTTTGAAAATCGCGGTATAGAGTCGGCGTAGAGATGAAAGGAGACGCGCTGATGAACACTGCCTCGAGTGTCAGCATCGCTCCTATTGCCGCGCCCGCCATTGGCTCCGTCGAGGCGTTGGGTCGCCTCGGCGACGAGATCGCGGAGCTGGCCGCGGGTGGATCGCAAGGCGGAAGCCGAGGAGACCACCCGGCGGCACAGGAGCCGCGCGCTTCACGTGTATCAAGGCGAAGACGGCATGGTCGTGATCCGCGGACGGCTCGAGCCCGAGGTCGGCGCCGTGCTGATCCAGGCGCTGGCCGCGGCTCGCGAGGAGCTCTACCAGCGGGCACGCGCGAAGCAAGCCAGGGACGTCCCCGCGGGCGCGGGCGTCGTCGACGTTCCCGCGGAAACGCCGACCATGGCGCAGCAGCAGGCGGACGCGCTCGGCCTTCTCGCGGAGACGGCACTGCACCACGGCATCGAACCCGGCGCCCCGGGCGAGCGCTATCAGGTGGTGGTCCACGTCGACGTGCAGGTGCTCGCGGATGCCGATGCGCCGGCCAGTCCGTGCTCGAGGGCGGAGCGCGCGTTCCGGCAGAAACGTCTCAGCGCCTTGCATGTGACGCGAGCCGCGTGGTGATGCGACACGACCCAGACGGCCGGGTCACCGCGATCGGCGCCCGGACGCGGACCATTCCCCCGGCGCTCCGGCGCGCGCTTCAGCACCGCGATCACGGCTGCCGCTACCCCGGCTGCGGGCGTTCGTTCGGACAGGGCCACCACATCCGTCACTGGGCGAATGGCGGCCCGACGACGCTGTCGAACCTCACCCTGCTGTGTCGTCGGCATCACCGAGCGGTCCACGAGGAGGGCTATCGGGTCGAGCGACAGCACGACGGCGACCTCTGCTTCGGGCGCCCCGACGGGCGGCTCCTGTCCGAAAGCCCGGCGCTGCCTGCGGTGCCGGCCGATCCCGTCGGGATCCTACGAGCGCGACACAACGCGCAGGGGCTTGCTATTGATGCGCGAACGGCGATGCCAGGCTGGCTCGGAGAACGCCTCGACGTTGCATATGCCATCGACGTGTTGCATCCGTTGGCCGCGATTGGTCCGTACCCCTCTCGAATTCGAGACGCCAGTGACCAACTGACTGCGCGGCGGCCTTTTGATAGCCCCCAACTAACCCCTGTCATCGGCGTCACGCGATCTGTACAGGACCTTGCTTCTTGACGAAGCAAGCCCAATAAGTTTCCGGCTCTCGGAGCGTGAACTCGGCATAGAGTCGCTCGGCCTAGACTTTAACGGAGCGGGCGGCCCTCCGACATGGGAACCCAGCGCCCACCCGGCGAGTCGAACGAGGTTTTGGAATCTCCGTCAACTATGGCCAATCCGCGCCCCGAACAGGGTCAATCGCGGTGCGGCACGTGGCTGTCGTGAGCCGGTAGCGCATTTGACAGCCCTCCAGCCCACCCCTATCATCGGCGCCACATTCGCCCCGGAACCATGCGTGAGGAGGAGTCGACCATGAATCGTCGCGTGTTCCTGACCACCACGGCCGCCGGCGCTGCGACCTTCGCCTTCCCGGCGGTGCTGCGCGCGCAGAGCAAGGATCCGATCCGGATCGGGTTCCCGGCGCCGCTCACCGGACCGTTCAGCGCCATCGCCGCCGACATGAAGCAGGGCGCGGAGCTGGCCGTCGACGAGCTCAACGCCAAGGGCGGCATCCTCGGCCGCAAGGTCGAAGTGCTCATCCGCGACGACCAGCTCAAGCCGCAGGTCGGCGCCCAGCGGACGCAGGAGCTCATCGAGAAGGAAGGCTGCCAGTTCATCGTCGGCGGTCTCGCCGCGCACGTGCAGATGGCGATCAACGAGCAGACGAAGAAGGCAAAGGTGCTCTTCATCTCGACGAGCCAGTCGGACGAGATCAGCGCCAAGCCGGACACGAGCCCCATCACCTTCCACGAGGCGCTCAATCCCACGATCACCTCCCGCGTGGTCGGCAAGTGGGTGATGGAGAACCTCGGCAAGAAGTGGTGGATCGTCTACGCCGACTACGCCTGGGGCAAGCAGAACAACATGGTGCTGAGCGAGACGAACAAGAAGCACGGCGGCACCGTGCTCGGCAACACGCCTTACCCGCTGGGCAGCGCGGAGTTCTCGGCGCACCTGCCGAAAATCCAGGCGGCCAAGCCCGAGGTGCTCGTGTCGTGCACGCCGGGGGCCGACAACATCGCCTTCCTCAAGCAGGTGAAGAGCTTCGGCATGCACCAGCAGATGAAGATCGCGCAGCCGCTGCACTGGATCTCGGTGGCCAAGCAGGGCGGCCCCGAGCTCTACCAGGATATCTACGGCGGCATGAACTTCTACTGGGAGCTGCAGGACGGGAACCCCGACGTGAAGCGCTACGTCGACTCGTTCCAGAAGAAGTTCGGCACTCCGCCCGGCGAGTACGGCGTCTACGCGTACAGCGCGATCCTGGAAGTGGCGCGCGGCTCGGAGCTGGCCAAGACCACG
>VBPC01000220.1 GCA_005887895.1 Candidatus Rokuibacteriota bacterium
AACCCGCGGGCCGAGGTGGTCCTCGACAGCGGTGACGAGCGGGAGGGCCGCTCGTACGCCGCCCGCCTCCGGCTCGGGGCGCGGCTGAGCGAGCCGATGGAATTCGACTACCGCGAGGTGGCCGAGCATCGCGGCGAGCTGGCGTGGTGCGCGGCGCTGGCCGCCCGCACGCGGGCGGTGGTTCGTGATCTCGCCGCCGCCGGAAGCGCCGACGTCCGCGCCCGCTAGGCGCCGCCCGCCCCGCTGGCTGGCGGCGGGGGACGTCAACGGGTTTCTCGGTCTCGCGCTCGACAACACCACCGTGCTCGTCATCTTCTCCACGCTGCTGATCGGCGTCTTCGGATTTCCGACCGACCTCGTGCTGCGGCGGATGCTGCCGGGCACCGCGCTGGGCGTCCTCCTGGGCGACCTCGCCTACACGGTGATGGCCGTGCGCCTCATGCGGTGGAGCGGCCGCGACGACGTGACCGCCATGCCGTTCGGGATCGACACGCCGACGATGTTCGCGATGGTCTTCGCCGTGCTGGGGCCGGTGAAGCTCGCCACCGGCGATCCGGTGCTGGCCTGGAAGGTCGCGATGGCCGTCACCCTGGCGATCGGCGTGGCCAAGTGCGGGCTGGCCTTCGCCGGCGACTGGGTCCGGCGCGTGGTCCCGCGCGCGGCCTTGCTGGGCTCGATCGCCTGCGTCGCCATCCTCCTGATCGCGTTCCTGCCGATGCTGAAGATCGTCCGCGACCCGCTGGTCGGCCTCGTGGCGTTGTTCGTGCTCCTGCTCGGCCTCCTGGGCGGCGTTCGCATGCCGTTCGGCGCGCCGGCTGCGTTCGCCTCCGTGCTGGCCGGCGGCGCGGTGTTCTGGCTGAGGGCGGCGCTGGGCGGCGGCGGCCAGCCGCCGCCGGCGATGAGCGCGGGGTTCGCGCTGGCGCTGCCCTGGCCAACGCTGGCCTGGGCCGGCGCGTTCGACATCGCGCTGCCCTACCTGTCCATCGCGCTGCCGTTCGCGCTGCTCACGATCATCGGCGGCATCGACAACACGGAGAGCGCGCTGGCGGCCGGCGACGAGTACCGCACGCGCGACATCCTGCTGGTGGAGGCGGCGGCGACCGTGGTGACGGCGCTCTGCGGCGGCGTGATCCAGAACACGCCCTACATCGGTCACCCCGCCTACAAGGCCATGGGCGCCCGGGCCGGCTATACCCTGGCGACCGGCCTCGTGATCGGCGTCGGCGCCGCGGTCGGCGCCCTGGCGGTGCTGGTCGGACTGCTGCCGGAGGCCGCGGTGGCGCCCATCCTCGTCTTCGTCGGGCTCGAGATCACCGCCCAGGCGTTTCTCGCCTCGCCCGCGCGCCACGGCGCCGCCGTCGCGCTCACGTTCGTCCCCGTCGCCGCCGCCGTGGTGCTCATCGAGCTGGGCGGGATGCTGTCGGCGCTCGGCGCGTCGGCCGCGCGGCTCGCCGGCGAGGCGGCGGCGACGTACCAGTCGCTCGTCGTCCTCGGCAACGGCTTCATCCTCACCGCGGTGCTGTGGGGCTCCGCGCTGGTGTTCGTGATCGAGCGGCGGCCGGGCGCGGTGGCGGTCGTCTTCGCGGTCACGAGCCTGGCCACGCTGTGCGGGCTCGTGCACTCGCCGCTGCCGACCGGCGCGGTCTTCTGGCCGTGGACGGCGGCGGCGCCGATGCACGTGACGGCGCCGCTGGCCGGCGCCTACGGCGTCCTGGCGGCGGTCGCGTTGCTGACGGCGGCCCCCGCGCGATCGCGCTAAGATCGGGTACAGCGCGTCGGGCCTTCGGGGGAGGGCACCCGACGGGAGGAGGCCCCCATGAACATCGCCGGCATTCTGGCCACCAAGGGTGACAAGGTCGTCACCATCCGCGCCGAGCAGTCGATCCGGGAGGCGCTCGGACTGCTCGCCCAGCACAACATCGGCGCGCTGGTCGTCATCGACGACGGGCGCCGGCCGATCGGCGTCTTGTCGGAGCGCGACATCGTGCGGACCGCCGCCAGGAACGAGGCCGTCTTCGGGCTGCTGGTCAGCCACCTCATGACGCGCGACCTCATCCTCGGCACCCCGGGCGACGACCTGGGCGCGGTCGGCTCCACGATGGTCACGCGACGCATCCGCCACCTGCCGATCATGGATGGCGGCAAGCTGGTCGGCATCGTCACGATCGGCGACGTCGTCAAGGCGCAGCGCGACCATTTCCAGGGCGAGGTCGACACGCTGCAGTCGGCGCCGGGCCGGCCGGATTCTACGTCGCCGAGCACCTGCTGCGGCGCACCGACCTCGTCATCGACGTCGACCTGCTCGACCGGCTGCCGACGCCCTACGGACTCGTGCGGGCCGGGGTGGCGCCCGATCACCAGAAGATCAAGGCGGTGACCGCCACCTTCGACAAGACCGCCGCCCATCCGCGCTTTCGCTTCTTCGGCGGCGTCGAGCTGGGCAAGCACGTCGACGTCGAAGACCTGCGCGCCCACTACCACCAGATCGCGTACACCACCGGCGCCCAGACCGACCGCCGCATGGGCATCCCCGGCGAGGACCTGCCCGGCAGCCATCCGGCGACCGAGTTCGTGGCCTGGTACAACGGTCATCCCGACTACCAGGGCCTGCGCTTCGACCTGAGCGTCGAGTGCGCGGTCGTGATCGGGAACGGGAACGTTGCGCTCGATGTCGCGCGCATGCTCGCGCTCACGCCCGAGGAGCTCGCGCCGACCGACACGACCGACGCCGCGATCGAGGCGCTGAACGCGGCCGCGATCACGGAGATCGTCGTCGTCGGCCGCCGCGGTCCCGCGCAAGCGTCGTTCACGACGCCCGAGCTGAGCGAGCTCGGCGAGCTCGCCGGCGCCGACGTGATCGTCGACGCGCGCCGCCCCGCGGCGGGCAAGCCGCGGCGCTTGACGCTGCGATTCCTCGTCTCGCCGGTGGCGCTGACCGACAGCGGCGCCGGCGCCGTCGGCGGCATCCGGCTCGTCCGCAACCGCCTGGTCGCCTCCGCCACCGGCACCATCCAGGCCCAGGCGACCGACCGCTCGGAGGACCTGCCGGTGGGTCTCGTCTTCCGCTCGGTCGGGTATCGCGGCGTGCCGCTGCCCGGCGTGCCGTTCGACGACAAGTGGGGCGTCGTGCTGAACGAGAAGGGCCGCGTGCTCGACCCGGACAGCAAGCAGCCGCGCCCGGGCGAGTACACGGCCGGCTGGATCAAGCGCGGCCCCAGCGGCGTCATCGGCACGAACAAGCCGGACGCGCTGGAGACCGTGACCGCGATGCTGGAGGACCTGGCGGCCGGGCGATTGCTCGAGCCGGCCGACGCCGAGCCCGCCGCGGTCGAGCGCCTGCTGCGTCAGCGCCAGCCGCTCGTCCTCGGCTACGCCGACTGGCTGCGACTGAACGCGCTCGAGGTCGCCCGCGGGCAGGCGCGCGGGCGGCCGCGCGTGAAGTTCACCCGGGTCGACGAGATGCTCGCCGCGCTCGGGAACCGAAGCTCCGGTTGACGCGATTCCCTCTGTGAGTGTTAAATGGCCGCGCACGAAATTGTGAATCTCGTCACGATGTCCAGGGGAGGAGTCGCCATGAGGGCGTGCCTGAGGTCGTTGACCGTTGCCGTCGCCGCTGCGACGCTCGTCGCCGGCGCCGGCACGCTGGCCGCGTGGGCGCAGGGCGAGTGGAAAGCGCCGGCCGATCAGAAGAACGTGAAGAACCCGCTCGCCGACAAGAAGAACGACAAGACCGTTCTGGCCGAGGGCAAGAAGCTGGCCGAGACCAACTGCGCTTCGTGCCACGGCCCCGAGGGCAAGGGCAACGGGCCGGCCGCCGCCGCGCTGCCGCCGCCGAAGCCGGCCGACTGGACGTCGGCAAAGGTCGCCTCCGAGACCGACGGCGAGATCTTCTGGAAGATCAGCAACGGCCGCGGCGCCATGCCGCCGTGGAAGCACCTGCCCGAGAAAGATCGCTGGACGCTGGTGGACTACATCCGCTCACTCCAGAAGAAGTAGCTTTCCTTCGCGCGACGTCGTCATTGGCGATGCGCCTGGCGACGATCGACCTCGGCAGCAACACGGTGCGGCTCCTCGTCGCCGACGTCGAGGCCGGCGGCTGGCGCGTCGTCGAGGCCGACCAGCGCGTGACGCGCCTGGGCGAGGGCCTCGCGCGCAGCGGGCGGCTCGGCGCCGCGCCGTGCGAGCGCACGGCCGCCGCGGTGGCCGAGTACGTCGCCCGCGCGCGGCGCGCGGCGGTCGACCGCCTGGCGATCGTGGCCACCAGCGCCGTCCGCGAGGCCACGAACGGTCGCGATTTCGTCGCCACGCTGGAGCGCGCGACCGGCGAGCGCGTCACCGTCGTCAGCGGTGACGAGGAGGCGGCGCTCACGCTGCGCGGCGTCGTCAGCGGCCTCGGCGACTGGCCCGCCGGGGGCGGCGCCACGCTCGTCTTCGACATCGGCGGCGGCAGCACCGAGTACGTCCTCGCCGACGGGGGCCGGGCCGTCGCGGCGGTGAGCCTGCGGCTGGGCGTCGTCGATCTCGCCGAGCGCTACCCGTTTCCGGACGCGGTCGACTGGGCGCGCTACGGCGCCATGCAGCGAGAGGTCGTCGCGCGGCTCGCCGCGGAGCTGCCCGCCGCGATCCGGACGGCGTCCGTGGGCCGTCTGGTCGGCACCGCCGGCACCGCCACGACGCTGGCCGCCCTCGATCTCGGGCTGCGCGCCTACGATGCCCGGCGCGTGCAGGGCCACCGGCTCACGCGCGAGGCCGTCGAGACGCTGCGGCTCCGGCTGGGCGCGCTGACGGTCGTCGAGCGGGCGGCGCTGCCGTGCCTGGAGCCGGGCCGCGCCGACCTCATCCTGCCGGGCGTCGCGATCGTCCTGGCCACGCTCGATCTCACCGGGGCCGGCGCGCTGGTGGTCAGCGACTGGGGCCTGCGCGAGGGTATCTTGGTGTCGCTGCTGCCGAATCCGGCGCGGGCGGGCGGCCCGTGATTTGACACGTCCAGCCCCGACGTCTATGCTAAGTCGGCAAGATGGATGAGATCGCAGTACTCGTGCTGAACGCGACGTACGAGCCGCTGCACTTCACCAATGCGCGCCGGGCCGTGACGCTCCTGCTGGCCGGCAAGGCCGAGCCGGTCGAGGCGTCCCCCCGCGTGATCCGCTCGCCGTCGCGCGCTTTTGCCCTCCCCGCCGTGATCCGGCTGGCCATGTTCATCCGCAAGCCGTTCCTCGATCGCGTGGCCTTCAACAAGAAGAACATCCTGCGCCGCGACGGCTACACCTGCCAGTACTGCAACCGCCGCGGCGAGCGCCTGACGGTCGACCACATCGTGCCGCGCTCGCGGGGCGGCGAGACCAGCTGGACGAACGTGGTGGCCGCCTGCCTGCGCTGCAATCTCAAGAAGGGCAACCGGCTGCTCGACGAGTCGGGCATGCGACTGCTGCGCGAGCCGGTGCATCCCAAGTTCGTGTTCTCGACCCACATGCTGCGGCATCCCCACGCGCACTCGCTGCTGGACTCGTGGCGAAAGTATCTCGTCGCCGTCCCCACGCTCTCCTAGCGACCGCGTCGCGGTCCCCCGACCGATGTTCCGCCTGACGTCGGAGTATTCCCCCCGCGGCGACCAGCCGCAGGCCATCACCGATCTGACCCGCTTCGTGCGCGACGGTCGCCGCCACGCCGTGCTGCGCGGCGTCACCGGCTCCGGGAAGACGTACACGATCGCCAACCTCATCGCCAACACGAACCGGCCCACCCTGGTGCTGTCGCCGAACAAGACGCTGGCCGCCCAGCTCTACAGCGAGTTCAAGGCGTTCTTTCCCGACAACGCCGTCGAGTACTTCGTCTCCTACTACGATTACTACCAGCCGGAGGCGTACATCCCGCAGTCGGACACGTACATCGAGAAGGACGCGCTGGTCAACGACGAGATCGACCGGATGCGCCACTCGGCCACGCGCTCGCTGCTGGAGCGGCGCGACGTGATCGTGGTCGCCTCGGTGTCCTGCATCTACGGCATCGGCGCGCCGGAGACGTACAAGGAGATGCACCTGGCCCTGCGCGAGGGGCAGGAGATCGACCGCGACGCGATCATCCGGCGGCTCATCGCCGTGCAGTACGAGCGCAACGACTACGACTTCCACCGCGGCACCTTCCGGGTGCGGGGTGACGTCGTGGAGGTCTTTCCCGCCAACGAGGAGTCCTCGGCGATCCGCATCGAGCTGTTCGGGGACGTCATCGACGCCATCCATCGCCTGGATCCGCTCAAGGGGCAGGTGCAGCAGCGGTTGCCGGAGATCCACATCTACCCGGCCAGCCATTACGTGACGCCGGCCGAGCAGCTCGACCGTGCGCTGGACACGGTGCAGGAGGAGCTGGGGGACCGGCTGGCGTTCCTGCGCGGCAAGACGCGGCTGCTGGAGGCGCAGCGGCTCGAGCAGCGCACGCTGTTCGACATGGAGATGCTGCGCGAGCTCGGCTACTGCCACGGCATCGAGAACTACTCGCGCCACCTCACGGGCCGCCGGCCCGGCGAGCCGCCCCCGGTGCTGATCGACTATCTGCCGGCCAACGCGCTGGTGATCATCGACGAGAGCCACGTGGCCGTGCCCCAGGTGCGCGGCATGTACTACGGCGACCGCTCGCGCAAGGAGGCGCTGGTCGAGTACGGCTTCCGGCTGCCGTCGGCCTTCGACAACCGGCCGCTCACGTTCGAGGAGTTCACGCGGCTCACCGGTCAGACGGTGTACGTGTCGGCCACCCCCGGGGACTACGAGCTGCAGCTGGCCGACGACGCGGTGGCCGAGCAGGTGATTCGGCCCACCGGGCTCATGGATCCCAAGATCAGCGTGCGGCCGGCCGGCGACCAGGTGGACGACCTGCTGCACGAGATTCGCGCGCGCGCCGAGCGGGAAGAGCGCGTGCTGGTGACGACGCTCACCAAGCGGATGGCCGAGGACCTCACCGAGTACTACCAGCAGCTCGGGCTGCGCGTGCGCTACCTGCACTCCGACATCGACACCCTCGATCGCGTCGCCCTGATCCGCGACCTGCGGCTCGGCAAGTTCGACGCGCTCATCGGCATCAACCTGCTCCGCGAGGGCCTCGACATCCCCGAGGTCTCGCTGGTCGCCATCCTCGACGCCGACAAAGAAGGGTACTTGCGCTCATCGACGTCCCTCATTCAAACCGCGGGGCGGGCGGCGCGTAATGTGAACGGCGAAGTCATCATGTACGCCGACCAGACCACCGACTCGATGGCCGAGGCGCTCCGCGAGACCGAGCGCCGCCGCGAGATCCAGGGCCGCTACAACACCGAGCACGGCATCACCCCGGAGTCGATCCGCTCCTCGATCCACGAGCTGCTGCAGACGATCTACGAGCGCGACTACTACACGGTCGAGGTGGAAGCGCCGGCCCCCGAGACGTTCGCGTCGGCGGCCGACCTGGCCAAGCGCATCGCCGAGATGGAAGCCGCCATGCGCGACGCCGCCCGCCGCCTCGACTTCGAGCAGGCCGCCGAGCTCCGCGACCGCGTGCGCGCGCTGAAGCGCCAGCAAGTCACGTAGGGCACCGACGCGGCCGGTGGTCCGGTTCGACCGCAGGTCGTCGTACGGATTGGTCGGGCGTGTCGGAGCCACGCCCTCCCTCGGCCAGGCCACCTGCGCTTCGACGCGAGCGAGCGCGCCCGCTACAATGAGCGGGCCGCTACAATAATCAAGTGCCAGCACCAAACCTGGACGACAAGCTGCAACGCGTCCCCGACCGGCCGGGAGTCTATCTCTATCGCGACGCCAAGGCCCAGGTGATCTACGTCGGCAAGGCGGCCTCGCTGCGCAGCCGGGTGCGCTCATACTTCCAGGAGTCGCGCCCCCACGACGCCAAGACCGACTCGATGGTGCGCCAGATCGCCGACCTCGAGTACATCGTGACCGACAACGAGCTCGAGGCGCTGATGCTGGAGGCGAACCTGGTGCGCAAGCACCGGCCCCGCTACAACATCATCCTGCGCGACGACAAGCACTACCCGTTCCTCAAGCTGACCACCGACGAGGAGTTCCCGCGGCTGCTGGTCGCCCGCCGCGTGCAGAACGACGGCGCCACCTACTACGGCCCGTTCTATCCGGCCACCGCCATGCGGGAGACGCTGCGGCTCACCCGCCAGCTCTTCCCCCTGCGGACGTGCTCGATCACCATCGACGGGCAGCTGGAGCGGCCCTGCATCCAGTACGCGATCCATCGCTGCAACGCGCCCTGCACGGGCTGGGAGACGCGCGAGGGCTACGCCGGCACCGTGCGCGACGTCCAGCGCTTCCTGGAGGGCAAGGACGAGGACCTGCTGCGGCGGCTGACCGAGGAGATGGAGGCCGCCGCCGTCGAGGAGAAGTTCGAGCGGGCCGCCGTCCTGCGCGACCAGATCCAGTCGCTCAACAAGGTCCTCGAGCGGCAGAAGATCATCTCGACTGAAGAGGTCGATCAGGACGTGGTCGGCGTCGTGCGCCCGCCAGTTCTACGGCAAGGCGGTGGTGCCGGCGCCCGAGCTGCTCGTCTCCGAGGAGATCCCCGACGCCGAGCTCGTCGGCGAATGGCTGTCGGGGCTGGCCGGCCGCCGCGTGCAGGTGGTGGCGCCCCAGCGCGGCTCGCGACGGCAGTTCGTCGCCATGGCCGAGGCCAACGCGGCCATCGCTCTCCAGAACCACCTCCTGTCGCGCGACGACCGCCAGCAGTACGTGCTCGAGGAGCTGCAGCGGGCGCTGAACCTGCCGGGCACCCCCAATCGCATCGAGGGCTACGACATCTCCAACATCCAGGGCACCGAGCAGGTCGGCTCGCTGGTGGTGTGGGAGAACGGCGGCATGAAGAAGGACGACTACAAGCGCTTCCGCATCCGCACGGTGGCCGGCGCCGACGACTTCGCCTCGCTGCGCGAGGTCCTCTCGCGCCGCTTCGGGCGGGCGCTGGAGCAGGGGACCGCGCTGCCGGACCTGGTGTTGATCGACAGCGGCCGCGGCCAGCTCAACGTGGGACTGGCGGTGCTGCAGGAGCTGGGCCTCGACTGGATCCCGGTCGCCTCGCTGGCCAAGCAGCAGGAAGAGGTCTACGTCGGCGACAGCCTGCAGCCGCTGGCGCTCGACCCGACCTCGCCGGCGCTGCACACGCTGCAGAAGATCCGTGACGAGGCGCACCGCTTCGCCATCACCTACCACAAGAAGCTACGCAGTCGGCGCACGATCCAGTCGGTGCTCGACGCCATCCCCGGCATCGGGCCGACCATCCGCACCAGCCTGCTGAAGACGCTCGGCTCGGCCCGGCGCGTGCGCGAGGCCTCGGTGGCCGAGCTGGCGGCCGTGCCCAAGGTGACGCCCAAGCTGGCCCAGCGCATCCACGATCACTTCCATCCGGCGGCCGACGGTCGGGAACCCGCCGAACAGCTCGGTGGTTAGGGGACCAAGCGCCGAACCCCGTTCGCTCATCCTGGCGCGCAAAGGTGGTGACAACCAGATGAAAAAGGCAATCGTGGCGATGGCCGTGGCGGTGAGCCTCGCGTTCACCGGTGGCGTGGCGATGGCCAACTCCTGCCCCAAGCTCATCAAGGAGGGTCGGGACGCGGCCGCCAAGATGAACGCCGACGACCCGAAGGTGAAGGGCGCGGTGGCGAAGCTGGATCAGGCGCAGACGCTGCACGACAGCGGCAAGCACCAGGAGTCGATGACGAAGGCCAACGAGGCGCTCGCCGACCTCGGGGTCAAGAAGTAGCGTGTCGGCGGCGGGGGTGGCGCGCGGCGCCACCCTCGCCGCGTTTCTTGCCTGCCTCCTCTAAGTCTGGGTAAAATCGCGCCAATCATGTCGTCGGATCGCTACCCCTTCGCCGAGATCGAAGCCAAGTGGCAGGCCCGCTGGGAGGAGAGCCGGCAGTTCCGCGCCACCGAGGACCCGGGCCGGCCGAAGTTCTACTGCCTCGAGATGTTCCCGTACCCGTCGGGCCGCATCCACATGGGCCACGTGCGCGTCTACGCGATCGGCGACCTGCTCGCCCGCTACAAGTGGATGCGCGGCTTCAACGTGCTGCACCCGATGGGCTGGGACGCCTTCGGGCTGCCCGCCGAGAACGCGGCCATCGAGCACGGCGTGCATCCGGCGATCTGGACCTACGAGAACATCGCCTACATGCGCGCGCAGCTCCGCAAGATGGGGATCTCCTACGACTGGGATCGCGAGCTCACGACCTGCGATCCCGCGTATTACAAGTGGGAGCAGCTCGTCTTCATCAAGATGCTCGAGCGCGGCCTCGCCTATCGCCGCCGGTCCACCGTGAACTGGTGCCCCTCGTGCCAGACCGTGCTCGCCAACGAACAGGTGGAGGCCGGGCGCTGCTGGCGCTGCGACTCCGAGGTCACCCGGCGCGACATCGACGGCTGGTTCTTCAAGATCACGGAGTACGCCGAGGAGCTGCTGGCGTGGTGCGATCGGCTGCCGGGCTGGCCGGAGCGCGTCATGACGATGCAGCGCAACTGGATCGGCAAGAGCGAGGGCGCCGAGTTCGACCTGCCGGTGGTCGGTCGCCCGGAGCTGAAGATCCGCGTGTTCACGACCCGGCCCGACACGGCGTTCGGCATGACGTACGCGGTGCTGGCGCCCGAGCACCCGCTGGTCGACGCGCTGGTGACCGATCGGAAGGAGCGGGCCGCGATCCAGCAGTTCCGGGCCGAGGTCGCACGGCAGTCCGAGGTCGAGCGCACGGCCGAGGATCGCCCCAAGCGTGGCGTGCGGCTCGGCGCCAAGGTCGTGAACCCGTTCAACGGCGCCGAGATCCCGCTCTTCATCGCCGACTACATCCTCATGACGTACGGCACCGGCGCGATCATGGCGGTGCCCGGCGAGGACGAGCGCGACTGGGAGTTCGCCCAGCAGCACGGGCTGCCGGTGATCCCGACCGTCAAGCGACCGGCGGGCTGGACCGGCGGGGCGTACGCCGGGGAGGGCGTGAAGATCAACTCCGGGTTCCTCGATGGTCTGACGACCGCCGAGGCCAAGCGCAAGGCGATCGACTGGCTCGTCGAGCGCGGCCTCGGGACCGCGAAGGTGAACTACCGGCTGCGCGACTGGGGGATCAGCCGGCAGCGCTACTGGGGCGCGCCGATCCCGGTCGTCTACTGCGAGAAGGACGGGATGGTCCCCGAGAAGGAGGAGCACCTGCCGGTGGTGCTGCCGCAGGACGTGCAGCTCTCCGGCAAGGGCGGCTCGCCGCTGGCCGAGGTCGCCTCGTTCGTCAACACCATGTGCCCGAAGTGCGGCGGCAAGGCGCGCCGGGAGACGGACACGATGGACACGTTCGTCGAGTCCTCGTGGTACTTCCTCCGCTACTGCTCGCCGCACTACGAGCAGGGGATGTTCGAGCGCGCCGCCGCCGAGTACTGGATGCCGGTCGATCAGTACATCGGGGGCATCGAGCACGCCGTCCTGCATCTGCTCTACGCGCGCTTCTACACGAAGGTGCTGCGCGACCTCGGCCTCACCAAGGTCGACGAGCCGTTCCGGGCGCTGCTGAGCCAGGGCATGGTCATCAAGGACGGCGCCAAGATGTCGAAGTCCAAGGGCAACGTCGTCGATCCCGACGACCTGATCCGCACCTTCGGCGCCGATACCGCGCGGCTGTTCTCGCTCTTCGCGGCGCCACCGGAGAAGGACCTGGACTGGAACGATCACGGGGTCGAGGGCGCGAGCCGGTTCCTGAACCGGGTCTGGCGCTTCGTGATCGCGAACCTCGACACCCTGAAGGTCGGCGGCGTCGGCTCGACCCCCACGACGCCGGCCGGGGTGGCGTTCCGGCGGACGATTCACGAGACGATCAAGCGCGTGACCGACGATATCGAGGGCGATTTCCATTTCAACACCGCGATCAGCGCGATCATGGAGCTGGTCAATGCGCTCCACGCCTTCGAATCGGCCTCGCTGGACGGCGTCGGCTCGGGCGAGCGGGCGGCGCTCCTGCGCGAGGCCGTGGAGACGATGCTCCTGCTGCTCGGCCCGTTCGCGCCGCACGTGACCGAGGAGCTGTGGCAGCAGCTCGGCCACCCGACCTCGCTCTTCAAGCAGCCGTGGCCGGTGGCCGATCAGGCCGCCCTCACTCGCAAGGAGGTCACCGTGGTCCTGCAGGTCGACGGCAAGGTGCGCGGCCGCCTGACGATCGAGGTCGACGCCGCCGAGGACCGTGTCCAGCGGCTGGCGCTGGCCGACGACAAGGTGCGGCCGTGGCTGCGGGGCCGCGCGGTGGAGCGCGTGGTGGTCGTGCCCAACCGGTTGGTCAACGTCGTGACGCGCTCGTGAGGGCCGGCGCCCTCGCGCTGGCGCTGGTCCTCCTGCTGGGCGGCTGCGGGTACACCGTCCACGGCACGCTGCCCGCGCACATCAAGACCGTCGCGGTGCCGATCTTTCGCAACCGTACGCGGCAGCCGGCGGTCGAGAGCCTCGTCACCCGCGCCGTCGTGGAGGCGTTCTCGACCAATGGCCGGCTGCGCGTCGTCAACACCAGCGAGGCCGACGCGATTCTCGATGGCGAGGTCACCAACTACGGCGTGACGTCGATCGCGTTCGACCGGGACGCCAACGTCAGCCTCTACCGGGTCGTCGTCACCGTCAACCTCGTCCTCCGCGACGTCAAGCGCAACACGATCCTGTTCAGGCAGGCCGAGGTCCGGGAGCAGGCCGACTTCCGCGTGCAGGCCGCCGTGTCGCAGACGATTTCCCTGGAAGAGACGGCGCTCCGGTCGGCCGCCACCGACATCGGCCGCGCGATCGTGGCCCTGGCCGTCACCCGCTTCTGAGCGGCGCCCCCGCCGACCCGTGGAGTACGCCGCCTTCCTCCAGGCCGCCGAGCGCGGCCAGCCACCGCCGCTCGCGCTGCTGCACGGGCCCGACGAGCAGCTGCTGGAGGATGCGCTCGGGCTCGTGATCCGCGGCCTCTTCGCCGACGCCTCCGAGCTTGCGCTCGGTCGCGAGGTGCTGGAAGGCGACGAGGTATCGGTGGAGACCATCGTCCGCTCGGCGATGACGCTGCCGTTGATGACACGCCGGCGGCTGGTCGTGGTGCGACGCGCTCACGCCCTCGGCGCCCGGGGCGCCGATACGCTCACCGCCTACGCCGGCGATCCGAATCCGACGACGTGCCTGCTGCTCCTGGCCGACGAGGCGCTGGGCGTCTCGCGCGAGCGGCGCACCGAGCACTGGCTGCTGGCGGCCCTGCCGCCGACGGCGATCGTCGCGCTGCCGCTGCGCAAGGGCCGCGCGCTCGAGGACTGGTTGAAGCAGCGCGCGGCGGCCGACGAGCTCGTCGTCACCGACGAGGCAGCCCGCCTGCTCGTGCAGTGGGTCGGAGAGGACGGCGCCCGCCTCCTCGGCGAGGCGCGCAAGGCCGCGCTGGCCGGCGGCCCCGAGAACCGCAAGGTCGGCGTCAACGAGGTGACCGCGATCGTCGGCGAGCACCGCCTCGGCGAGGTGTTCGAGCTGACGCGCGCCGTCGAGCGTCGCGATCTCGGGCTCGCGCTGCGCACCCTCGATCACCTGCTGGCGACGGAAGAGCCGGTGTTCCTGCTGGCGCTGCTGACGCGCAGCGTGCGCCAGGCGCTGACGGTGCGCGACCTCGCCGCTGCCGGCCAGTCCGTCGAGCAGATCGCGCGGCTCGTGCGGCCGACGCCGCCGCCCGTCGTCGAGGCGATCCTCGCCCGCGTGAGCGGCGCCGCCGGCGCCGGGCTGTCCCGCCAGCTCGCGCGCTGCTGGCAGGCCGAGTGGCGGTGCAAGTCCGGCGGCCAGGCGCGCGCGGAGCTGACCGCGCTGGTCGCAGACCTGTGCAGAACGAGGTGACCCGCGGCCGGCGGCTGGCGCTGCTGCTCGGGGTCGTCGCCGTGCTGGCCGGGATCGCGGTGCCGGTCCGCGCCCAGCCGTGTGTCGACTGTCTGGAGGCCGGCGCCGCCCGCGTCGCGTTCCGTGTCCCGCCCGGCGCCCCGCTGGCCGGCTACGGCAGCCTCGCGCGTCGCCTGCTCATCCCCGACCTGCTCGATCGCTATCCGCATACGTTCTGGTTCAAGCCCTCCGACGGTGAGCGCGACGCGATCGCCGCCCGCGCGCTCGTCCTCGACACGGGCGGCCGCCGACTGGCCTGGGTGACGGTGGACCTGATCGCCGTCGACCGCGCCTTCACCGCCGACGCCGAGCGGCGCCTGGCGGCGGCCGGGCTGAAGCCGGCGACGCTGGTGCTCTCCGCCTCGCACACGCACTCGGGGCCGGGCGCGTTCGTGGATTCGGCGGTCCTCGGCTGGCTCGCCCTCGACCGTCTCGACCGCGCCGTTCGCGAGGCGCTGCTCGATGGCGTCGTCGCCGCCGTGCGCCAGGCCGATGCCGCGCGCCGACCGGCGCGCGTCGGCGTCGCGGTCGTGACGGCGCCGCCGCTGACGGTGAGCCGCCTGCGCCAGCCGCTCGATCCGGACGTGCTCGTCCTGCGGGTGACGGGCGCCGACGGCCGGCCGCTGGCGCTGCTCTGGAACTACGCGATCCACGGCACGATGCTGAGCCCGAGCAACATGCGGCTGTCGGGCGACGTCATGGGCGAGACCTCCAGCACCCTCGAGCGCGACCTCGGCGTCCCCGCGCTGTTCGTCAACGGCGCCGTCGGCGACGTGAGCCCGGCCCATCACGGCGACCGCGCCGCCCACGACATCGGGATCGAGCTGGCCGCGACCGTCCGGCACGGGTGGAGCGAGGCGACGCCGGTGCCACGGCCGGTCCTCTCCGTCGCCACCCGGGCCGTCGCGCTTCCGGCCCCGCGACTCTCGGCGAAGAACTGCCTGCACGGCTGGGCGCCGCGCGCGCTCACCGTGCCGCTGGGGTCGGTGTTCCCGCGCGAGACCACGCTGACGGCGGTGGCGATCGGGAACGCGGCCTGGGTGGTGTTTCCCGGCGAGCTGCAGACCCGGCTGGGCCGCGTGATCAAGGACGCGGCGCGCGCGCCGCTGCGCTATGCCGGCGTGGCCGGCGTCTCCAACGATTACCTCGGCTACTTCGTCACCGCCGCCGACTACGCGCGGCCGGGCTACGTCACCTGCGCCAGCCTGTACGGGCCGGCGACCGGCGAGTGCCTGACGGCCGCCGCCGCTGGCCTGCTCAACGGGCTCGGACGCGACGACGGACGCACGGCGGCGCGGGCCGCCTGCGACGGCGCAGGCGGCGGATGACCGGGCTAGCGCGGAGCGGTGGCGAGACGCCGGGCGAGCGCGGACTTCTTGCGGGCGGCGGTGTTGCGGTGCAGGACGCCCTTGCTGACCGCCTTGTCGAGGCTGCGGATCGCGTCCGCGATGCTCGCGCGCATCTCGGCGCCGGTGGCCGCGCGAGCGAGCTTCACGGCCGAGCGGACCTTCGAGCGGACGCCGCGATTGCGGATGCGCCGGCGCTCGTTCTGCCGAATCCGCTTCTTGGCCGACTTCGTGTTCGCCACTTGGTGACTCCTTCCGTCGAGTGGAGGGCTGCGCGCTCCGCGTGGCGCGGGGCGGGCCGCCGTGAATCATGCCGGATCGCCGCGGGTTTTTCAAGGTGAGCTCGCACGAGCGGCAGGTCATCGGCGCGCTCGGCTCGATCGGCCTCGCCACGCTGGCCAGCCGCGTGCTCGGCTTCGTGCGCGACATGGTCGTCGCGCTCGTCTTCGGCGCCGGCCCCGTCACCGACGCGTTCTTCGTCGCCTTCCGGATCCCGAACATCCTCCGCCGCCTGCTGGCCGAGGGCGCCCTGTCCACCGCCGTGATTCCGGTGTTCACCGAGTACGCCGTGAACCGGCCGCGAGAGGAGCTGATCCGCATGCTGCGCGCGGTGCTGGCCGTCGCGCTGCTGGCGCTCGGCGTGGCCACGGTCGTCGGCGTGCTGGCGGCGCCGTGGCTGCTGGCCGTCATCGCGCCGGGATTCACCGATCCGGCGCAGCGCGGCCTCGCCGTGGTCCTGACCCGCGTGATGTTCCCGTATCTCCTCCTGGTCGGGGCGGCGGCGTTCGCGATGGGGGTGCTGAACTCGCAGGGACGGTTCTTCGCGGCCGCGCTCGGGCCGGCCGTGCTCAACGTCGGCATGATCGTCGGTGTCCTCGTCCTGGCGCGCCGGGTCGATCCGCCGATCATGGCGCTGGCGCTCGGCGTGCTGCTGGGCGGCGTGGGCCAGCTCCTCGTCCAGGTGCCGGGGCTCAAGCGGCTGGGACTGCTAGTCTCGCCCTCGCGCGAGCTGCGCCATCCCGCGCTGGGCCGGGTGAGCCGGCTGCTGCTGCCGGCGGTCTTCGGCCTGGCCGCGGTGCAGGTGATGGTCTTCGTCAACACGCTGCTCGCCTCGCTGCTGCCGGCGGGCTCGATCTCCTTCCTCTATTACGCCGATCGCGTGATGGAGTTCCCGCTCGGGATCTTCGGGATCGCGCTGGCCTCCGCCTCGCTGCCGGCGATGTCGCGCCAGGCCGCCGCCGGCGACACCCGCGGGGTCGCCACGACGCTGAATTTCGCGCTGCGGCTGGCCACCTACGTGTCGGCCCCGGCCACGGTGGGCCTGGTCGTCCTCAGCGTGCCGATCACCCGCGTCCTCTTCGAGCGCGGACGGTTCAGCCCCGCCGACACGGAGGCCACCGCCGTCGCGCTCGTCTGGTACGCCGTCGGCCTCGTCGCGTTCGCCGGCGCGCGCATCGCCGCCCAGGCCTTCTACGCGATCGCCGAGCCCGGCACCGCGGTGAAGCTCGGCGCGCTGGCGATCGCCGCCAACGTCCTCTTCGCCGCCGCGCTCATGCGCCCGATGGGCCACGCGGGCCTCGCCGCCGCGTCCTCCCTCGGCGCCTACGTGAATCTCCTGGCGCTGCTGTGGGCGGCCCGGCGGCGCTTCGGCCTGCTGGGCGGCCGGGCGCTCGCCGCGTCGGTGGCGCGAACCGCGGTCGCCTGCGTGCCGCTCGGCGCGTGGTGTCTGCTGGCCCTGGCGGCCTATCACCGGATGGACGTGGTGACGACGGGGCGGATCGCGGCCGGCTTGACCGTCACGATCGTGATCGGCGCCGGGCTGTTCTGGGTCACGAGCGCGCTGCTCGGGTCGTCCGAACGCGGCGTGCTGCTCGCGATGGTGCGCCGGCGAGGCGCGCGCGCCGCCTGACACCGGTACCGGCGCAAGTTGTCGGCCTCGAGGCCGCTGTGCTACTATCCGCCGTGCACTCCTCGCCGACCGCCCGCACCGCGTCTCGTCGACGGCTCTCTCCTCCGGGGCGCTACCGCCGCTGATGCACGAGGTCGCCGAGTATCTCGGGGCCCTCCAGAGCGAGCGCGGAGCGTCCCGAAATACGCTGGCGGCCTATCGACGCGACCTCGACGACTTCCTGCGCTTCTGCCGCGAGCGACGGCGCGCGCCCGCGGCCCTGGCCGCCGACGATGTCGTGGGCTGGATCGAGCGCCTGCGCATCCGCGGCCTGGCGCCGTCGAGCGTGGCGCGCCGCCTGTCCGCGGTGCGCGGCTTCTACCGGCACCTGCTACGCGAAGGCGTCGCCCGCCGCGATCCCACCGAGCACCTGGACACGCCGCGGGGCGGCCGACCGCTGCCGCGCGCGCTCTCGCGCGAGTCGGCGAACTCGCTGGTCGAGGCGCCGGATACCGCGCGGCCGGCCGGGGTGCGCGACCGCGCCATCCTCGAGCTGCTCTACGCCACCGGCATGCGCGCCTCCGAGTGCCTGGGCCTGCGGCTGGAAGATCTCAATCTCGCCGCCGGCTACGTCGTCTGC
>VBPC01000221.1 GCA_005887895.1 Candidatus Rokuibacteriota bacterium
ACCTTTCCGAAGGGGAAGTCCTCGCCGAGCGGATCGACGATCAACGCCGGCTGGGATGGATCTCGGCCGCGCAGGCTCACCATTTCTGGTTATCGAGCGATCTCGACCGCGCTGTGCACTCCGGCCATCGTGCCCTTGTCATCGCCGGGGCTCGCGGCGATCTCTCTCTCCGGGTCGTGGCAAGTCTGCGCTTGGGACAGGTCTACAGCCACCTGGGTGACTTCCGTCGTGCGTGTGCATTTTTCCAAGTCAACATGGAGACTCTCCAGGGCGACCTGATCCGCGAGCGTTTCGGCGATACGGGGCTCGTCTCGGTTCTCTCCCGGATTTATCTGGTCCGGTCGCTTGCCGAGCTCGGAGAGTTCGCGGAGGGGATCGCCAGGGGACAGGAAACGGTGCGGATTGCCGAGACGGTCGATCACCCCCTGAGTCTCACGGGCGCCTATTTCGTGCTCGGGTTCGTGTACCTGCGCCAGGGGGATCTCGAGAAGGCCATCTCTTTCTTGGAGCGCGCCTGTGGACTCGCCCAGACCTGGAACATCCCGCCCGCGTACTGGGGGATGGCGACGCAGTTGGGCAATGCATACGTTCTATCCGGACGCGTCGCGAACGGCCTGCCGCTTCTCGAGCTAGGGGTCGAGGGTACGGTCACGATGGGAGAACGCGTCGCGTATGGCCCCCGGATTACCTACCTGAGCGAGGCATTTCGGCTGGCCAACCGAATCGAGGACGCGACCCGACTGGCCAATGAAGCCGTCGCTTTCTGCCGCGACCACCAGCAACGCGCCAACGAGGCGTGGGCGCTCCGGGCTGTCGCCGAGAGCGTCTCGCGTCGCGATCCGCCTGATACCGGGGCCGCCGAATCGTGCTATCGCCAGGCCCTGGCGCTCGGCGACGAGCTGGGCATGCGTCCACTCGTTGCCCACTGCCACCTCGGCCTCGGCTCCCTCTACCGACGACTCGACAAGCCGCAACAAGCCGGGGAACACACTGCAATCGCTGCGGCGATGTACCGCGAGATGCAGATGCCATTCTGGCTGGAGCAGGCGCAGCCAGCGACATGAGCCGGCTGCGCGAAGCTCTCGGCGCTCGCCGCGACGCGATCCCTAGCGGTGTCCGCAAGCAGGTCGAGCACCCGCGTGCGCCGCCAGTGGAAGACGGGCCGCTTTCCGCCCACCTTGATCCTCGGCGAGACGGGCGTGGGCAAGCGCCAGCTCGCCCGCGCCATCCACGACGCGAGACCCCGAGCGACGCGGCCGTTCGTCGAGGCCGGATGTGGCGGAATTCCCTCAATGATTCTCGAAGCCGAGCTGTTTGGCTTCGAGCGAGGTGCCTTCCCCGACGTTCGCGACGCCAAGGCCGGTCTCTTGCAGGCTGCCCACGGTGGCACGCTCTTGGTCAGCAGTATCGGTTTACTGCCGGAAATCCTGCAAGCGAAGCTGCTCAGGGTCCCCGAAGAGGAGACGGTGCAGAGGCCAGACGGCACGCGCTCGGAGCCAGTGGACGTATCGGTCATCTCGACATCGGATACGTATCTGAACTGGGGGTTGGGCACGCGAGCGCAGCAGAAGGATCTTTTGCGGCGGCTGGCGGTCGTGACCATTCCTCTGCCCCCGCTGCGAGAGCGAGGACACGCGATCCTCACCCTGGCCAGGTATTACCTGGCGCGGTACTGCGCCGAGTACGGGAGCAATCCGAAGACGTTCACCGAGGACGCCAGGGCGGCGCTGCTCGCCTACCGGTGGCCGGGGAACGTGCGAGAACTGTACAACGTGATGGAGCGAGTCGTGGTGCTCTTCGGCGAGGCCTCTCGGGTGACGCCCGAGATGCTGGGTCTTCGTGCTCTTCAGCAGACCCGCTGAGCCGGTCCATTGACCACATCGCGACCGCGGCGGCGAGGTATCGCGAGATGCAGATCGGCTTCTGGCTGCGGCAAGCGGAGGCGGCGACGGAGCTCGGCCGCCTGAAGCAAGCTACACGCCGAGCAGAGCCTCGAGGTTGCGCCAGAGGATGCGCTCCTTCTCCTCCGCCGTCAGGCTCGCCAGCCCCTGCACCCACGTCACCGGCGAGGGATTCCACGGCACGAAGGGCCAGTCGCTGCCGAGCACGACGCGGTCGGCGCCGACCTGGTCGAGCAGGAAGCGGAGCGCGGCCTCGTTGCCGGTGACGGAGTCGTAGAAGAGCCGGCGCTGGTAGGCGCTCGGCGGCTGCTGGATGTGGCGGCGCGCCTCCGGGCGCGTCTCCCACGCGCGGTCCAGGCGGCCCATGGCCAGGCAGGCCGGGCCGCCGCCGTGGGCGATGCACGCCTTCAGGTTCGGGCACGCCTCGAGGATGCCGCCGAAGATCAGCGTGGCCACGACCAGCGCGTCCTCCATGATGACGCCGAGGCTGTTGAAGAAGCCGTGGCGCGTGGTGAGCGTCATCATGAAGTTGTGTTGCGGCTGCGGATGGAAGAACAGCACGGCCCCCATCGCCTCGGCGGCCTTGAAGAGCGGCAGGAACTTCGGCTCGTCCCACTGCTCGCCGTTGACGATCGTGTCGAGCTCGGCGCCCTTGAGCCCGAGGACGGTGACGGCGCGCTCCAGCTCGTCGATGGCCGCCTTGACGTCCTGCAGCGGCAGCGTGGCGAGGCCGGCGAAGCGCTGCGGGCGCTCGCGCGTCATGCTTGCGATCTCGTCGTTGACCTCGCGGGCGAGCTGGCGGCCCTGCGCGGGGTCGAGGTGGTAGCCGAAGAGCGGCGTGTGGATCGAGACCACCTGCACGTCGACGCCCTGGGCGTCCATGTCCTTCAGCCGCTCCTCGGTCGTGAAGCGCACCTTGGGCGAGGCGAAGGCGGAGCGCTTGCCGCCGCCCACCACGACGCCCACGCCCTCGCCCGGCTCGTGGCGAAAGCCGTGCCATTCCTTGCCGGCGGCGGCGGCCCGCCACAGCGACTGCGGCACCAGGTGCGCATGGATGTCGATGGTCCGCATAGACGATCCTCCTGTCGCATTAAGAGGCGCGCCACGGCTCAGCCGGGGCGTGCCGAACGTTCGGGGGCTTGGGGGCCATTTCGGGGCCCCCATGTTGACTAGATGCGCGCGCCCACACCGCGTAGAGCGGATCGCCGTCGGCCGGCGAGCGGCTCTCCTCGGTGACGTCCCACCAAGCGCCGGCGGCCTCGAAGTAGGCGCGGACGAGGGCCAGGTGCTGCGCGTCGGTGGACTCGAGCCACACGGCGACCGCCTTGGTGGGAAAGCAGCGGTTGGAGAACGACACGACGAACGGCGCGCCCGGGCGCAGCACCCGGCGGACCTCGCGGAAGAGCATCACCGGATAGAGGACGTACTGGATCGACACCGCGCACATCGCGCCGTCGAACGCCTCGGCGGCGAACGGCAGCCGCGGCTGGGCGTTGAGGTCGTGCACGACGAAGCGCGACAGGCGCGGGTTGTCGGCCATCTCGTCGGCGTTCATGCCGAGGCCGACGACCTCGCCGGCGCGAAACTCCGCCGGCAGGTGGCTGCGCCAGCTGCTCATCAGGTCGAGCAGGCGCCCGCCGGCCGGCAGCACCTCGGCGTACAGGCGGCCGAGCGCCGCGATGGCTCCGTCGTCGATGTGGACGACCTTGCGCGGGACGCGGTAGAAGTGGTCGTCCCGGGACTCGTCGTCCCGCGCGTAGGCCGCGGGCGGAAACAGGCCGTCGCCTCGCTCGTGCACGACAGGGTCACCTGGTGTGCGTGAGTATAGAACGCCGACGGACCGAGGAGACGAGACCATGGGCATCGCCGAGAGCGGCGCGCTGAACGGAAGGGTCGCCATCATCACCGGCGCGGCAACCGGCATCGGCCGGGCCAGCGCGCTGCTCTTCGCCCGGGCCGGCGCCCGCGTCGCGCTGGCCGACGCGCGGGCGCCCGAGCTGGCGCGCACGGTGGAGGACGTGCGCGCCGCCGGCGGGGAGGTCGAGTCGGTCGGGGCCGACCTGGCCCGGCCCGAGGCCTGTGCGGCGGTGGTCGCCAGCGCCGTGCGCGCGTTCGGCCGGCTCGACGTCGTGCTCAACAACGCCGCCGTCGGCACGATGGTCGTCGGCGGCACCGTCGAGACGATCGGCCTCGACCTCTGGAACCTGGCGCAGGACGTGAACGTGCGGGCCATCTACCTGGTGAGCCGCGCGGCCGTGCCCCACATGCGGGCGGCCGGCGGCGCCATCGTCAACATCGCGTCGGTGTCGGCGTTCCGCGGCTCGGTCGAGCGCCCGAGCCACGCCTACGCCGCCTCGAAGGGCGCGGTGCTCTCGCTGACGCGCGCCATGGCGGCGTCCTACGGCCGCGACCGCATCCGCGTCAACGCCATCTGTCCCGGCACGATCCGGACGCGGCTCTCCGCTGACATCGTCGACCGCGTCGAGGACGCGACCAAGGCAGGCCGCGGCATCCCGCTGGGCCGGATCGGCGAGCCGGAGGACATCGCGCGGTGCGCGCTGTTCCTCGCCTCCGACGACGCGTCGTTCATCTCGGGCGCCCACATCGTCGCCGACGGCGGCGCCATGGCCGCGGCGGGTTGACCGACATGGGGCCCCGCCATGGCCCCCAAACCCCCAGACGTTCGTCGCGCCCCGGCGCAGCCGTGGCGCGCCTCTACCAACGCCTATCGGCGCCGCGCCGGATCGAACGCCCGAAGATCGACGGTGGAGGCAGCGCCGTCGACGATCAGCTCGGCCAGCGCGAGGCCGGTCGCGGGTGCGTTGAGCATGCCCCACGGGCCGTGGCCGGTGGCGACGTAGGCGCCGGCGACGCCGGGGATGCGGCCGATCAGCGGCAGGCCGTCGTCGGTGACGGGCCGGTAACAGGCCTGCCGGCGCGTGATCGGGGCCGTCGCCAGCGCGGTCGACACGCGACCGGCCGCGCGCGCGAGGACGTCGCACGCGGCCGCGTCCACCTCGACGCCCTCGGGTCCCTCGGGCAGCGGCTGCGGATCGGCCATGCCGCACACGTAGACGTCGCCGTCCGGCCGCGGGAAGATCTCCGGCTCCAGCAGGCACCCCTCGGCGGTGCGGTAGTCGACGAACAGCGCCTGGGCCGGCACCGACGGCGCCGCGAGCGTGACGCTGTAGCCCTTGAGTCCGCGCACTCTCGGCAGCCGCCGACCGGCGACGCGACTGGTCCACGGGCCGAGCGCGAGGACGATGGCGTCGGCCTCGAGCGTCTCGCCGTCGACGCTGACGCCGCGCGCGGCCCCGTCGCGTCGCATGAGGTCGTCGACGACGCCGATGCGAAGCGTGGCGCCGCGGGCCTGCGCGGCGGCGATCAGGGCTTCGGTGAAGCGCTGCGGGTGGATCTGCGCCGTCGTCTCCGTCGAGCCGAGCGCGGCGGTGACGACGCCAGCGCCGTCGAGCCACGGCGGCGCCGGGACGCGATGCCCGCCGCGCACGGTTCCCTGCTCGCGGGCGGCGAGCATCAACGTGTCGACGCGGCGGTAGCCGTAGTCGACGCCGAGCTGCTTGGCCAGCTCGGCGTGCAGCGCGAAGCTGGCGCGGGCCAGCGGGCCGAGCGCCGAGTCGTCACACCAGTCCAGCGCGAGGAAGCCGCCCGACTTGCCCGAGGCCGCACAGGCGACACCCGCGCGCTCGACCACGGTGACGGCGACGCCTCGCCGCGCCAGGAAGTACGCCACCGAGGCGCCGACGACCCCGGCGCCGCAGACGACGACGTGCCGCGGCGGCGTCACCGGGCTAACGGCGCACGGGCTCGAAGAGCTCGACCGGATTGCCGGCGGGGTCCTCGACGAGGATCTGCTTGCCGCCGTTGCCGACGACGACCTCGTTGCGAAATCGGACGCCAGCTTGCCTGAGTGCGGTCACCGTCCCCGCGAGGTCCTCGACCTCGATCTGGATCCGGTTCCAGCCGCCCGGCTCGGGACGGCGGCCGTCGGGCATCGCCTGCCCGGCGCCCCCGCCGCCGCCCGGCGCACTCAGCAGGAGCCGGAGGTCGCCGCGCGAGACGAGCGCGAACCCGGGCGACGGATGCATGACGATCTTGAAGCCGAGGCGCTCGGTATAGAACCGGATCGCCGCCTCGACGTCGTCGACGATATAGCGAACGCTGACGGCGGCCACGCCGCCCTCACATCTCCCAGTCGTCGTACCAGGTGGCGTCGGCGCCGATGCCCTCGCGGGCGACCGTCACGTCGAGCAAGTACGGGCGCCGGTGCTTGGTGACGCGCTCGAGCCCGCGCCGCAGGGCCGGCTCCAGGTCCTTCACGGTCGTGACCGCCTCGCCTTCCACCCCCTGCGATTGCGCGAGGCCGACATAGTCGGTGGCGGGATCGCCGAGGAAGAGCCCCGGGTACTTGCCGTCGCGCACCATCTTGCTGTCCGGCATCTGGTTGGCCCAGTTGTGGCGCACGATCTGGTAGGTCTCGTTGTTGGAGACGATCGTGAGGATCGGCGTCTTGTAGCGCGCCATCGTCCAGAAGCCGCTCGCACTGTAGGTCAGGGCGCCGTCGCCGAGGTGAAGCACCACCGGCCGCTCGTGGCCGACGGCGATCTTGGCGCCGATGGCCGCCCCCACGCCCCAGCCGAGCGACCCGCCGCCGCTGCGCGTCCACGTCAACCCCTCGTGACCGAACGGGATCAGCGCCGTGCGCGCCGTCGAGCTCTCCTGGACCATGACGGTCTCGCGCGGGAGCATCTCGGCCAGCTGCGCTTCGAGCACCGCCGGATGGATGATCGCGTCGTCGGCGTGCTCGCGCACCGGCTTCTCCTCGCGCTCGATCAGCGTCTTCGCCCACGCCCGGACCTTCGCGCGTTGCCGGGCCCAGCCCTCGGCGCCCGGCCGGCGCCGCAGCGCCTCCGTGAGCGCCCGCAGCGTGTCGCGCAGCTCGCACTGCGCCGCCACGTCGAGTGGGTAGTGGCGACCCATGAGCAGCGGGTTCGGCCCGATCTGCATCACGCTCGGCTCGCTGACGGTGCCGTGCACGCCCTGGCACCCGACGAGGAACAGCAGGTCGGGCGCGAGGCCGGTGACCTTCTCGAAGTCCTTCGACACCGGGTACATCCCGCAGTAGAGCGGGTGCCGGTTGGGGAAGTTCACGAAGATCTGGCGGCTGGCGACGACGGGCGCCTCGAGCGCCTCGGCGAGCCGGACGGCCTCGGCCTGGGCGCCGTCGCGCCAGACGTCGTCGCCGAACATCAGCACGGGGCAGCGCGCCTCGGCGAGCCGGCGAGCCAGCGTCTCGATCGTCGACGGCCGCGCCATGCCCGGCGCTTCGATCCTGTACCGCGCGTCCTCGCCGATCTGCGCCTCGAGCCCCTCCCGGTTGAGCAGCTCGGCGCTGATCGAGAGGTACACCGGGCCCGTCGGGGGCGTGGTGGCCTCGCGGAACGCGCGCACGGTGGCGACGGGGATCGCCGCCGGATTGGCGTGCACCTGGTAGGCGCAGCGCGCCTCCTTCGTGATCGGGCGCATCGACTCCGCCTGGCTCAGCCCCGGGAACGGCGCCAGGCCCCGGTAGTCCTGTAGCTCGGAGGCCCAGTCGCCGGCAATCACGACGAGCGCCGAGCCCGCGACCTGGGCGTTGAAGAGCTGGCCCGCCAGCTGGTACGAGCCGCCCATCACGTGCGCGATGACGACGCCGACCTTGCCGCTGATGCGGTGGTAGCCGTCGGCCATGGCGGCGACGAGCCCCTCGTGCTTGCCGATGACGAGCCGCGGATCCTCGGTCTCGGCCAGCGCGGCGAAGATGCCGGTCTCGGCCGAGCCCGGGTTGGTGAAGAGATACTCGACGCCCGCGTCCTTGAGGGTCTGGACCAGGAGCATCCCGCCCGTGCCGGTGATGGTCTTGCGCATGGGGTCTCTCCCTCGCTCTCCCGCGTGGTCGCAGCGAAAGCACTATACTCCCGGCGTCAGGAGGAACCCATGAGCCGACTCGGCGCGCGTGTCGCCCTGGTGCTCCCGGCCATGCTCGTGTTGTGCAGCGTCGTCCGGCCGGCGACCGCCGCGCCGGAGGGCACCATGACGTGGGGCGTGCACATCACGCTGGCCTCGCGCTGGCTCGATCCCGCCGAGACCGAGGGCATCATCACCCCGTTCATGGTGCTCTACGCGCTGCACGACGCGCTCGTGAAGCCGATGCCGGGCGGTCTCAACACGCCCAGCCTCGCCGAGTCGTGGACGGTGTCGAGGGACGGGCTCGTCTACGAGTTCGTCATCCGCAGGGGCGTCAAGTTCCACCACGGCGAGCCGGTCACCGCGGCCGACGTGAAGTTCTCCTTCGAGCGCTACCGGGGCTCGGGCGCCAGGCTCCTGAAGGAGCGCGTGCGCGAGGTCGAGATCGTCGACCCGGGCCGCATTCGCTTTCACCTCAAGGAGCCGTGGCCTGACTTCATGACGTTCTACGGCACGACCGCCACCGGGAGCGGCTGGATCGTGCCCAAGGCCTACGTCGAGAAAGTGGGCGAGGACGGCTTCAAGAAGGCGCCGATCGGCGCCGGGCCGTACAAGTTCGTGAGCTTCAACCCCGGGGTCGAGCTGGTGATGGAGGCCTGGGACGGGTACTGGCGCAAGGCGCCCAACATCAAGCGGCTGGTCTATCGCAGCCTGCCCGACGAGACCACGCGCGCCGCCGCGCTGAAGAAGGGCGAGATCGACATCGCCTATCTGCTGACCGGTCCCGTGGCCGAGGACGTCCAGCGCACGCCGGGGTTCAAGCTGGTCGCGCCCCGGGAGTCCCAGGGCACGTTCTGGCTCGATCTGCCGGACCAGTGGGATCCGAAATCGCCCTGGCACGACCGGCGCGTGCGTCAGGCCGCCAGCTACGCGATCGACCGGCAGGCGCTGAACCAGGCCGAGACGCTCGGCTTCTCGAAGCCGACGGGCTCGCTCATCCCCCGCGCGCTCGAGTTCTCGCGCTTCTTCGAGCCGGACCCGTTCGATCCGGCGCGGGCGAAACGGCTGCTGGCCGAGGCCGGGTATCCGAACGGCTTCGACGCCGGCGAGCTCTACCCGTGGCCGCCCTATTTCTCGATGGGCGAGGCCCTGGCCGCCTACCTGCAGAACGTCGGCATCCGGACCCGGATCCGCACGATGGAGCGCGCGGCCATGACGACGGCCTGGCGCGAGCGCAAGCTCAAGAACGTGATCGTCGGCATCACCGGCGCCGGCGGCAACGCGGCCACGCGGCTCGAAGCCTATGTGAGCAAGAACGGCATCTACACGTCCGGCGTGATGCCCGACGTCGAGGACCTCTTCCAGCGCCAGGCGCGCGA
>VBPC01000222.1 GCA_005887895.1 Candidatus Rokuibacteriota bacterium
AAGCGCGGCAGCTCGCCCCGCTTGCTCTGGAACACGTCGGCGATCCGCTTGGCGTACTCGGCAGCGGCCGCCTCGGGGTCCTCGGCTTCGCCCCGAATGCGCAGGACCTGTCCGGCGGGGATCGGCACCTTCGACAGCAGCGCGTCGTTGGCCATGCGGTAGTTCGAGTCGCCATGGGTCGGCGGCACGCCGCGCTCGTCGCCGAAGAAGATCCACGTGCGATCCCAGGGCAAGCGCTCGCGCAGCGGCGACTGCGCCAGTCGCTCGTAGGTCGTGCGGGGGGTGTTGCCGCCGGCCAGCGCCAGCGTGAAGCGCCCCTGGCGCTTCACGGCCTCCAGCGCGGTGTCGACGATGGCCTGGGCGGCGCGGTCGGCCAGCGCGGCCGGGTCGTCGACGACGATGATCTCGGGTCGATCCATGGCGCTGCCCATCATACTCTCTCGTCCAGCCGTCGGTGACGTTCGAGCGCGTCCAGGTAGCGCGCGTGACTGGCGGCGTCGGGGGTGAAGACCTCGCCCAGCGGCAGCCGGGCCGCCGCGACGTCCGGCACGACGCGCAACGCCTCCAGCGCGAGAAGCGCGGCGCCGCGGCCGGTGGCCTCGCTCTCGGACGCCCAGTGGATCGGACGGCCCAGCGCGTCGGCCAGCATGCGCGTCCAGTGCCGCGAGTGGCTGATCGCGCCGCCCGACGCGACGACGAGATGATCGGCGGCGGCGCGCGGGGCCAGCAGCGCGTAGACCAGGGCCAGTCGGAGCGCGACCGCCTCCAGCGCCGCCTGGACGACATCGAGCGCGGTCGTGTCGAGGGACAGCCCGGTGATGGCGGCGCGCCGGTCGGCGCGCCAGCCGGGCGCGCGCTCGCCGGCCAGGAATGGCAGCACGGTGAGGCCGTGAGCGTCGGGGACGGCGTCGCGCAGCGCCCGCTCCACGGCGGCGTCGTCGGGGAGCCGCAGCACGTCGCGGCACCACGCATACACGTTGCCGCCCTCCGAGGTGGCGCCGCCCACGAGCGAGCGGCGCCGATCGATGCGATAGCGCCACAGCCCGCGCGGCGGCGGCGCCGACGCATCGGTGGCGACCCGCAACGCCGCCGAGGTGCCGACGTTGAGCGCGATGCGGCTGGGGTCGACGCAGTCGGAGCCGACGTTGCCGGCGGCGCCGTCGCCGACCGCCGGAAACCACGGCACGCTGCGCAGCGCCGGCCAGCGCCCGGCCCACGGTGAGCGCAGGCCGCGCCGGCCCTCGCCGTGCGCCGCGAGCGGGAACAGCTGGGCCGGCTCGATGCCGGCGGCGGCCAGCGCCTCGGCGTCCCAGCGGAGAGCATCCTGGTCCAAGAGCCCCGTGCCCGACGCCATCGAGACGCTGGTGGCCGTCTCGCCGAACAGGGCCAGCTCGAGATGCTCGCCGAACGAGCCCCAGTGGGCGACGCGGCCGACCTCGCCGGGGCGCTCGCGCGCCAGCCAGCGCAGCTTGGCCGGCCAGTACGAGGCGTGCAGGTAGCAGCCGGTGCGCCGATGCAGCGCCTCCTCGTCGAGCGCGCCGCGCAGCAGCGCCGCGTCGGCGGCGCCGCGCGAGTCGGCCCACGTGAACAGCGGCGTCACCGGCCGGTGGCTCCCGTCGAATCCCTGCAGGCCGTGCCAGAACGTGGTGACGGCGACGGCCTGCACGTCGTCGTGGCGGGCGGCGCGGGCCACCGCGTCGATGCACGCGGTGGCCGCGTCGAGGAGCGTGCGCGGATCGTGCTCGACGCCGCCGTCCCGCGTGGTGGTCGCCTCGTAGGACACCTGATGGAAGCGGCCCTCGACGGCGCGCCCGCGGGCGTCGTGGAGCGCGGCCCGGGCGGACGACGTGCCGACATCGAGGGCGATCACCATGGGGCCGCTATTGTAAGATGCCGGACATGGCAGAGGCGTGGGAAGTCCTGACGCTGCGCGGCCTCGCCGCCACCGACGAGCGAGCCGAGACGTTCACCGGCACGCTCGTGATCCATCGCGTCGGCCACCCGGAGCCCGTCGAGTCGGTCGGCGTCCAGATCCGGCGCAGCGCGCTCGCGGAGCTGCACGAGACCCTCGGCCGCGTGCTGGCCCGCTCGACCGGTCTCAAGAGGAAGTGACGCGTCGTCGACGACGCGGAAGGAGAGCGCATGACCCGCATCCGAGTCCTGAGCCCAGTCGGTGTCGTCGCCCGGCAGGCGCTGGCAGTGCCGCCGCTGCCGCGCGACCTCGCCGGCCGCACGGTCGGCTTCCTCGACAACACCAAGTCGAACTTCGACCGTCTGACCGCCGGCATCGGCGAGCTGCTGCGCGAGCGCTACGGCGTCAAGGCGGTGCTGCACCGGCGCAAGGCGAATGCTTCCACGCCGGCCGCCGCCGAGCTGATCGGTGAGCTCGGCAAGCACTGCGACGTCGTCTTCGCCGGCTCCGCGGATTGAGGGTCGTGCACGTCGTGGAGTCTCCACGACGCCATCGAGCTGGCGAAGGCTGGCACGCCGGCCGGACTGATCGCGACGACCGCGTTCCAGGGACTGGCCGTCAGTGAGCTGTCGGCGCTCGGCGTCGGCGGCCTGCCGCTGCTGGTCATCGAGCACCCGCTCGGCGGCGAGCGTCCCGACGCCGTGTCCCGGCGGGCGCGCCAGGCCGTCGAACAGCTGGAGAGCTTGCTGCAAGGCGGCCGGGCCGCAACGAGCCAGGTTGCCGTAGCGGATCCCGCTGGCGCGGACCAGGACGTCGTCCGGGAGGTCTCGATCGACGACGATCCTGTCGTGCTCCTCGGCGAGTTCACGGAGCGCGCGTGGAGTGATGGCCTGCCGATCGTGCCGCCGACCGAGCCGCGCGTGGCCGCCATGCTGGGCGGCCGCGACGGGGCGAAGTCGCTGGGGGCGATGCCGCCGCTGTGGCGACAGGCGACGCTCGAGAAGCTCGCGGTGAACGCGGTGATGGCGGGCTGCGAGCCCGAGGCCTTTCCGATCGTCCAGGCCGCGGTCGAGGCGATGCTCGACCCGACGTTCAACCTCTACGGTGTGCAGGCCACGACGCATCCGGTCGCGCCGCTGCTCGTCGTCAACGGCCCCTACGGCCGCCGCATCGGGCTGCACGGAGGCAGCGGCTGCTTCGGCCCCGGCTTCCGGGCGAACGCGACGATCGGCCGCGCGGTGCGGCTCATCCTGCTCAACGTCGGCGGCGCCTGGCCCGGCCGCTACGACATGGCCACGCAGGGCAGCCCGGCGAAGTTCTCCTATTGCATTGCCGAGCACGAAGAGGCCTCGCCGTGGGGGCCGCTCCGCGACGGCGACACCGTGACCGTCTACGGCGGCGAGGCGCCGCACAACGTCAACGACCACGTGTCGACGACCGCCAGCGGCATCCTCACGAACGTGGCCGACACCGCGGTCTCGCTCGGCTCGAACGTCGGCTGGTACTTCTCCCAGGCCCAGCTCATGGTGGTGCTGGGGCCCGAGCACGCGCGCACGATCGCCGGCGACGGCTTCACGCGCGCCGACGTCCAGCGGTTCGTCTACGAGAACGCGCGCCAGCCGTTGTCGCTGATGCGGCTGGGCGGGATGTGGGGCATGCAGGACTGGCCGGGCTGGATGAACGCGACGAGCGATCCCGACGCGCGGTTGCCGCGGGTGCCGTCGCCCGAGGACGTCTTCGTGGTCGTGGCCGGCGGCTCCGGCAAGCACTCGGCCGTCGTGCCCAACTGCACCTTCAGCCGCGCGGTGTCCCGGGACATTTAGGGTCGGGGGCCCCGAAATGGCCCCCGACACCCCCCGACGGCTCGGAGCGTCCCGGGGAACCCGTGACGCTCCTCGACCTCCCGCTCGGGTCGTGGACCTGCCGTCCGCCGCCTGGACGGGGCCCGCGATCCTCGCGGCGCTCGGCGCCGGGCTCGTGCCGCTCGGCATGTACCTGGCCACGCTGAGTCCCACCGTCAACGGCGGCGACAGCGGTGAGTTCGTCACCGTCGCCTATCTCCTCGGCGTCGCCCATCCCCCGGGCTATCCGCTCCACACGCTCCTGGCCAAGCCGCTGACGCTCCTGCCGGTCGGCAGCGTGGCGTGGCGCGTGAACCTCCTGTCCGCGCTGTGCGACGCCGGCGCCGCCGCCCTGCTGTTCCGCGCCGTCGTTCTGCTGAGCGGCGACCTCGCCGCCGGCCTGCTGGCCGCCGGCGCGTTCGCGTTCGCCCCGCTCATCTGGCCCTACGCGATCACCGCCGAGGTCTTCGCCCTGAACAACCTCTTCGCCGCCGGGCTGCTGTACTGGTCGGCGCGGGCGCTGCGCGAAGCGACGGCCGACGAGGGGACGCCCTCCCGCACGCTCGGCCTGGGCATGCTGTGGGCGAGTCTCGGGCTATCGAACCATCACACGCTCGTCTTCTTCGCCATCCCCTTCGGCCTGCTCGTGCTGGCGCTGGCGGGCCGGCGGCTGCGCGAACCGCGCCTGGCGCTGCCGCTGCTCGGCTGCGTCGTGCTGGGATTCCTGCCCTACGTGTACCTGCCGATCGCCGGCGCGCGGCTGCCGGCGGTGACGTGGGGCGAGCCGTCGACGTGGTCGGGCTTTCTCACGCACTTCTTCCGCCGCGAGTACGGGACCTTCCGGCTCGCCGACGAGAGCGTCGGAACCGCCGGCTCGCTGCCGGCCCGGCTGCTTCGTCGCTCTGTGGAGCGCCGCCCTCGTGTTCTACCTCGTCGTCTTCTGCAGCCTGGCCAACATGCGTCTCGACGATCCGCTGCACGTCTTCATGCAGGAGCGGTTCTGGCAGCAGGGGTTCGTCGTGCTGGCGGCGCTCCTCGGCCTCGGCCTCGCCGCGGTGGCCGGCGTGACGGGACGCGTGGGACGCTGGGGCCGCTGGCCGGTTGCGGCCGCGCTGCCGCTCGCGCTCGTCGCCGTCCACCTGCCGGCGATGCGCGCGCACGCCAACACGCTGGTCCGCGACTACGGCGAGGCGGTGCTCGCCTCGGTGCCGCGCAACGGCGTCCTGATCGTCTCCGGCGACGACCTGATCGGCAGCGTGCGCTACCTGCAGCAGGTGGAGGGCGTGCGCCGCGACGTCGCCGTCCTGCCGCTCGGGATCGCACCGCTGCCGTGGTTCCGCCCGGTGGCCGTGCGGAACCTGCCGGACGTCGTCGTCCCGCCAGCGCCGTTCACGTTCCGGCGCTTCCTCGACCTGAACCTGCCGCGCCGGTCCGTCGTCGTCTGCAACCGTGGACCGTGGCTGCAGACGCTCGAAGAGGCCTATGCCCTGTGGCCGCGCGGGCTCGTCGAGGAGGTCTTGCCGCGCGGCGAGGAGCCGCCGTTCGCCAGCTGGGCACGACAGAACGAGGACTCGTTCGCCCGCTTCGATCCCGCCCGGGCCGAGCCGTTTCCGCCGTCGAGCTGGGAGCACGGTCTCGCCACCATCTACTGGAAGCAGTACGAGCGGTTCGGTCTGGCCGTCGTGCGGCTGGCGGCGCGCCGGCACGACGAGCCGGCCACGCAGGAGACCGCCGTGCGCGTGCTGGAGACGCT
Organism: Candidatus Rokuibacteriota bacterium; assembly: GCA_005887895.1. Taxonomy (GTDB): domain Bacteria; phylum Methylomirabilota; class Methylomirabilia; order Rokubacteriales; family CSP1-6; genus AR5. The sequence continues at coordinate 5,507 of VBPC01000222.1, forward strand.
CGCCGCGCGTCCGACGGTGGCCCCGGTGGTGCTGCGCAACCTCGGCGTCGCCTACCAGCTCCTCTCGCGCAGCCGGCCCGAGGCGCTGGCGCCGATGGCGCGCGTCTGGCGGCGCTACCTCGCGCTGAACCCCGAAAACGACGCCGACCTGCCGAAGATCCGCCTGCTGGTGGACGAGGCCGAGCGCTCGCTCAGGAGGAACGGCGGCGGCGGCGGATCCGCCACGGCTCGATGAGCCCTTCGTAGACGATGTTGGCCGAGAGCTTCGAAGCGCCGCGGCGCCGCTCGACGAAGCGGATCGGCAGCTCCACGATGCGGGCGCCGCGGCGATGGAAGAGTGTCTTCAGCGCGATCAGCCAGGCATAGCCCTTCGATCGGATCGACTCGAACTCCACCGCGCGCAGGAAGTCCGCGCGCAGGCAGCAGAGCCCGGCGGTCTGGTCGCGGATCGGTGTGCCGGTGATCCGGCGCGCGTACCAGTTGCCGCCGAGCGAGAGCAGCCGCCGCCGCAGGCTCCAGTTGTCGACGCCGCCGCCGGCGACGTAGCGGGAGCCGATGACGAGGTCGTGGCTCGCGGCGGCGGCGATCAGCCCCGGAACGTAGCGCGGGTCGTGGGAGAAGTCGGCGTCCATCGTCACCACGCAGTCCTCGCGGCCCTCGTCGAGGACGCGCCGGAGCGCCGCCTGATAGGCCGAGGCCAGTCCGAGCTTGGCCGGCCGCGTGAGGAGCTCGAGCGCGGGATCGCCGGCCATCGCCGCGCGCACGCGGCCCGCTCGTAGGTCGGCACGACGATCCGCGGCGTCATGCGGACTCCCGGCTGAGCAGCACGCCGAGCCCGGCGAAGAGCAGGACGGCGCCGGCCGCGCCGGCCGCGCCGAGGCGCTCGCCGAAGAGCGCCACGCCGAGCAGGGTGGCGGTGAGCGGCTCCAGCAGCGAGACGATGCCGGCGACCGAGGCCGGCACGTCACGAAGGCCGATCGTGTAGATCGCGTAGGCGGCGGCGGTGGTCACCGCGCCGAGGTAGAGGAACCAGGGCCAGCCGAGGGCGATTTGCCGGGCGGCGTCGGGGCCGGCCAGCAGCGGCGCCAGGACGAGCGCGGCGACCCCGAAGGTCGCGCCCGCCTGGGGCAGCGGCGCCGTCCGGGCCAGGGTCGCCTTCGCGATGACGACGTAGAGGGCGTAGCCGAGTCCGGCCGTGAGCGCGAGGCCGACCCCGGCGAGGAAGCGGGGGGAGAGATCGGCGGCCGTGAGCGGGCCGACGATGAGCAGGGCGATGCCGGCCACGCCGAGCGCCAGCGCGACGGCGACGCGCGCGGTCACGCGCTCGCCCAGCGTGACCGCCGCCAGCACGGCGATCAGCAGCGGCGCCGAGCAGATCGAGATCAGCGCGGCGATCGCGATGCCCGTCATCGTGACGGCGCTGAAGTACGCCGCCTGGTAGCCGGCCATGCACACGCCGAGCGCGAGGCAGCGCCAGCGGTCGGCGCGATCGATGCGCAGCGGCGCGGCCGCCCGCGCCAGCGCCAGCAGCACCGCCGCCCCCACGACCATCCGCGCGGCGCCGATGACGAGCGGCGTCGCGCCGGCGCGGGCGACGAGCAGCGTCGTCACCGATCCCGTCGTGCCCCACGACACCGCGGCCAGCGAGATCAGCGCGAGCCCCCGCACGAAGTGGCGAGGACTTGACGGACTGGACACCGCCGCTAATCATACGGCGCAAAGGAGACCCGGCATGAATATCGGATTCATCGGGACCGGCACCATGGGCCGGCCGATGCTCGCCAACCTCGTCAAGAAGGGCTTCGCCGTCGTCGCCTACGACGTGGTTCCCGACGCGCTGGCCGGCGCGGTCGCCGCCGGCGCCAGGGCTGCGGCCTCCCCGGCGGAAGTCGCCCGCCAGAGCGAGCTCGTCGTCACGATGCTGCCGTCGTCCTCGCATGTCGAGGCCGTATATCTCGGTCCCGCCGGCGTGAAAGAGGGCGTGGCGGCGGGCCGGCTCTGCATCGACATGTCGACGATCGATCCCAGCGTGTCGCGGCGGGTGGCGGCCGCGCTCGCCCAGCAGCGCGTGCGCTTCGTGGACGCGCCGGTGTCGGGCGGCGTGCCCCGCGCGACGGACGGGACGCTGGCGATCATGGTGGGCGGCGACGCGCGCGACGTCGAGGAGGCGCGGCCGGTCCTGGCCGCCCTGGGCGCCAACATCATCCACGTGGGCGCGGTGGGCAGCGGCGAGGTCGCCAAGCTCTGCAACAACCTGATCGCGGGCGTGGCGGCCGTGGCCGTCAGCGAGGCCTTCCGGATCGCCGAGGGGTTCGGCGTGGACGCCAAGGTCCTCACCGACGTGATCTCGAAATCGTCCGGCCACACGTGGGTCATGGAGCACATGCACCCGGTGCCGGGGCTGGTGGCGCGCTCGGCCTCGAGCCAGGAGTACGCACCGGGTTTCATGACCGACCTGATGGCCAAGGACCTTGGCCTCGCGGTGAACGCGGCGCGCGAGCTGCGGGTGCCGGTCGTGGTCTCACCGGCGGCGCAGCAGGTCCTGCGGCTGGCCTCGTCGCACGGCCTCGGCCGCAAAGACTTCACCGCCGTCTACACGTTCCTGAAACCCTCCGACGAGCGCTCGCCCGTCTAGATCACGGGCGGGATCGCGGGTAGTGCGGCCTGGCGCGAACGGGGAGGTGTCGGAGGGGGCCGGGACGGCCTCTTCCGACATCAATAGGCACAGCGGGTCGAAACTAATGACTTCTGCATAAGTAATGTCCTATACTCCTCTGTGGGAGGTGCGCATGCGCCCACAGGGCAGCCCGGCCGAGCTCGAGCGGCGCCGAGTCCGCGCGATCGACCTGCTCGAGCGTGACCTTCCCGTTCATGTCGTGGCCGAACGCTTGGGAGTCGATCGGCGCTCCGTGCGTCGGTGGAAGCGTGCGCATCGGGGGCAGGGCCGGGCGGGCCTTCGCGCGCGTCCGGCGTCGGGTCGACCGCCGAAGTTGACGGCGGCGCAGCGGCGGCAGTTGGCGCGCCTGGTCGTGGCCGGACCGGGAGCCGCCGGCTACGCCACGAGCCTCTGGACGTGCCGGCGGATCGTGGACGTCATCCGTCACCAGTTCAAGGTGGTCTACCATCCGGATCACGTCGGGCGACTGCTGGGTAAAAAAAACTCGCGCGCCGGGGCGCCCACCTGATCTGCCTCGATGAAACCGGCTTTCTGATGCTGCCGGTACTCCGCCGCACGTGGGCGCCGTGCGGCACCACGCCGACGTTCTCGGTGCGCACCCGCTCGCATGAAAAGGTGTCCGGCATTGGCGCGCTCGTCGTGTCGCCGCACCGTCAGCAGATCACCCTGGCTTTGGCCTTGTATCCACGACTCAACATCCGGGGGCCACAAGTCTTGCGGTTTCTCCGCCACCTCGCGCGCCAGGTGCGGGGTCCCGTCATCCTCGTGTGGGATCGCGGCAACCCGCACAAGCACCAGCTCGTGCGCGCATGGCTGGCCACACATCCGCGCTGGGAGATCGTCTGGTTTCCGCCCTACGCGCCCGACCTCAACCCCGTGGAGCTGCTGTGGAGCTACCTCAAGTACGGCCGCCTCGCGAACTTCGCCCCAGACACCGTCGACGAGATCCAACAGCACGTGGCCCGCGAGCGCCGACGCCTGGGTCGCCGGCCGCAGTTGCTCAGGAGCTTCTTTCGCCACTCGGCCTTGCCTTTTCGCGTCTAGAGTAGGACATTACTTACGCATCTATCATTAGCTCGCGCTCGGTCGCACGACGCTCCAGCTACCGCCAGAGGACGGCGGCGCTCGCCGCCGACTCGACCACGCCGCCGTTGTCGGCGTGGCAGGGATCGTCGATCGGCTGCAGCGCGGCGATGGCGTGGCAGAGCTCATGGACGTCGATCTCGAGCGAGAGGGCCGACGGCATGGTGTCGGTGAACCGGACGATCTTGACGAGCTGGACGAGGCCGGTGCCGGGCAGGGGGACCCTCCGCCACACGTGGCACCCGAGAATGGGGCCGGCCGAGGGAACGTCGACACATTCCTGGCGGACGACCTCGCGGTCCTCGGAGACCACCACGGTCACCAGCCGGTCGCCGGTCTGCAGCGGTCCCATGCGCACGACCCGCGTCGAGGCGGCGCAGCCGGCGAGCAGCATCGCCGAGCCGGCCAGGATGGCGATCAGCAGGGGTCGCATGCCGGAAGCCGAGCGCAAGGCGCGTGCCACGCCCGGGACCCCCGACTTCGCCCGCGACGTGATGGATGACTTGCCGCGTTGGGGTAAACCCGTGCAGCGCGTGCGCGACGACTTGCAGAGCCGCGCCGCCGCCCGCCGGGACGGTCGCGGGGCCGGTGTATACTACCCGGCGTTGTCGCGCGGCCCTGAGCGCAAGGAGGCCCCGCCGTGAGTCTCTATGTGATGCTGAGCACGCTCTCCGAGTCCGGACGCAAGGTGCTGCGGGGTCGTCCGGGCTGGATTCGCAAGGTCAATGCCGACGTGCAGCGAATGGGCGCGCGCGTCGTCGCCCAGTACGCGGTGCTCGGGCCGTACGATTTCGTCACGATCATCGAGGCGCCGGACAATGCGACGATCTCGCGGGTGTCGGTCGAGCTGGGCGCGCGCGGCGGCGTGGCCGGCATGACGATGGCCGCGATCCCGCTCGATGAGTTCATCGGGCGGCTGGAGGGCGGCGCGCGCCGCCAGGGGAAAAAGAAGCGGGCATGAAAGTCCTGAAGCTGATACCCGAGCGCTGCACCGGCTGTCTGCGCTGCGAGCTGGCCTGCTCCTACATGCAGACGGGCGTCTTCCAGCCATCCAAGTCCGTCATCCGCGTGTCGCCGTTCGAGGGCCACACCTCCTACGCGCCCTACACGTGCACGCAGTGCGCGGAAGGCTGGTGCATGACGGCCTGCCCGGTCGGCGCGATCACGATCAACGCCGCCGGCGCCAAGGACGTGCTCGACGACAAGTGCGTCGGCTGCAAGCTCTGCACGGTTGCCTGCCCGTACGGCACCATGTTCTACGACGGCTCGACGCGCAAGGCGTTCAAGTGCAACCTCTGCGGCGGCGATCCCGCCTGCGCTCACGCCTGCCCGACCGCCGCGATCGAATACGTCGACACCGACACGGTGGACTGGATCGGCGACTTCGCGGCCCAGCGGTTCGACACCGTGCTGGCGATGGAAGGAGCCCGCTGATGCCGACCCGACACCTCATCATCGGGGGCGGCACCGCCGGCATCAACGCGATCCGCACGATCCGCGAGGAGGAGCGCGACCGCTCGGACATCATCCTGGTCAGCGCCGAGAAACCGTACTCGCGCATGGTGCTGCCGTACTACCTCGACCGCTCGATCGCCGAGTCGCACGTCTACACGGCGGCGGCCGCCCAGCTGGCGGCGTGGGGCGTGACGACGCACCTCGGCCGGCGGGTCACCGCGCTCGACATCAAGACCAACCGCGCCACGCTCGACGACGGCACCACGCTGGAGTACGACGACTGCCTCATCGCCACCGGCTCGGCGCCGGTCCGGGCGCCGGTGCCGGGCGCCGACCTGCCCGGCGTCCACTCCTTCTGGACGCTCGAGGAGGCGCGCGGGGTGCTGGCGTCCATCACGCCCGGCAGCCAGGTGGTGATGGTCGGGGCCGGCTTCATCTCGTTCACGATCCTCAACTCGATCCTGGCGCTCGGCGCCAAGCTCACCATCGTCGAGATCGCACCGCGCGTGCTGCCGCGCATGGTCGATCCGACCGGCGGCGAGCTCGTGGAGGACTGGCTGCGCGCGCACGGCGTCACCGTGCGCTCGGGCGCCCGGCTGACGAAGATCCAGGACGTCAAGGGCCGCAAGCGCCTCACCTTCGCCGGCAGCCCCGAGATCGTCGCCGACGTCGTCATCATGGCGACCGGCATCAAGACGAACCTCGACTGGCTGAAGGGCTCGGGCGTCGTCAGCAATCGCGGCGTGGTCGTCGACGAGCACCTGCGCAGCAACGTGACGAACGTCTACGCGGCCGGCGACGTGGCCGAGGGCCGCGACCTGATCTCCGGCGAGGCCGCCGTGCACGCCATCGAGCCCACCGCCCAGGAGCACGGGCGCGTCGTCGGCGCCAACATGGCGGGTAAGGACGTGCGCTACCGCGGCAGCCTCATCATCAACATCGTGGAGGTGTGCCACCTCGACGTCGCCTCGTTCGGCGCCTGGGACGACCCGAAGGCCGAGGCGGTCTCGGGGCTCAAGCGCGAGCGCACGGCCTACCGCAAGCTGCTCTTCACCGGCGACCGGCTGACCGGCGCGATCATCCTGGGGCCGTCCGCCGACATCTGGACGACCAACGACGTCGGGATGCTGAAGGGGCTCGTGCAATCCGGCATCTCGCTCGCCCGGTTCAAGGATCACCTCAAGAAGAATCCGTTCGACGTGAAGCCTGCCTTCATCGCATCCAAGACCACGGGCCGGCTGCTGCCCGAAACCGTCCTGGGGCGCCCGTCGAAGGCGCCCGGTGACACACCGGTGGCCGTATGACGACTGCGACGCTGACACCGCGACCGAAGACGAAGGTCGAGCCGACGATGCCCGGCGCCTACGCCGGCAAGCTGCTGCGCGTGGATCTCACGAAGCGGAAGTGCTGGGCCGAGCCGTGGTCGCCGGCCGACATGCGCGACTGGATCGGCGGCGCCGGCCTCGGCGCGATGATCCTCTATCGCGAGACCGCCAGGGGCAAGGGCAACGTGTCGTGGGACCATCCCGACAACCGGCTCGTGCTGGCCACCGGGCCGCTGGCCGGGCTGCCGGTGTGGGGCACCGGCGCGCTGACCGTCGTGACGATCGGCGCCATGACGAACGGGCCGACCTCGACGCAGGCCAACGGCTTCTTCGGCGCGAACCTCAAGTACTCCGGCTACGACGCCATCGTGATCCAGGGACAATCCAGGGACTGGGTCTACCTCTACATCAACGACGACCAGGTCGAGCTGCGCAACGCCAAGTCGCTGCTCGGCAAGGACACGTGGGAGACGCAGGACGCGCTCAACCGCGACGTCGGCATGGGCGGCCACCATCTGTCGGTGTACGCCATCGGACCGGCCGGCGAGAACCTCGTGCGCTTCGCCGCGATCCACGGCGACTACGGCCACGTCGCCTCGAAGAACGGCTGCGGCGCCGTGATGGGCAAGAAGAAGCTGAAGGCGGTGGCGATCGTGCGCGGCACCCAGGCGCTGCGGGCCAACGATCCGCGGGGCGTCGTGCAGGCCGCCGACGACGTGGCCCACGATCTCAAGACCGATCCCTCGGCGAAGTCGCTCTACGAGTGGGGCACGCTGCCCGGCGTCGCCAACCTCGGCAAGATGGGCGTGCTGCCGATCAAGAACTACACGACGAACGTCCCCTACGACGACCTCACCAAGTGGGAAGCCCCCAAGCTCCGCCAGGGCTTCGATCACCGCGGACATCAGTGCAACGCCTGCGGCATGCACCACTGCCACATGGCCGTCGTGCAGAGCGGGCGCTACAAGGGCGTGATGGTGGACGAGCCGGAGTACGAGGGCTGGTCGGGCGCCGGCTGGACGCTGGGCGCGACCGACAAGGAAGGCGTGGCGTGGCTCAACACGCAGATCGACCGCGCCTGCGTCGACGTCAACGAGTTCGGCTGGCTGTGCGGCTGGGTCATGGAAGGCGTCGAGAAGGGCTGGATCACGCCCAAGCAGCTCGGCTTCGACCTCAAGTGGGGCGACATCCAGGGCGCCAACCGGCTCCTGCAGATGGTCAACCGCCGCGAGGGCTTCGGCGACCTGCTGGCCGAGGGCGTGAAGCTCGCCGCCGAGAAGCTGGGCGGCGCCGCCAGGGACAGCGCGATCTACACGATGCAGGGCGCCTCGCCGCGCGGCCACGATCACCGTGGACGCTGGGACGAGATGCTCGACACCTGCACCGGCTCGACGGGCACGCTCGAGAGCGGCGTCCCCGTGCACGTGGCCGAGCTCGGCCTGCCGACGCGCATCAATCCGTTCAACGGCGTCGAGGTGGCCACCCAGGTCGTCGGCATCCGCGGCCGGCGCCACTTCGAGGACTCCATCGGCATCTGCATCTTCACCGGCCGCACACGGCTGGAGAATCTCTGCCGCGCGATCGAGGCGGCGACCGGCCACACCTACACGGTGAAGGACGCCATGCGCATGGGCCAGCGCACCGCCGCCGTCTTCCGCGCGGTGCGGCTGCGCTGCGGCATCGGCGTCGACAGGGAAAAGCCGTCGACGCGCTACGGTTCGACCCCGCACGACGGCCCCGCCAAGGGCCAGGCCGTCAGCGCGCAGTGGGAGAAGATGGTCGACACCTGGTACGCCGGCGTCGGCTACGACCGCAAGAGCGGCAAGCCGCTGCCCGCGACGCTGAAGGCCCTCGGGCTCGACTGGCTGGCCAAGGACCTCTGGGGCAGCAAGGCCTAGCCTGATCCATCTCCTCGTCAACGCCGTCGTCCGACGAGATCCTGTGGCTGCGGGAGGACGACTACGAGGTGATCGACCTCGCCGGCCGGGCGATCGTGCCCGGCCGCGCCGACTCCGGCGATCGCGTGCGCGTCGGCGGTGTTCTCGCGGCGGGGAACGCCGTGAATTTCCTCGTGCTGTTCACGGATCCCGGCGAGGATCTGCCCGCGGGCGGCGAGGGGCTGCAGGTGGTCGAGCGGTGGGTCGGCGGCGCCCGCATCATGGTTCGACCTTGACCGTTTCCCGCGTCTCGTGGTACTTGTCAGCGCCCTGCGTCGCGTCGCGGCCGACTCCGCCGGGCTAGGGGGATTGATGGCTCACGTGATCGGATTCATTGGCCTGGGGATCATGGGACGCCCCATGGCCCGGAACCTCCTCAAGGCGGGGCACTCGATCATCGTCCATAGCCGCAGCCGCGGCCCAGTCGACGAGATCGTCGAGGCCGGCGCCAAGGCGGCGGGATCGCCCAGGGACGTCGCCGCGCAATGCGACGTGCTCATCACGATGCTGCCCAACTCGCCCGAGGTCGAGCAGGTCGCGCTCGGCCCGAACGGCATCGTCGAGGGCGCGCGCCGCGGCCTCGTCTTCATCGACATGTCGACGATCTCGCCGATCGTCTCCCAGAAGGTTGGCAAGGCGCTCGAGGCCAAGGGCGTGGCGATGCTGGACGCCCCGGTGTCGGGTGGCGAGAAGGGCGCGATCGACGGCGCGCTGTCGATCATGGTCGGCGGCGACAAGGCGGTGTTCGAGCGCGTGCTTCCGATCTTCCAGGCGATGGGCAAGACGATCACGCTGCTCGGCCCGCTCGGCTTCGGCGGCTTCACGAAGCTCGCCAACCAGATCATCGTGGCGGTGAACCTCACCGCGCTGGCCGAGGCGCTCACGCTCGGGAAGAAAGCCGGCCTGGATCGCGACCTGCTGCTGACGGCGCTGGCCGGCGGCCTGGCCGGCTCCCGGTGCCTGGAGCAGAAGAAGCCCAACTACCTGGCCAACACCTACGACCCGGGCTTCAAGATCGACCTGCACTACAAGGACCTCGGCCTCATCATGGAATCGGCGCGCGCGCTCGGCGTGCCGCTGCCGACCACGGCCGTCGTGCAGGAGCTGTTCAATGCGCTGCGAGTGAAGGGACGGGGCGGCCTCGACCATTCGGGGGTCATCACGCTGCTGGAAGATCTCGCGGGCGCCTCGTGAGGGCCACCGTCGATCGCGCGGGCCTCGACCCGCAGGGACGGCTGCCGAAGGTCCAGATCCGTCGCATCCGCAAGGGCGACCTCTCGAAGGTCAAGGACGTCCTCGAGCAGAGCTTCGGCGACTTCCTCGAGCGTCAGCTGGGGACGCGTCCGCGCCAGGCGTTCAACGGCGCCCAGTACGTCCACCACCGCTGGCTCATGGAGCCGTGGGGCTGCTTCGTGGCCGAGGAGGACGGCTCCAAGATCGTGGGCGCCGCGCTGGCGGTCACGTGGGGCACGCTCGGCCTGCTCGGTCCAGTGGCGGTGCTGACCCACTACCACAACCAGACGATCGCCCAGCAGCTCATGCGCGCCGCCCAGGACTTCTTCGAGGAGAACAAGGCGACGCTGCACGGCGCGGTGACCTATCCCACCAGCGCCAAGCACCTGGCGCTCTACCACAAGTTCGGCTACAAGCCCAAGTCGCTGACGGCGGTGATGAGCCGGGCCCTCGAGCGCGGCACCGCCCGGCCGGCGCTGCCCAAGCCCGTCGTCAAGGGCGCGCTCACGGTCCGGCGGTTCTCCGGCCTCGAGGAAACGAAGAAGAAGGCCGCGCTGACCCGCTTCCATCGCATCACCAACGGCGTGTGTCGCGGCCTCGAGCTGGCCAAGGAGGTCGAGATCGTCGATGGTCTCGCGCTCGGCGACACGCTGCTGCTCGAGCGGGGCGCCGAGCTGGTGGGGTTCGCCATCTATCACGCCCCCGGGGTGAGCGAGGCGCCGACCGGGAGCCTCTACGTGAAGTACCTGGCCATCGATCCGCGCCAGCGCAAGGTCGAGCACCTCGAGCAGCTCGTGAGCGCGATCGAGGACCTCGCCCAGGAGCAGGGCCTGGCCCGGGTGATCCTGCCTGTTTACTTGCGATACTGGCTCGCCTACAGCACTCTGGTGAAGTGCGGCTACCAGGTCGACTTCACCATGGTGCGCATGCAGAAGGGCAAGCCGGAGGACTACGAGGACCCCGCCGACCTCGTGCTCGACGACTGGCGTTGAGGTCGGCCCTGCGCGGGCTGCTCACCGCCGGCCTCGTGAGCCTGGCGCTGGTCGGCTCCGCTCGTGGGCACTCGCTGCTCCTCGAATCCGCGCCGGCCGCCGACGCCACGCTCGCCACCGCGCCCGCCCAGCTCGTGCTGCGCTTCAACAACCGCATCGAGAAGTCGCTCTCGCGCGTGCGCGTGCTCGACGCCCGCGGCGTGGCGCAGCCGCTGGTCGTGAACGCCGCCGCCGGGTCCGCTGATCGCCTCGTCGCCACCGTGCCGCCGCTGGCGCCGGGCGCGTGGACGGTCCTCTGGCAGGTCCTCTCCACCGACGGACACGTGGTCTCCGGCCGCTTCGAGTTTCGCGTCGGCCCCTAGCCGATGGCCGGGTTTGTCGACGTGCTCCTGCGGGGCCTGATCCTCGCCCTCGTCAGCCTCGTGCTGGGCGGCGTGGTGTGGACGCGCTGGATCGTGCGGGTTGTGCCGCGCGCTGCTCCCACGCCCGCCGTGATTCTGGCGCTCCGCGTGGTCGCCGGCGCGGCGGCGCTGGCCGCGCTGGCTCAGCTCGGCACGATGCTGGTGACGCTGTCGACACTGTCCGGCGGCCGCTGGCCGCTCGAGGCGTTCCTGGCCACGACGTTCGCGCGCGCGGCGCTGCTGCGGATCGCCCTGGCGGCGGGCGCCGTCGCGCTCGCCGTGGCGCTCGCTCGCCGCCCGGCCGGTCGTGTGGCGTGGTACGCGCTCACCGCCTGCGCCATCGCGCTCGTCGTCACGTCGGCGGTGCTGAGTCACGCCGTGGCGCGCCTCGAGGCCCGGCCGGGCCTGCTCGCGCTCGACGCGCTCCACCAGCTGGCCGCGGCGATCTGGATCGGAGGCCTGGCGCACCTGACCTTGTGGGCGGGCCTGCGGGCGCGCCGGCCGGCTGGAACGGGCGCCGCCGCCCCCGATCACACGGTCGACGATCCCGCCGGCATCGTTCGCCGGTTTTCGAATCTCGCGCTCGGCTCGGTGGCGGCGCTCGTTGCCGCCGGCCTGGTGCTGTCACGGTGGTACGTGGGCGAGTGGGCGGCCTTCGTGGAGACGGCGTACGGCGTCATGGTGCTCAGCAAGACGAGCCTGCTGGCGGCGATCCTCGGGCTGGCGTTGGCCAACCTCCGCGCGGTACGGCGAGCGAGCCCGCGCGTGGACGGCCGGCTGCGGGTTCTGGCGGAAGTCGAGCTGGGCCTGGGGCTGACGGTTCTCTTCGCCGCCGCCTCGCTCACGTCGCTGCCCCCGGCGATCGACGTCACCACCGATCGCGCCACGGTGATGGAGGTCGCCGCGCGCTTCCGGCCGGCGCTCCCGCGGCTCACGAGCCCGCCGATCGCCGAGCTGATCGCCCAGGCCGATCCGCTGATGGCGCCCGTGAACCGTCGGGTCGCCGTCGAGCGCGCGTGGTCGGAGTACAACCATCACTGGGCGGGGCTCTTCGTGCTCGCGATGGGTCTGCTGGCCGCGCTGGAGCGGCTCGGGCTGCGGGCGGCGCGCCACTGGCCGCTGCTCTTCCTCGGCCTGGCCG
>VBPC01000329.1 GCA_005887895.1 Candidatus Rokuibacteriota bacterium
GACCGAGGTCGGTCCCGCCATCGGCCGGGCGCTGGCGAGCGGCGGACCGTACCTGATCGACGTCCGCATCGACCCGCACTTCAAGTAGCCGGCAGTGCCGATGGCGATGACCTTCGGCGTCCATATCGGCCACATGGGCGGCCCGCTCGACGAGATGCGCAAGCTGTGGAAGTTCGCCGACGCGACGGGCTTCGACTGGTTCTCCGTCTCCGACCACTTCCAGGAGTCGCCGCCGCGCGGCGGCGACATGGACTGCTACGAGGCGATCGCCACGCTGACGGCGGCCGCCGTCGACACGCGCCGCGTCCGCCTGGGCGCGCTCGTCTACTGCGTCGCCTACCGCAACCCCGGCCTGCACGCCAAGTCGCTGACGACCATCGATCACCTCTCGCAGGGCCGCGTCGACTGCGGCCTCGGCGCCGGCTGGCACGAGGTCGAGGCCAGGGCCTTCGGCTACGAGTTCCCGCGCATCGGCGTGCGCGAGGACATGCTGGAGGAGTACGCGCAGTGCATGCGCCTGCTGCTCGATCCCGAGTCGCGCCGCGCGAGCTTCCAGGGCAAGCACTTCCGGCTGGAGAACGCGCCCAACTATCCGAAGCCCCTGCAGCCGCGGATGCCGATCTGGATCGGCGGGCGCGGCGAGAAGCGCACGCTGCGCGCGGCGGCGAAGTACGCCGACGGCTGGAACGCGCCCTACATCGGCCCCGACGAGTGGATCCACAAGAGCGACGTCCTGACCGACTGGTGCGCGAAGGAAGGCCGCGATCCCGGCAGCATCCTGCGCACGGTGAACCTCGGCTTCTACCTCGGCGCCGACGCCCCGGGGCGCCGCCCGCGGCGAGCAGATCTTCCGCGAGCACTGGGGGCCGGCCGGCGACGAGCGCTCGGGCTGGCTGCGCGGCACGCCGAAGGACACGCTCGAGATGCTGGGGCGCTTTCGCGACGCCGGCTGCCGCCGCGTGAACATCGCGCTCCGCGAGGGCCCGTACGACTGGGACGCCCTGCACGCGTTCGCCGAGCAGGTGTTCCCCGTCTTCGGCATCAGACGTCCCGAATAGAGACACGCCGGCGGGCGTCAGACGTGGTAAGAGACGAGTGATGAAGTCCGTGATTCCTCTCCTGCTCGCGTCCCTCGCCCTCACCGCGGTTCCCGCCCTCGCCCAGCCGAGCGAGTGCGGCGCCCTGCCGAGCTCGGCCCAGCGCGCGCGCACCTGCAATCCCCAGGAGCAGTGCCTGGCCCAGGTGGTCAAGAACCTCAAGGGCGCGGCGCTGGACTCCGCCAAGGGCGACTGCCAGCGCCTGCCGACCAGCGGCACCTGCTACGGCCCCGACACGTTCAACCCCCAGGCCGAGTGCAAGGAGCAGCAGAGCAGCAAGAAGAAGTAGGTCGGCCGCCGATTGCGCAGTCGGCGACGGCGGTATACCGTCGTATGCCTATGGCCAGGAGCGTTGCCGACCCCCTTCGCGCGCTCTGGCGGCTGCGCGCCCGGTCCACCACCCTCGCCGAGGCGGTCTACCAGACGCTGCGGGCGGCGATCCGCCAGGGCCACCTGAGCGAGGCCGAGCCGCTGCGCGAGAGCCGGCTCGCCGCCCGGCTCGCCGTCAGCCGCACGCCGGTGCGCGAGGCGCTGCAGCGGCTCACGCGCGAGGGGCTGATCGGCCACGCCCACGGCAAGGGCGTGGCCGTCCCCGCGCTCGACGCGCGCGACCTCGACGAGATCTACGAGATCCGCCTGGCGCTCGAGTCGGCCGCGGCCCGGCTGGCGGCGAGCCGCGTCTCGGCCGGCGAGCTGCACGCCATGCGGGCCGTGCTCGAGCGGGCGGAGGCCGCGCGCGACAGCGATCCGCGGCGGCTGGCCGACCTGAGCGCGCGCTTCGCCGACCTGATCGGCGAGGCCGCCCGCAACCGCCGGCTGGCTGCCCTGATCCGGCAGCATCGCGACAGCATCATCCGCGCCGAGGGAACGACGCTCGGGCATCCGGGCCGGGCCGAGAAGGCGCTGGCCGAGCAGCGCGCGCTGCTGGCGGCGCTGGCGGCGGGCGACGCCGAGGCCGCCGGCCGCGCCGCCCATGAGCACCTGGACGAGGCGCGCCGCCTGCGCCTGCAACTCCACTTCGAGAGGGCATAGCCATGAGCGAAAGCAGCGGACTCATCCGGGGCCTCGAGGGCGTCGTCGCCGCCGAGACCCAGCTCTGCGATCTGGACGGCGCCAACGGGCGACTCGCCTATCGCGGCTACGACATCGCCGACCTGGCGCGCCGGGCGTCGTTCGAGGAAGTGACGTACCTCCTCCT
>VBPC01000223.1 GCA_005887895.1 Candidatus Rokuibacteriota bacterium
GAGATGGAGCTGACCGACGAGACCTGGCACCTGGTGCGCTCGACGCCCAAGGTGACCGGCTTCGTGGGCTCCGGCGCCAAGCCGGTGGCGCTGCCGTCCGAGCAGGTCGACGAGATCATGCGGAACATGGAGGCGGGGGCCGAGAAGCCCAAGCCCAAGTCGGTGTTCCAGCGCGGCGACAAGGTGCGGGTCGTCGATGGGCCGTTCGTGAACTTCCAGGGTGTGGTCGAGGACATGAACCCGGAGCGCGGCCGGATGAAAGTGGTGGTGCCGGTGTTCGGCCGGCCGACCTCGGTCGAGCTCGAGTACTACCAGGTGGAGCGACTCTAGTGCCGACCCCGATCCGGTTCGAGCGCGGTGACAAGGTGCGGATCGCCGAGGGTCCCTATCGCGGCCACGAGGGGCTGATCGAGACCCTCGACGCCCGTCGGATGCACGTGATCGTCCCGGTGTACGGCCGGCCGACCCGGGTCGAGCTCGAGTACTACCAGGTGGAGCGACTCTAGTGCCGACCCCGATCCGGTTCGAGCGCGGTGACAAGGTGCGGATCGCCGAGGGTCCCTATCGCGGCCACGAGGGGCTGATCGAGACCCTCGACGCCCGTCGGATGCACGTGATCGTCCCGGTGTACGGCCGGCCGACCCGCATCGAGCTCGACGTGCGCCAGGTGCGCCCGCTATGAAGAAGCTCCAGGCGGTCGTCAAGCTGCAGATCCCGGCCGGCAAGGCCAACCCCTCGCCGCCGGTGGGGCCGGCGCTCGGTCAGCACGGCGTCAACATCATGGAGTTCTGCAAGGGCTTCAACGCCCAGACGGGTGGTCAGGAAGGCCTGATCCTGCCGGTGGTGGTCAGCATCTACCAGGACCGGTCCTTCACCTTCGTGGTGAAGACGCCGCCGGCCGCGGTGCTGCTCAAGCGGGCGGCCGGCATCGCCAAGGCCTCGGCGGTGCCGCACAAGGACAAGATCGGCAAGGTGACGCGCCAGCAGGTGAAGGAGATCGCGCAGACCAAGCTGGTCGATCTCAACACCGACAACGTCGACGCCGCCATGCGGATCATCGAGGGCACCGCGCGCAGCATGGGCATCGAAGTCGTTTAGGCGAGGCGAGGAGACGGACATGGCGACGATGGTGAGCAAGCGTTACGACGCGGCCGCGAGCAAGATCGCGCCGGGCAAGCAGCATTCGCTGGAGGAGGCGATCGGCGTCCTCAAGGCGATGCCGGGGGCGAAGTTCGACGAGTCGGTCGACCTCTCGTTCCGGCTGGGCGTCGATCCCAAGCACGCCGACCAGATGGTGCGCGGCGCGGTGGTGCTGCCCCACGGCATCGGCAAGGCGGTCCGGGTGGCGGTGTTCGCCAAGGGTGAGAAGGAGCGCGAGGCGCGCGAGGCCGGGGCCGACGTGGTCGGCGCCGAGGACCTCGTCGAGCGCGTGCAGGGCGGCTGGATGGAGTTCGACACGACGATCGCCACCCCGGATCTGATGGGCCAGGTCGGCCGGCTCGGCAAGGTGCTCGGCCCGCGCGGGCTGATGCCGAACCCCAAGCTCGGCACCGTGACCTTCGACATCAGCCGGGCGGTGCGCGAGGCCAAGGCGGGCAAGATCGAGTTCCGTGTCGACAAGGCCGGCAACATCCACACGCCGGTCGGCAAGCGGTCGTTCAACGAGCAGCAGCTGCGCGACAACGCGATGGCGCTGATCGAGGCGATCGTGCGGGCCAAGCCGTCCGCCTCCAAGGGCACCTATCTGAAGTCGCTGACGGTGTCCAGCACGATGAGCCCCGGCGTGCCCGTCGACGCTCTGGCGATCGCCAACCTCTTCAAGAAGGCGACGAGCTGATGCCGACGCAAGAGAAGACGGAACGGATCGAGGACCTGAAGACGCGCCTGGTCGGCGTCAAGACCGTGATGCTCGCCGAGTATCGCGGGCTGACCGTCCAGCAGCTGTCCGACTTCCGCAAGCAGCTCAAGGCGGTGTCGGCCGAGTACAAGATCGTCAAGAACCGGCTGGCCCGCCTGGCCGTCGGCTCCTCCCCGCTGTCGGCGCTGGGTGGCGAGCTGAAGGGACCGACCGGGCTCATCCTCGGCAAAGGCGACCCGGTCAGCGTGGCCAAGGCGGTTCACGCCTTCGCTAGGACGAATCAGGCGCTGGTGATCAAGGTCGGCTTCGTCGACGGTCAGGTGCTGCCGCCCAACGGGCTCAAGGCTCTGGCCGATCTGCCGTCGCGCGACGCCCTGCGCGCCCAGATCGTGGGGGCCCTGACCGGGCCGCTCGCCCAGCTGGTCGGCCTGCTGCAGGCACCCCAGCGCGAGCTCGTGTACGTCCTCGAGCAGCGCGGCCAGCAGGCGGCGGGACAGAATTCGCCGGGCGCATGAAGCGCCCGACCGTGGAAGGCCGGAGCACCGCGAAGGCCCTCCGACGGCACATATAAGGAGATCGGACATGGCCAACGTCGAAGAGATCGCGGAGCAACTCGACAAGCTGTCGCTGCTGGAGGCCTCCCAGCTCTCCAAGCTGCTGCAGGAGAAGTGGGGCGTGTCGGCGGCGGCGCCGATGGCGATGGCCGCCGCGCCGGGCGCCGCGGGCGCCGCGGCCGGTGGGGGCGCCGCGACCGAGGAGAAGACCGAGTTCGACGTCGTCCTGATGGCGGCGGGCGACAAGAAGATCCAGGTCATCAAGGTGGTGCGCGAGCTCACGGGGCTCGGGCTGAAGGAAGCCAAGGACCTCGTGGACGGCGCGCCGAAGCCGGTCAAGGAGAAGGTCACCAAGGCCGAAGCGGACGACATGAGGAAGAAACTCGAGGAGCAGGGGGCCACCGTCCAGGTCAAGTAGCCGTGCCCGCGGGCGGGCCGACGGCCCGGGGCCGGCGGCGAACGGTCGGACGAAACCTCTAATCCTCAGGAGAAGCTATGGCAGGCACGATTCAGTGTGGGCGCCGCAGCCGTCGTGATTTCGGGAAGATCCCGTCCATCGTGGAGATCCCGAACCTCATCGAGGTGCAGAAGCGCTCCTACGAGACGTTTCTCCAGAAGGACGTCACGCCGGACCGCCGCGAGGAGATCGGGCTGCAGGCGGTGTTCAAGTCGGTGTTTCCCATCGCCGACTACAACGACAACGCGCTGCTGGAGTTCGACTCCTATCATTTCGGCGAGCCGAAGTACACGGTCGAGGAGTGCCACGATCGCGGCATGACCTTCGCGATTCCGCTGAAGGTCACCCTGCGGCTGGTCGTCTTCGATCATGACAAAGAGGCGAAGACTCGAACGATCCGGGAACAACGCGGTCAGGAAGTTTACCTCGGCGAACTTCCCCTCATGACGGACAAGGGCACGTTCATCATCAACGGGACCGAGCGGGTGGTGGTCAGCCAGCTGCAGCGCTCGGCCGGCGTCTTCTTCGACGACGACAAGGGCAAGACGCTGGCGTCGGGCAAGCCGCTCTACTCGGCGCGGGTCATCCCCTACCGCGGCTCCTGGGTCGAGTTCGACTTCGACGCCAACGACCTGCTGCACGTGCGGGTCGACCGCCGGCGGAAGATGTACGCCACCGCGTTCCTGCGCGCGTTCTACTTCCTGGAGAAGAGCGCGCCCAACAGCCCGCAGATCCTCTCCGACGAGGAGATCCTCGGCCAGTTCTACGAGGCCGAGGAAGTGCTGGGCTTCGAGGATGGCAACGCCTGGGTGAAGGTGCATCCGGAGGCGTCGGTCGGCGCCAAGGTCGCCGACGACGTCAAGCCGCCGCGCCACCGCGAGCCGATCGTCACCGCCGGCAAGGTGCTGAACGCCAAGCTGGTCGAGAAGCTCGTCGAGGCGGGCGTCGAGAAGATCCCGCTCCGCGCCGAGGCGCTGGTGGGCCGGCGCACGGCCACCCGCATCGTCGACACCGAGAGCGGTGAGGTGCTGGTCACCACCAACGCCGAGATCACGTCGACCGTGCTGTCGCAGGTGATGAGCCGGCGCATCGCGCCGTTCAAGCTGCTGGTGGTGTCGCCCGGCAAGATCGACGCGTCCATCTACGAGACGCTGGCCCGCGACCACGTGAAGAATCCCGACGAGGCGCTGGTGGAGATCTATCGCAAGCTGCGGCCCGGCGACCCGCCCACCGTGGAGTCGGCCCGGGCGCTGTTCCGCGGCATGTTCATGGACGCCCGCCGCTACGACCTCGCCCGGGTGGGCCGGTTCATGATCAACCAGAAGCTGCTCACCGACGCGCCGCTGTCGATCAAGACGCTACGCAGCCAGGACATCGTCGCCGTCATCCGGCACCTGCTGATGGTCAAGCTCGGCAGCAAGCCGACCGACGACATCGACCACCTCGGCAACCGCCGCGTGCGTTCCGTCGGAGAGCTGCTGGAGAACCAGTTCCGGGTCGGCCTGACGCGGATGGAGCGGGCCGTCAAGGAACGGATGTCGATCTCCGACATCACGAACCTGATGCCGCACGACCTCATCAACGCCAAGCCCGTCTCGGCGGTCGTGAAGGAGTTCTTCGGCTCCTCCCAGCTGTCGCAGTTCATGGACCAGACGAACCCGCTGGCCGAGCTGACCCACAAGCGGCGGCTGTCGGCCCTCGGGCCGCGCGGCCTGAGCCGCGAGCGGGCCGGGTTCGAGGTGCGCGACGTGCACCCCACCCACTACGGCCGCATCTGTCCGATCGAGACGCCAGAAGGCCCCAACATCGGCCTCATCTCGTCGCTGTCGACGTACGCCCGCACCAACGAGTTCGGCTTCATCGAGACGCCGTACCGCAAGGTGGCCCAGGGCAAGGTCACCGAGGAGATCATCTTCCTGACGGCGCTGGAGGAGGAGCGGTTCGTCATCGCCCAGGCCAACGCCGAGATCGACCGCAACGGCAAGTTCATCCAGGAGCGCGTGTCGGCCCGCAAGGGTGGCGAGTTCCGGATGGTGCCGCCCGAGGAGCTGCACTTCATGGACGTGTCGCCCAAGCAGCTGGTGTCGGTGGCGGCCGCCCTCATTCCGTTCCTCGAGAACGACGACGCCAACCGGGCGTTGATGGGCTCCAACATGCAGCGCCAGGCGGTGCCCTTGCTGCAGCCCGAGGCGCCCCTGGTGGGGACGGGGATGGAGCACGTGGTGGCCCGCGACTCCGGCTCGGTGGTAGTGTCCAAGCGGCCGGGCGTGGTCGAGTACGTGTCGGCCGACCGGGTGGTGGTGCGGGCCGAGAGCCGGTCGAAGAAGGCCGACCCGGTCCAGGACCTGCCGCTCGACATCTACAACCTGACCAAGTACCGGCGCTCCAACCAGAACACCTGCATCAACCAGAAGCCCATCGTGCGCAAGGGGCAGCGGGTCACCAACGGCGACGTGATCGCCGACGGGCCGGCCACCGATCAGGGCGAGCTGGCGCTGGGCCGCAACGTGCTGGTCGCGTTCATGCCGTGGGGCGGCTACAACTTCGAGGACGCGATCCTGGTCTCCGAGCGGCTGGTCAAGGACGACCGCTTCACCTCGATCCACATCGAGGAGTTCGAGGTCCAGGCCCGCGACACCAAGCTGGGGAAGGAAGAGGTCACGCGCGACATCCCCAACGTCTCGGAAGAGGCGCTGAAGGATCTCGATGACTCCGGCATCGTCCGCATCGGCGCCAAGGTCAAGGCCGGCGATAGCCTGGTCGGCAAGATCACGCCGACGGGCGAGACCCAGCTGACCCCGGAGGAGAAGCTGCTGCGCGCGATCTTCGGCGAGAAGGCCGGCGACGTTCGCGACACCTCGCTGACGGTGCCGCCGGGCATCGAGGGCACCGTGGTGGACGTGAAGGTCTTCTCCCGCCGCGGCGTCGACAAGGACGAGCGCGCCAAGTCCATCGAGGAGGAGGAGATCGGCCGCCTCGAGAAGGATTATCAAGACGAGATCGCCATGGTCGAGATGGAACGGGATCAAAAGCTGAAGAATCTTCTCGTCGGGAAGACTTCAATCAATGAGCTCTTCGATCCGACGAACAAGGTGAATCGCGTCACGAAGAAAGGCGACCGTATCGAGCGGCCCGACCTGGATAATTTTTCGTGGAACGAGCTGAAGAAGGTGAAGGTCAAGGAGGACGACGGCCTCTCCCAGATGGTCAAGAAGATCGAGGAGCTGGCCGAGGAGCAGATCTCCATCTACGACTCGATGCTGGAGGAGCGCATCGGCCGCCTCCGCCGCGGCGACGACCTGCCGCCCGGCGTGATCAAGATGGTCAAGGTCTACGTCGCGGTGAAGCGCAAGCTTTCGGTCGGAGACAAGATGGCCGGCCGCCACGGCAACAAGGGCGTGGTGTCGAAGATCCTTCCAGAAGAAGACATGCCGTTCCTTCCGGATGGAACTCCCGTGGAAATCGTTCTCAATCCTCTCGGTGTTCCTTCCCGCATGAACGTCGGTCAGATCCTCGAGACCCACCTGGGCTGGGCGGCCCGCGCCCTCGGCCTGTGGGTGGCGAGCCCGGTGTTCGACGGCGCCACCGAGCAGGAGATCAAGGACCACCTGCGGCAGGCCGGCATGCCGACCTCCGGCAAGACGATGCTCTGCGACGGCCGTACCGGCAAGCCGTTTCACCAGGAAGTCACCGTCGGCCAGATCTACATCCTGAAGCTGGCCCATCTGGTGGACGACAAGATGCACGCCCGCTCGATCGGGCCCTACTCGCTGGTCACCCAGCAGCCGCTCGGCGGCAAGGCCCAGTTCGGCGGACAGCGGTTCGGCGAGATGGAGGTGTGGGCGCTGGAAGCCTACGGCGCCGCCCACACGCTGCAGGAGATGCTCACCGTCAAATCAGACGACGTGGAGGGCCGCAACCGGATCTACGAAGCCATCGTCAAGGGCGAAAACTTCCTCGAGCCGGGCACGCCGGAGTCGTTCAACGTGCTCGTGAAGGAGCTGCAGTCGCTCGCTCTCGACGTCGAACTGATCACCAAGGACGGGAAGAAGGCTTCCTAGGCCCTCTTGGACAAGGAGAAAGACTGAATGCTGACGGATCGGCCTTTCGGCAGCCTGATCAGAGAGGACAAGCCTACCAAGGACCTGTGGGGCATCCTCGATCGGCATGCGAAGCCCATCACGTTTGACGCGATCCGGATCAAGCTCGCGGCACCCCAGAAGATCCGCGACTGGTCGCACGGCGAGGTGAAGAAGCCGGAGACCATCAACTACCGGACGTTCAAGCCCGAGCGCGACGGCCTGTTCTGCGCGCGCATCTTCGGGCCGACCAAGGACTACGAGTGCGCCTGCGGCAAGTACAAGCGCATGAAGTTCGCCGGCGTCATCTGCGACAAGTGCGGCGTCGAGGTGACCCGGGCCCGGGTGCGGCGCGAGCGCATGGGCCACATCGAGCTGGCCTCGCCAGTTTCCCACGTGTGGTTCTTCAAGGGGCTGCCCAGCCGCATCGGCCAGCTCCTCGACATGTCGCTGCGCGAGCTGGAGAAGATCCTCTACTTCGAGGAGCACGTCGTCCTCGAGTCGAAGATCAACGGCGTGAAGAAGAAGGACCTGGTCGGCGTCGACAAGGCCCGCAAGCTCGCCGAGGAGCACGGCCCCGACGCCCTCAAGGTGGGCATGGGGGCCGAGGCCATTCGCGAGCTGCTGCGGGACATGGACCTCGACTCGCTGGCCCGCGACCTGCGGGCCCAGATGCTGGGGGAGACGTCCGTCCAGAAGCGCAAGAAGATCGTCAAGCGCCTGAAGGTCATCGAGGCGTTCCTGAAATCCGGCAACCAGCCTGAATGGATGATCCTCGAGGTCATCCCGGTGATTCCCCCGGAGCTCCGTCCGCTGGTGCCGCTCGACGGCGGCCGCTTCGCCACCTCCGATCTGAACGACCTGTACCGCCGCGTCATCAACCGGAACAACCGGCTGAAGCGGCTCATGGACCTCAAGGCGCCAGAGATCATCATCCGCAACGAGAAGCGGATGCTCCAGGAAGCCGTCGACGCGCTGTTCGACAACGGCCGCCGCGGCCGGATCATCACCGGGCCCAACAACCGCCCGCTGAAATCGCTGTCCGACACGCTCAAGGGCAAGCAGGGCCGCTTCCGCCAGAACCTGCTCGGCAAGCGCGTGGATTATTCGGGCCGCTCGGTCATCGTCGTAGGGCCGTACCTCAAGCTGCACCAGTGCGGGCTGCCGAAGAAGATGGCGCTGGAGCTGTTCAAGCCGTTCATCCTGCGCAAGCTGGAGGAGCGCGGCATCGCGTCGTCCATCAAGGCCGCCAAGAAGTTCGTGGAGAAGGAGCGGCCGGAGGTCTGGGACATCCTGGACGACGTCATCAAGGAGCATCCGGTGCTGCTGAACCGGGCGCCGACGCTCCACCGCCTCGGTATTCAGGCCTTCGAGCCCATCCTGGTCGAGGGCAAGGCCATCGAGATCCATCCGCTGGTCTGCACGGCGTTCAACGCCGATTTCGATGGCGACCAGATGGCCGTCCACGTGCCGCTGTCGATGGAGGCCCAGCTCGAGGCCCAGGTGCTGATGCTGTCGGCCAACAACATCCTGTCGCCGTCCAACGGGGCGCCGATCGCGGTACCGACCCAGGACATGGTCCTCGGCATCTACTATCTGACCAAGGAGCGCCTCTCCACGCCGCAGCACCCGGTGCGCGGCGAGGGCCGGCTGTTCGCCGACCCCGAGGAGGTCCGGATCGCCTACGACAACGAGGATGTCGACCTGCAGGCCCGCATCCGCCTGCGCTGGCGCGGCGAGATCCTCGAGACCACGGTCGGCCGCACGCTCTTCAACGAGATCGTGCCGGAGCCGCTGCGCTTCCTGAACCAGGAGCTGAAGAAGAAGGAGGTCACCTCCCTCGTCGCCCGCTGCATGAACCAGCTCGGCAACGAGGAGACCGTCAAGTTCCTCGACGAGCTGAAGGACCTCGGCTTCCGCTACGCGACCCTGTCGGGGCTCTCGATCGGCATCGACGACATGCACATCCCGTCGTTGAAGGAGCAGCTGATCGGCAGCGCTCGCGGCCAGGTCAACGAGGTCGAGACGCAGTACCAGGACGGCGTCATTACCAACGGCGAGCGCTACAACAAGGTCGTCGACATCTGGGCGCACGTCACCGAGCAGATCGCCGACCAGATGTTCAAGGAGCTGGAGGAGGGCGAGCAGGGCGGCGAGTTCAACCCCATCTTCATGATGGCCGACTCCGGCGCCCGGGGCTCCAAGCAGCAGATCCGCCAGCTGGCCGGCATGCGCGGCCTCATGGCCAAGCCGTCCGGCGAGATCATCGAGACGCCGATCACATCGAACTTCCGCGAGGGCCTCACGGTTCTGGAGTATTTCACGTCGACGCACGGTGCTCGAAACGGCCTCGCGGATACCACGGTGAAGTACATCGAGGCCACGCCGCTCGTCGAGGGCGGCGACATCATCCAGTCGCTGCGAGACCGCATCCTCGGCCGCGTCACCGCCGAGGACGTGCGGGATCCGCTCTCGCAGGAGATCATCGTCCAGGGCAATACCGAGATCATCGAGGAGCTGGCCCAGAAGATCGAGGACTCCGGCCTCGAGCGGGTGCGCATCCGCTCGACGCTGACGTGCGACACCAAGCGCGGCATCTGCGTGCTGTGCTACGGCCGCAACCTCGGCTCCGGCCGCCTGGCCGAGCTGGGCGAGGCGGTCGGCATCATCGCCGCCCAGTCCATCGGCGAGCCGGGGACCCAGCTCACGATGCGCACGTTCCACATCGGCGGCACCGCCAGCCGCGTCGTCGAGGCCTCCAAGCACGAGGCCAAGAGCGCGGGTCTGGTGAAGTTCCACAACCTCCGCACCGTCGTCAACCGCGACGGCGACCTGGTGGCCACCAACCGCAACGGCGAGATCGCGGTGGCCGACGAGCGCGGCCGCGAGCGCGAGCGCTACCCGGTCGTGTACGGGGCCAAGATCAAGGTCAAGGCCGAGCAGAAGATCAAGGCCCGCACCGTGCTGGTCGAGTGGGATCCGTTCACCAACCCGATCCTCACCGAGTTCACCGGCAAGGTGCAGTACCAGGACATCGTGGAAGGCGTGACCGTGCGGGAGGAGTTCGACGAGGTCACCGGCCTCGCCCGCAAGGTCATCATCGAGGACGCCGAGGGCCGGCTGCAGCCGGGCGTCATCATCTACGGCGCCCACTCCGAGGGGGCCGGCCCGGCGACCGGCTCCGAGCGCCATCGCTACCCGCTGCCGGTGGGCGCCAACCTGTCGGTGGGCGACGGCGCCGACGTCTTTGCGGCCGACATCATCGCCAAGATCCCGCGCGAGACGACCAAGACCAAGGACATCACCGGCGGTCTGCCGCGGGTGGCCGAGCTGTTCGAGGCGCGCAAGCCCAAGGAGCAGGCGGTCATCACCGAGATCGACGGCCGCGTCGAGATGGGCGGCTTCGTCAAGGGCATGCGGAAGATCATCATCCGTGCGGACAACGGGGAAACCAAGGAGTACCTGATCCCGCGCGGCAAGCACATCAGCGTGCACGAGGGCGACCGCGTCAAGGCCGGCGAGGCCCTGATGGACGGCTCGCCGAACCCGCACGACTACCTGGCGGTCCTCGGCGATCGCGAGCTGCAGCGCTACCTGGTCAACGAGGTCCAGGAGGTCTATCGGCTGCAGGGCGTGACGATCAACGACAAGCACATCGAGATCATCGTCCGCCAGATGCTGCGTCGCGTGCGCATCGAAGAGGTGGGCGACACCGAGTTCGTGGTGGGCGAGCTGGTCGACAAGTTCGTCTTCCAGGAGGAGAACGAGCGGGTGCTGAGCCAGGGCAAGCGCCCGGCCACCGCCAAGCCCGTGCTGCTCGGCATCACCAAGGCGTCGCTGTCTACCGACAGCTTCATCTCGGCGGCCTCCTTCCAGGAGACCACCCGGGTGCTGACGGAGGCGGCGATCTCCGGCAAGACCGACGAGCTGCGCGGTCTGAAGGAGAACGTGATCGTCGGCCGGCTGATCCCGGCCGGCACCGGTCTCAACAACTACACCCGGGTCGAGGTGCTGACGCCGGGCGGCGAGGCCGTGAAGCCGCTCGACAGCATCATGACCTTCGAGACACCGACGCCGACCGATCCCGACGGGGAAGGCAATGTCGCGGCGGCCGGATGAGTGAGAAGAGAAACCGTGCGCACAGGAGCGTCATCGAGGCGCGTCACGGCTCCGCCGCGGCGCGCCGAGCGTTCGGGGGTGTGGGGGCCATTTCGGGGCCCCCACGTGAATTGACAAGCCGGGGGCACTCGGTTATAAAGTGAGAGTTTTGTCGCCGTTCTCGGCGATGGAGACCTATGCCGACCATTAACCAGCTCGTGCGCCAGGGTCGTGAAGCGGTGCGCAAGAAGTCCAAGACGCCCGCGATGCAGGCGTGTCCCCAGAAGCGGGGCGTCTGCATCCGCGTCTACACCACGACCCCCAAGAAGCCGAACTCGGCACTCCGCAAGGTGGCCCGCGTGCGGCTGACGAACGGGCAGGAGGTCACCTCCTACATCCCCGGTGTCGGCCACAACTTGCAGGAGCACTCCATCGTGATGATCCGCGGCGGCCGCGTGAAGGATCTGCCGGGCATCCGGTATCACATCATCCGTGGCTCGCTCGACACCGCCGGCGTGACCGGGCGCAAGCAGAGCCGCTCGAAGTACGGGGCCAAGGCCCCCAAGGGCGGGGCCTAGAGCATGCGCCGGGCAGGGGCCGCGAAGCGGGAGGTGCTGCCGGATCCGAAGTACGGCAGCCGGCTGGTCGCCAAGTTCGTCAACATCATGATGATCCGCGGCAAGAAGTCCACCGCGGAGCGGATCATGTACGACGCCATGGCGGCCGTCGAGGACCGGAGCAAGCAGGAAGCGCTGAAGATGTTCAAGACCGCCATCGACAACGTCAAGCCGGCCGTCGAGGTGAAGTCGCGCCGGGTCGGCGGCTCGACGTACCAGGTGCCGGTCGAGGTGCGCCCCGACCGCCGCACGTCGCTGGCCATGCGGTGGGTCATCGGTGCCGCCCGCCGCCGGGCCGAGCGCAGCATGGCCGACAAGCTGGCGGCCGAGCTGCTCGACGCCGCCAACAACCGGGGTCTGGCGGTGAAGAAGCGAGAGGACACGCACAAGATGGCGGAGGCCAACAAGGCGTTCGCGCATTACCGCTGGTAGCGAGAGATCACCCGACGAGGGGGGCGCAGTCCTGACCCCCCTCGTGGCTTCTACGGCACAGAAAGCAGAGGACGGACGTGGAGCGGCAGTACTCCCTGGAGAGGACGCGCAACATCGGCATCATGGCCCACATCGACGCGGGCAAGACGACGACGACCGAGCGCGTCCTGTACTACACCGGGCGGTCCTACAAGATCGGCGAGGTCCACGAAGGGACCGCGACGATGGACTGGATGGTGCAGGAGCAGGAGCGGGGCATCACCATCACGTCGGCCGCCACCACCTGCTTCTGGCGGGACTGCCGCATCAACATCATCGACACGCCCGGCCACGTCGACTTCACGGTGGAGGTCGAGCGCTCGCTCCGCGTGCTCGACGGCGCGGTGGCGATCCTGGACGCGGTGTCGGGCGTGGAGCCGCAGACGGAGACCGTCTGGCGCCAGGCCGACAAGTACCAGGTGCCCCGCATCGTCTACGTCAACAAGATGGATCGCGTCGGCGCCGATTTCTTCCGCTGCCTCGAGATGCTGCGCAGCCGCCTGGGCGCCCATCCGGTGGCCATCCAGCTGCCGATCGGGCGCGAGGATCAGTTCAGGGGCCTGGTCGATCTCATCGGTCAGGTGGCGCTGATCTGGGACGAGGGCGACGAGACGCTCGGCAAGGAGTACAAGACCGTCGAGATCCCGGCCGACCTGCGTGAGCAGGTCAAGGAGTACCGGGAGAAGATGATCGAGGGCCTGGCCGAGGTGGACGAGCACCTCATGGAGAAGTACGTGCACGGCGAGGCGATCAGCGCCGAGGAGCTCAAGGCGGTTGTCCGCAAGGGCACCATGGCCATGACGCTCTTCCCGGTGCTGTGCGGCGCCTCCTTCAAGAACAAGGGCGTGCAGCCGCTCCTCGATGCAGTCATCGACTACCTACCGTCGCCACTCGACATCCCGCCGGTGACGGGCATCAACCCGGAGACGGGCGCCACCGAGGAGCGCAAGGCCTCCGACGAGGCGCCGTTTGCCGCGCTGGCGTTCAAGATCATGAACGACCAGCACGTCGGCCAGCTCGTGTTCCTGCGCGTGTACTCCGGCACGCTGGAGGCCGGCTCCGGCGTCTACAACTCGACCAAGGACAAGAAGGAGCGCGTGGGCCGCCTGCTGCGGATGCACGCCAACAAGAAGGAAGAGGTGGCGTCGATCGCCGCCGGTGACATCGCGGCTGCCATCGGCCTCAAGGTGACGACGACCGGCGACACGCTGTGCGATCCCGACAAGCCGATCGTGCTGGAGTCGATGACGTTCCCGGAGCCGGTCATCGCGGTGGCCATCGAGCCCAAGACGCGCGCCGACGAGGAGAAGCTGGGCGCCGCGCTCGCCCGGCTGGCCCTGGAAGACCCGACGTTTCGGGTGACCAGCGAAGAAGAGACCGCGCAGACGCTGATCCACGGCATGGGCGAGTTGCACCTCGAGATCATCGTCGACCGCCTGCTCCGCGAGTTCCGGGTGGAGGCCAACGTCGGCAAGCCGCAGGTCGCCTTCCGCGAGACCATCCGCCGCAAGGGCGAGGCCCAGGGCCGGTACGTGCGGCAGACGGGCGGCCGCGGCCAGTACGGCGACGTCTACATCGAGGTCGAGCCCAACGAGCCGGGCGGCGGCTTCGTGTTCGAGAACAAGATCGTGGGCGGCTCGGTGCCGCGCGAATACGTGCCGGCCGTCGAGAAGGGCATCAAGGAAGCGATGGAGACCGGCGTGCTGGCCGGCTACCCGATGGTGGACCTCAAGGCCTACCTGACGGACGGCTCTTACCACGAGGTCGACTCCAACGAGATGGCCTTCAAGATCGCCGGATCGATGGGGTTCAAGGAAGCCTGCCGGAAGGCCAAGCCGGTGCTGCTGGAGCCGGTGATGGACGTCGAGGTGGTGACCCCCGAGGAGTACATGGGCGCCATCGTCGGCGACCTCAACAGCCGGCGGGGCCGCATCGTCTCCATGGAGGCGCGCGGGACCTCGCAGGTCATCCGCGCCAACGTGCCGCTGGCGACCATGTTCGGGTACGCGACCGAGATGCGCTCGATGACCCAAGGGCGGGCAACCTACACCATGCAGTTCTCCCGCTACGAAGAGGTCCCGACCGCGATCGCCGAAGAAATCATGGCCAAGGTCGCCGGCAAGCCGGCCGCCCGCGCCGGAACCCGCTGAGAACCAGAGAGTCGGAGGAAGCGAGATCATGGCGAAGGCCAAGTACGAGCGGACGAAGCCGCACGTGAACGTGGGGACG
>VBPC01000160.1 GCA_005887895.1 Candidatus Rokuibacteriota bacterium
GACCAACCTGACGTTCCTCAGCACGGTGATGTGGGACGGCCGCGAGACGTTCGAGAAGGGATCGGCGGCGGCGATTCACTTCGACCTCGCCGATCAGGCCAACGGCGCGACGCAGGGCCACGCCCAGGCGCCGAACCCGATCGACCAGAAGACGCGCGACGCGATCTTCGCTTACGAGACCACGCTCTACACCGCGCAGGTGTTCGACGGCACGGCCGGCGACCTCCACGCGGCGGGGGCGGAGGGCGGTCCCGAGGAACTCTCGCTGCAGCCCTTCGTCTTCGGCTCGAACGACCCGCTCGGCTGCAACGCCAGCGGGGCCAACTGCAATCCCGCCAGCGCGCAGTTCAGCTCCATCGTCTTCACCGAGTTCGACGCGTGGACGGCCTTGAAGGGGAACGGCCGCAACCAGGCGCGGGCGGCGGTGGCGCGGGGACAGCATCTCTTCGACACGCTGCCGATCCCGATCAAGAACGTGAACGGCATCAACGACGACTTCGGCGTGCCCACCGTCGTCGGCACCTGCACGACGTGCCACGACACGCCGCACGCCGGCGACCACAGCGTGCCGGCCCCGCTCAACATCGGCATCGCCGATCCCCCGCTGGGCGCCGACGGCCTCAACGCCTCCGGCCTCCCGGTCGGCGACATGCCGGTGTACACGCTGCGCAAGAAGGGCACGAACGAGATCAAGGTCGTCACGGACCCGGGCCGGGCGCTCATCACCGGCAAGTGGAAGGACGTGGGACGCTTCAAGGGACCGATCCTTCGCGGGCTGGTCGGCCGCGCGCCGTACTTCCACAACGGCTCGGCCGCCACGCTGGCCGACGCCGTCAACTTCTACGACAAGCGCTTCGACCTCAGCCTGACCCAGCAACAAAAAGACGACCTGGTCGCCTTCCTGCGCTCGCTATAAGCGCGCACATAGCGGAGCGCCCCGGCTCCGCCGGGGCGCTCCGAACGTCGGGGGTTTGGGGCCATGTCGGGGCCGCCTGAAACTTCTCGCGATGTCGAGGGCCGTCACGGCTCCGCCGGGGCGGCCCGAGCGTAGGGGGGTTGGGGGCCATGTCGGGGCCCCCATGAAAATCAAGCGGGCCATATCGGGGCCCCCCTGAAACTTCTCGCGATGTCGAGGGCCGTCACGGCTCCGCCGGGGCGGCCCGAGCGTAGGGGGGTTGGGGGCCATGTCGGGGCCCCCATGAAAATCAAGCGGACCATATCGGGGCCCCCATGAAAATCTGTTAGGCTACTCCCACGAGCCCACCCGCACAGGAGGCGCGACATGCCGAAGATCAAGCACATCGCCATCTCGACGCAGGACGTCGACACGACCGCGAAGTTCTACATCGACGTCTTCGGGATGAAGGAGATCGCCCGCGTCAACAGCCCCGGCGCGTCCGGCTATTACCTGAGTGACGGAGACCTGAACCTGGCGATCCTGCACTTCAAGAACGACGCCGTCGCCGGCGTCGAGCGCGGCGCGGGATGGAACGGCATCCACCACATCGGCTTCGCCGTCGAGAGCCTGGAGGAGATCGCCGACAAGCTTGCCGCCGCCGGTTCCAAGCCGCGCGACGACGTGAACGAGGCGCTCGGGGTCGGGTACGGCCGGCGCCACGGGGGCAACGTCGAGGTCAAGTACAGCGGGCCCGATGGCGTCATGATCGACGTCTCGGAGACCGGCTGGGTCGGGACCTCGGGGTTCGAGCCCAAGTAAGTCGCGCCCGGCGTCCGGTCAGACGGCGCCGGAGTCGGTCAGCCGGGCCTCGTCCAGGTCGTCGAGGTGCGCGACGCAGTTGAGCAGGCGCACGCGCCACGGGCTGGGGCACTCGACGATCGTCAGCGACGTGTTCTCCCAGCGCAGCGGCACGACCTCGCCGTCCGGCAGGGCGAGGTGCCGGGCGGCGAGCGAGCGGCACACCAGACCGTGCGTCACCACGGCGAGGTGCCCGTCGATGCCCGCCGCCAGGTCCTGCACGCGCGCCCAGGCCTGGTCGACCCGCGCGTGAAACGCCTCCCACGTCTCCCCGTTCGGCGGCGCGTAGTCCGGCGCGAACATGTCGACGTTCAACTCGGCGTAGGGGCGGCCGCGCAGGTCGCCGAAGCTCCGCTCGCGCAGCAGCGGCTCGAGGGCGAGCGGCGCGCCGGTCACGGCGCGCAGGTGCCGAGCCGTGGCGACGGCGCGGGCGAAGTCGCTCGAGACGATGTGCGTGACACCCTCACCGGCCAGCCGGCGCGCCAGCCGCTCGGCCTGCGCGACGCCGCGAGGCGACAGCGGATCGTCCGGGAGCTGCACGACGCGGGCGGCGTTGCCGACGGTCTCGCCGTGGCGGATCAGGAAGATCGACAGCCCGGACCCGCTTTCAGGCTCCGGAAGGCCCCGGCGTCTTGCGCACCTGGACGCCGGCCCACTTCTCGTAGAGCGCGATGACTCCGGCCATGTCGAGGTCGCCGAAGCCCTCGGCGTGGGCGGCCTCGTAGGCCTGACGCACCGCCGACGTCACCGGCAGCGGCAGGCCGAAGCCGGCGGCCAGGCCGAGCCCGAGCGCCACGTCCTTGCGCGAGAGACCGATGCCGAAGTACGGCGTGAAGTCGCCCGCCAGCACGTTGGGGAAGCGCTTCAGGAAGTGATGCGAGCGCCCGCCGCTCGTCGAGAGGATCTCGAACAGGCGCTGAGGGTCGAGTCCGGCGCGCACGCCGAGCACCATGGCCTCGGCGGCGATCACCACGTTGCCCACCGACATCATGTTGTTGACGATCTTCACGACCTGGCCCGAGCCGAGCGGGCCGATGTGGTGGATCTCGCCGCCCAGGAGCTTCAGCACGGGACGGCAGCGCTCGAGCACGGCCGCCTCGCCGCCGACCAGGAAGATCAGCTTTCCGCTGCCGGCCTCGGCGGGCCCGCCGCTGACGGGCGCGTCGAGACAGTCGACGCCGCGGGCCCTGGCCGCATCAGCGACCGCGCGCCACGTCTCGGGATCGGTCGTGCTCACGTCGACGAACGTCGTCCCGGCGAGGGCGCCGGCCAGCGCGCCGTCGGCGTCGAGGTAGGCGCGCCGCACCGTGGCGGGATCGGGGAGGCTCGACAGGACGATTTCGGAGGCCTCAGCGACCCGCGCCGGAGAGTCGGCCAGCGCGACGCCGGCCGCCCTCGCGGTGGCGGCGCGCGCAGGATTCGGCTCGTAACCGGTGACGGCATGGCCCATGGCCACCAGTCGCCGCGCCATCGGCCCGCCCATGGTGCCGAGTCCCAGAATGCCTGTCATAGATGGGGGCCCCGAAATGGCCCCCAAACCCCCCAGCGTTCGGGCCGCCCCGGCGGAGCCGTGACGGCCCTCGTCAACCCGCGAGGCAAGGGCCCCGAAATCGCCCCCAACCCCCAGCGTTCGGAGCGCCTCGGCGGATCCGTGGCGCTCCTCTATAGGCCGGCAGCCATGCTACCTCAGGCGGCGCGGGGGGGCTCGGTGACCTTGCGCACGGTGCGACAGAGCTGGTCGAGGTCGAGCGGCTTGGGCAGGTAGGCGGCAAAGCCGATCCGCGTGGCCTCGGCGCTGTCGTACTGCTCGTGATAGGCGGTGATGGCGATCACCGGCAGCCGCCCTCCGTCTTCGGCCGCGCGGGCCCGCAGCTGGCGGATGAACCCCAGGCCGTCGACGCGCGGCATGCGCAGGTCGCAGATGAGGACGTCGGGCAGGAACTGCGTCAGGTCGTCGAGGGCATGGTCGCCGGCGGCCGCGCTCGTCATGGTGGCGCCGGCGTGGTGCAGGGTCGCGGCGATCGTCGCCCGCGAGTCATCGTCGTCGTCGATGACCAGCACGCAGAGTCCGGAGAGGTCGGGAAGGTCGACCAGGACTCGCATCGGCGTGGTCTCCAGGGCTGGCTGAGTCCGGGGCGGGTCCCCGGGACGTCGTCTCACGAGAGCGACTTCATCTAACCCGCGGTTTGGCCGTCACGTCAACGAGGAAACGCCGCCCGGCGGGAAAAGATTTTCCGTACCGCCCTTGGCGCCTGCGACCCGGCCCGTCGCCGTCCCGTGGGGCCTCAGGCGCGCTCGGGCGCCGGCTGATGACGGGTGACGCGGAGGTTGCGGGCCAGGTACGCGACGATCGCGACGTTCACGACGATGATCGCCAGCCGCGTCCCCGTGAAGCGCCGGGTCACCTCGTAGACCTCCAGCGGGATGAAGGAGCCGGTCACTATGATCGTGAAGTACTCGGCCCACCGTCGCTGCAACCACAGGCCGATCCCCTCGGTGAGCAGCAGGGCGGCGTAGACGAAGGAGCCGATGCCCAGCGCCGCGAGGGTGCGCTGGTCGACCGACGAGAGCCGGTTGAGGATGACGTCGACATAGCGATTCTGCGGGTCGAGGTTCAGCCGGTCGGCCCATTGGGTGGCTGCCGCCCAGACGTCGGCGTGCAGGAGGCGCAGGATCCCCAGGCCCACCGCCAGCAGCAACAGACCCTTGAGCAGCTTGAAGAGCGCGATGAGGCGCAGGACCATAATCCCAGCGTACCTCGCGAAGTCGTTGTATAAGGACGCCATGAAGATCAGCGCCTTCCATCTGATGCCGCATCGCGAGCTGCCGGCCGACTTCGAGACGCGCTACGAATCCGTCTGGGTGACGCCGCCCTGGTGGGAGCTGGCCGACGCCCGGCGGGTCGGCCAGTACTACAACTGGACGCTGGACGAGCTGGTCTATGCGGCCAAGTGCGGCTTCGACGGCGTCTGCACCAACGAGCACCATCAGAACGCCTACGGGTTCATGCCGAGCCCGAACATCATGGGCAGCGTGCTCGCCAGGGCGACCAACGGCAGCCCGGTGGCCATCGTCCAGATGGGCGCCACGCTGCCGACCTCGAATCCGCCGATCCGCGTGGCCGAGGAGTACGCGATGCTCGACTGCATCAGCGGCGGCCGCCTGGTGGCCGGCCTGCCGCTGGGCAGCCCGATGGACGTCAACTTCTGCTACGGCATCACGCCGATGGAGCATCGCGAGCGCTACCGCGAGGCGTTCGCGCTCACGCTCAAGGCCTGGCAGGCGCGCGAGATCTTCGCGTGGAACGGGCGCTACTTCCAGCTCGCCAACGTCAACCTGTGGCCGCGGCCCATCCAGCAGCCGCATCCGCCGGTGTGGGTGCCGGGCTCGGGCAGCATCAGCACGTTCGACTTCGCCGTCGACAACGACGTCTGCTACTGCTTCCTCAGCTACTCGGGGGCGAAGGCGGCGAAGACGATGATGCAGGGCTACTGGAAGGTGGTGACCGACAAGGGCCGCGAGCCGAATCCCTACCGCGCTGGCTTCCTGCAGCTCGTGGCCGTGGCCGAGACCGACGCCCGCGCCGAGGAGAAGTACGCGCGGCACGTCGAGTACTTCTATCACAAGTGCCTGCACTGGCCGATCCAGTACCTCTCGCCGCCCGGCAACCAGGACTACCGGAGCCTCGTGGCGACCCAGCTGAACCCGCTGCGCCGCCCCGAGAACACCAAGGCGCTGCGCTATCGCGATTTCGTGGAGAAGGGCTACGTGATCGCCGGCAGCCCCGCCACCGTGCGCCAGCGGCTCGAGGACGAGGTGGTGAAGGGCCTGCGCGTGGGCAACCTCATGGTTCTGCTGCAGATCGGCTCGATGCCCCACGAGCTGACGCTCGAGAACATCGGCCTGTTCGCCCGCGAGGTCCTGCCGCACCTGCGCGGATTCTGGGACGACGAGGGCTGGGTGAATCACTGGTGGCCGGAGCAGCTGCGCGCGCCGAAGGCGGCGCCGGTGGCGGCCGGCGTGGCGGCGGGCGGCGGCGCATGACGACGGCGGAGCGGGAGGCGCCGCCGGCGGGGACGAGCGCGCGCACGGTTGCCGTCTGGCAGAACCAGGTCCGCATCCGCGTCCTGTCGAAGGGCCGCGGTCCGGCGCTCGTGTTCTTCCACGGTCCGTGGGGGCTCACGTGGGATCCGTTTCTCGACGAGCTGGCGAGCCGGTTCACCGTGCACGCGCCGGAGCATCCTGGCACGACGCCGGAGGCGCCGGACGACATCTACAAGCTCGACTCGCTGTGGGATCTCGTCCTCTGCTACGACGAACTGTTCGACGCGCTTGGACTGGAGAGCGCCGTGTTCGTGGGGCACTCGTTCGGGGCGATGGTCGCCTGCGAGATGGCCGCCGCGACGCCGCGACGCGCGCGCGCAGTCGCGCTCCTCGCGCCGATCGGCTTCTGGCGCGATGCCGATCCCGTCACCAACTGGATGACGCTCGACCCCGAGGCGATGCGCGCGCGCATCTTCCGCGACCCCGCTGGCGAGGCCGCCCGGCGGATGTTCGGGCCGTCGGAGCCGCCGGAGGCGGCCGCCGCCGCCCGTATCCGCCTGATGTGGGCGATGGGCGCCACCGGGAAGTTCATCTGGCCGATTCCCGACAAGGGCCTGAAGAAGCGCATCCACCGCGTCACGGCGCCGGCGCTGCTGCTGTGGGGCAAGGAGGACCGGCTGGTGCCGCTGGTGTACGCCGACGAATTCGCCCGGCGGCTGCCCGGCGCGCGCGTGCAGACCGTGGAGGGCTGCGGCCACGCGCCGCACCTCGAGCAGCCGGAGACGGTGGCCCGGATCGTCGGCGACTTCCTGCAGCCCTAGCGCCGCCGCATGCACTTCGGCGCCAACCTCTTCGGCGTGGGCGCGCTCGCCGATCCCCAGCGCCTGGCCGAGGCGGCCCGGGTAGCCGAGCGCCTCGGCTATCACTCGGTGTTCGTCGCCGATCACATCGTCGTGCCGCGCACGCTGCGCTCGAAGTACCCGTACTCGCGCGATGGCGGCTTTCCGTAACGGCCAAGCAGATCGCCACGGCCGACCGTCTCTCGGGCGGGCGGGTGATCTTCGGTGTCGGGGTCGGCTGGATGGCCGAGGAGTTCGCGCTGCTCGGCGAGCCGTTCCACGAGCGCGGCGTCCGGATGGACGAGTCCTTGCGTCTCGTAAAGACGCTGTGGACCGAGCGGAACCCCACGTTCGCGGGCCGGTACTTCCGGGTCAGCGACTGCGCGGTCACGCCGAAGCCCGTGCAGAGGCCGCACGTGCCGGTGTGGGTCGGCGGCGACAGCCCGGCGGCGCTGCGTCGCGCGGCGCGGCTCGGCGACGGCTGGCACTCCGCGGGCACCTCGCTGGCCGAGCTGCCGGGCAAGCTGACGCAGCTGGCCGAGGAGCTGGCCACGGCCGGCCGCGACCGGAAGGATTTCGTCGTCAGCGCGTTTCCGACCGACCGCTTCGGACTGGACGTCGTGCGGCAGTTCGCCGCTCAGGGCGTCGATCACGTCATGGTGCCGGTGTTCAGCTTCGACGCCGACAAGGTCCGACAGCGCCTGGAGCAGATCGCCACCGACGTCATCGAGCCGTATCGTCGCGGCTGAGCCATGCGGGCCGTCCTCTGCCGGGCCTGGGGAGCGATCGACGAGCTGACGATCGCCGAGGTGCCGCCGCCGGCGCCGTCCGCGGGCGAGGTCCTCATCGCCGTGAAGGCGACCGCCGTGAACTATGCCGACGCGATCATGGTCGCGGGTCGCTATCAGACCAAGCCGCCGCTGCCGTTCAGTCCCGGCCTGGAGACGGCCGGTGTCGTCGTCGCCTGCGGCGAGGGCGTGACCCGCTTCTCGCCCGGGGATCGCGTGATGGCGATCCTCGCCTACGGCGGCCTGGCCGAGATGGCCGTGGCGCCCGAGGCCGAGACGTTCGCCATCCCGGCGGGCATGAGCTTCGAGGAGGCCGGCGCGTTCCCCATCGCGTACATCTCGAGCCACGTGGCGCTCCGCTGGCAGGGACGGCTGGAGCCCGCGGAGACGCTGCTGGTGCTCGGCGCCGCCGGCGGCGTGGGACTCACCGCCGTGGAGATCGGCAAGGCGATGGGGGCACGGGTGATCGCGGCGGCCAGCACGCCCGAGAAGCTGGCCGTGGCCCGCGAGCGCGGCGCCGACGCCGTCGTCAACTACGCGAGCGAGGATCTCACCGAGCGCGTGATGGCGTTGACGAGCGATCGGGGCGCCGACGTGTGCTTCGATCCGGTCGGCGGCGCCCTCTTCGACGCGGCGCTCTCGTCGCTGGGCTGGGGCGGCCGCATCCTGCTGGTCGGCTTCGTCGGCGGCGTGCCGCAGATCCCGGCCAATCGCCTGCTCGTGAAGCATCGCGCCGCGCTTGGCTCGTCGCTCCGCTACTTCCGCTGGCATGCGCCCGACAAGCTGCGCCGCTCGGTCGACGAGCTCATGCGCTGGTACGGCGAGGGCAGGCTGCGGCCGTGTGTCACCCATCGGCTGCCGCTCGAGGCGAGCGTCGAGGCCATCCGGCTGCTGACGGATCGCAAGGCCCACGGCAAGGTCGTGGTCGCCATGGAGCCGCGCTGATGGACATTCGCCTCGCCTGGCACGGCCGCCACGTGGCGGTCGTCACCATCGACAACCAGCCGCGACGCAACGCGATGACGCGCCAGATGATGGCCGAGCTGGGACGGCTGTGGGACGAGCTCGAGCGCGGCGACTGCCGCTGCATCGTGCTGACCGGCGCCGGCGAGCGCGCGTTCTGCGCCGGGGCCGACATCAGCGGCGACCTGTCGGCCGCGCCGGAGACGGCGCGGGTCGTCAACCACGCCCTGCTGAAGACCGACGCCTACGGCAAGCCGATCGTCGCCGCGGTGAACGGCGACTGCGTCGGCGGTGGCCTCGAGCTGCTGCTGGCCACCGACATCCGGGTCGCCGTGCCCCACGCGCGCTTCGGCCTTCCGGAAGTGCGCTGGTCGATCTACCCGTTCGGGGGCGCCACGATCAAGCTCGTGCAGCAGCTCGGCTACGTGCACGCCATGGATCTGCTGCTGACGGCGCGCCTGATCGACGCCGGCGAGGCGGCCCAGCGGGGCCTCGTCAACCGCGTGGTCGCCCCACCCGATCTCATGGCCTCAGCGCTGGAGACGGCCGAGACGATCGCGGCGAACAGTCCGACGGCGGTGCAGGCCGTCAAGCGGCAGATCAGCGCGACGATCGCCGAGCACGCCCGCGCGCGCGAGGCGCTGGACCAGCAGCTCGGCGACCGCGTCCGGGCCAGCGCCCACTTCGCCGAGGGCGTCGCCGCCTTCCGCGAAAAACGCCCGCCCCGCTACGACTGACTCGCATGACAGAGGGCCCCGGCTCCGCCGGGGCGGCCCGAACATCTGGGGGGTGTGGGGGGCCATCTCGGGGCCCCCCACTACCCAAGATACGCGCGTTGCACGCGGGGGTCGCCGAGCAGCGTCGCGCGCGCGCCCTCCAGCACGACCCGGCCCGTCTCCAGCACGTAGCCGCGATCGCACAGCTCGAGCGCTTCGACGACCCGCTGCTCCACAAGCAAGATCGTCAGCCGGCGCCGGCGGCGGATCTCGGCGATCGTCGCGAAGATCTGCTCGACGATCCGCGGACCGAGCCCCTGCGAGGGCTCGTCGAGTAGCAGGAGGTCCGGCCGCGCCATGAAACCGCGGCCGATGGCCAGCATCTGCTGCTCGCCGCCCGACAGCGAGCCGGCGAGCTGGGCCCGCCGCTGCGCGAGGATCGGAAACAGGACGAAGGTCTCCTCCAGCGTCTGACGACGGCCGGCGCGCGCGGCGGCCCGGTACGAACCCATCTCGAGGTTCTCCAGCACCGTGAGCGAGGGGAACACCTTGCGGCCCTCGGGGACGTGCGCGATGCCGAGTCCGGCGCGTGCGCTGGCCGGCAGCCGTCCTATCGCCCGGTCCTGGTACTCGATGCGCCCGGCCGTGGCGGCCACCGTGCCCGAGACGGCCTTCAGCAAGGTCGTCTTGCCGGCGCCGTTGGGGCCGACGATCGTGACGAACTCGCCCTCGCGCACCTCGAGCGAGATGCCGTCGAGCGCGCGCAGGCCGCCGTAGGCGACGCTAAGTCCGGAGACTCTCAGCATGGCGGAGCCAGCGCGTGCCCAGGTAGGCCTCGATCACCGCGGGATCGCGCGTCACGTCGGCCGGGGCCCCGGCGGCGATGCGGCGCCCCTGGTCGAGCACGACCAGACGGTCGGCCAGGCGCAGGAGCGCCTGCATCGTGTGCTCGATGATCGCCACGGTCGTGCCGTCCGCCCGCAGGCGTCGGATCAGCTCGATCATGACGCCGACGCCGTCGCCGCTCAGGCCGGCCAGCGGCTCGTCGAGCAGGACCAGGGTGGGCGCGCCCGCCAGGCAGCGGGCCAGCTCCATGAGCCGCAGCTCGAGCGTGGTGAGCCCGGTCGGGGCCGCGTCGGCCCGATGCGAGAGCGCGACGACGCCCAGCGCGGCGCGCGCGCGCGCCTCCGCGCGCTCCCGCTGGCGATCGCGGACGAAGGCGCCGACCATCACGTTGTCGAGGACGGTGAGGCGAGGAAACGAGCGCACGACCTGGAACGTGCGGCCGACCCCGCGCCGGCAGATCGCGCTCGGCCGGAGCCCGCGCACGGACCGACCGCGCAGCAGGACTTCCCCGCGATCGGGGACGAGAAATCCGTTGAGCACGTTGAAGAGCGTGGTCTTGCCGGCGCCGTTGGGCCCGATGATGCCGAGGATCTCGTGCTCGCGAATCGCGAAGCTCACGTCGCTCAGCGCCTGCAGTCCGAGAAAGGCCTTGGACACCTCGCCGACGACCAGCAGATCGCCGCCGATCACGGCCGGCCCGCCCGTCACCGGCGCGGCGGCCGGAGGCGCCGGCGCTGACGACGTCGGCGCCGGCCGGCGGCCGCCGAGCAGGCCCCGCACCCGCCAGTAGAGGCCTTCGGGCGCGAACAGGATGATCAGCACCAGGGCGGCGCCGTACACGACGCCCTGGATGCCGGGCACGCGATCGCCGATCGTGGCGTCGAGCGTCTCGCTGATCGGCACCATGACGGCGGCGCCGATCACCGGTCCCCACTTGCTGCCCGCCCCGCCGACGAGGCAGACCACGAGCGTCTGCACGATCACCAGCACGCCGAACGCCGCCTCGGGCGTGACCACGTAGAGGATGGCGTGCGCGTAGACGGCGCCCACGATGGCCGCCGGTGCCGCGCTCAGCATGTACGCGAGCATCTTGCAGCGGAACGTGTCGACGCCGGCCGCCTCGGCCGCCTGCTCGTTCTCGCGCAGCGCCACCAGCGAATAGCCGAGACGCGAGCCCTCGATCACGTGCGACAGCGCCAGCGTGGCCGCGAAGACGCCGAGCGCGAGGAGGTCGTAGGCGCGCGGCTCGGCGAACTGCATGAACAGCGTCGGCCGCTCTCGGGCCATCGGGATCGCGACCTCCTGGTAGCCGGCGAAGTCCATGACGATCCTCAAGATGAGCGGGTAGGCGAGCGTGGCCAGGGCGAAGTAGATGCCGGCCAGCCGGAACGTCGGGATCCCGATGAGGACCGCCGCGGCGACGGCGACCATGGCGCCGGCGAGGACGCCCAGCCAGGGCGTGAGGCCCGCCTTGAGGATCAGCAGGACGGTGACGTAGGCGCCGATGCCGAAGAACGCCTGGTGGCCGAAGGACGTCTGCCCGGCATAGCCGCTGATGATGTTCCAGGCCAGGCCCATGGTGGCCCACAGCAGCACGAGCGTCAGGATGCGGTGGTGATAGCGCTCGCGCAGCGCGAGGGCGAGAAGGCCGCCGGCCACGACGACGAGCGCGATCGGCAGCCAGCCGCGCAGGCGCCCCGACGCGGCCATCACACCGAGCGAAGCCGCCGCCCGAACAGGCCCTGGGGGCGGAGATAGAGGACGAGCAGGAAGGCGATGAACACGCCGACGTTCTGAAGCTGGAAGGGCAGCACGAGCAAGGTCAGCGACTGCACGAGGCCGATCAGGATCCCCCCCGCGAAGGCCCCGGGCACGCTGCCGAGCCCGCCGAGCACGACGGCCACGAACATCAGCACGATGAAGTTGACGGCCACCGTCGGCTCGATCGGATGGTACGTCGCCAGCAAGCCGCCGGCGGCGGCGACCAGCGCGATGCCGATCGCGAAGGCCAGCGCGTGCATGCGCCGCACGTCGATCGCCTGGTAGGCGGCGGCCTCGGGATCGTCGGCGGCGGCCCGCAGCGCCTTGCCGAGGTCGGTGCGCGTCAGGAAGGCGTACACCACGGCCGCCAGCAGCAGCGCCATCAGGAAGGCGTAGGCGCGCGCCTCGTTGACGAGCACGGCGCCGAGCGCGAACGCCCGCGTCGCGTAGGCGGTCTTGATGCCGCGCGGCATCGGCGAGAGCACCATCGTCGTCACGTTGGTGATGATGAGCGAGAGGCCGAGCGTGAGGATGATGACCACGATCGCGCCGAGCAGTGGATCGGTGTGCCAGGCGACCGCCAGGTAGTACGTGAGATACATCCCGAGCATCATGAAGTCGCCCTGCGCGAAGTTGACGACACGCATGACGCCGAAGATCAGCGCCAGGCCGATGCTCATCAGCGCATAGACGCCGCCGACCAGGAGCCCGGTGACGACGTACTGCAGGAGCTCCGCGACGGCCACGCGCGGCGGGCCGCCTTACTTCGCCCCGTGCCAGACCGGCTTGCGCGTGGCGTACTCGGCGGGGACGACCGTGAACGGCTCGCCGCCCTGCCATTGCACGACGATGGGCACCGCGCCGATGCGGCGGCCGCGCTCGTCGTAGCGGATGCGGCCCGGCGCCAGCGTCGCCGCTGCCGGCCCCGATCGGAGGTCGAGCTTGGCGACGGCGTCGCGGATGGCCTTGGGGTCGGCGGACTTCGCCTGCTCGGCGGCCTCCTTGATGATCCAGACGTGGGCGTAGGCCATCAGCGGATCCTGGGTCATGAACGGCTCGCCCGTGCGCTTCTTGAAGCGCTCCACCAGCTCCTCCT
Organism: Candidatus Rokuibacteriota bacterium; assembly: GCA_005887895.1. Taxonomy (GTDB): domain Bacteria; phylum Methylomirabilota; class Methylomirabilia; order Rokubacteriales; family CSP1-6; genus AR5. Next base: position 12,810 of record VBPC01000160.1, read on the forward strand.
GACCCTTCAGCGGGTGGGCGGCGACGACCGACATGATGTTGTCGAGGAGCTCCTTGCCGACCGTGGTCACGTACTCCGGCGTGACGAGCCAGGCGCCCACGCCCTGGATGGGCGACTTCACGCCGAACTCCTTCACCTTCTGCAGCACCTGGATCGAGTCCGGGAAGTTCGTCGCGCCGTAGAAGACGATGTCGGGCTGGGTCGAGCGCAGCTTCTGCACGATCGCGGTGGCGTCCGCGAGCGGCGGCGTCCAGATCTCGTCGACGACGATGTCGATGCCCTTGGCCTTGAGCAGCTTTTCCCGCAGGGGCTTGAAGAAGAACACGGTGGCGGCCGTGTTGTCGCCGACGATCGCCGCCTTCTTCAGGGCCTGGTTGTTGCGCCGGGCGAGATCCACCAGGAGGTCGAGCGCCTGCTCGGCCTGCACGGAGGACTCCGGCGAGGTCTGGAACGTGTACTTGAACCCGCGCTCGGTGATGGAGTCGGCGTAGGACAGCGTGAACCACGGCACCTGCATGCGCTCGGCGACCTCCGTCACGCCCAGCGTGAACGAGGACAGCCAGGCCCCGATGCCGGCACTGATCTTGTCGCGGCCGAGCGCGCGCTGGGCGGCGCTCACGGCCTTCTCCACGCTGTCGCCGGCGTCGGCCTCCCGCAGCACGATCTTCGCTCCGCCGAGCGCCTTGATGCCGCCGGCGGCGTTGATCTCGTCGATCGCCATCTCGGCGCCCATCTTCTTGAGCTGGCCCTGGCGCGCCCAGCGTCCCGACAGCGGGACCACGAGCGCGATCTTCAGGTCGTCGGCGGCGGGGGCGATCGGCGGCGCGACCGGCGTGAGCAGCGCGAGCACGAGTGCGGCGACGGCGATGCGTCGGGTCATCGTGATCTCCTTCGGCGAGCGGCGGTGGGCTGCGCGCGAATAGCGTTATCATACGCGCCGCATGACTTCAACAACGCCGCCGCCGTCGGACGAGGCGCCGGTCGCGCTCACCGGGCGCTGAGCGTGCGCCCGGTCAGCCGCACGCTCCGCGCTCCTCGCGCTCGGTGTGCGGCGCGGCGACCGCGTGGCCGTCCTGCTGCCCAACCGGGCCGAGTGGGTCGTCGCCGGGCTGGCGATCGGCAAGATCGGCGGCATCCTCGCTGCCATCAGCACCTTCTCGACGCCGCGCGAGCTGGGCTGGGTGCTCGCGCACTCGGGGGCGACGGCGCTGATCACCGTGGAGACGTTTCGCGGCCGCGGCTATCTCGCCGCGGTGTACGAGCTCTGCCCCGAGCTGGCCGCCAGCGCCCCGGGAGCGCTCCGCAGCGCGCGGCTGCCGGCGCTGCGCGCGGTGATCGCCCTCGACGCGCGGCGCCACGACGGCGTCCTTCATCCCGACGACGTGGTGACGCGCGCCGGCGCGACCACCACCGCCGCGCTGCGGGCGGCCCAGATGTCGGTCGCCCCCGGCGACGTGTGCTACATCCTCTACACGTCGGGCTCGACGGCGACGCCGAAGGGGGTGACGCTCGTGCACGGCGGCGTGATCGACAACGGCTTCGAGATCGGCGAGCGCCAGCACCTGAGCGCGGCCGATCGTCTCTGGCTGGCGGTGCCGCTCTTCTGGTCGTTCGGCTCGGCGAACGCGCTGCCCGCGATCCTGAGCCACGGCGGCTGCGTGGTGCTGCAGGAGAGCTTCGAGCCCGGCGAGGCCCTCGAGCTGCTGGAGTCCGAGCGCTGCAGCGTCTACTACGGCATGGCGAACATGGCGCGGGCCCTGCTGGAGCATGCCGACCGCCCGCGCCGTCGGTTGGCGGCCATGCGCACCGGGCTGACCATCGGCCTTCCCGAGGACATCGAGATGACGATGGAGGCGGTCGGTGCCCGAGAGCTGTGCAACGTGTACGGGTCGACGGAGACCTACGGCAACTGCGCCGTCACCGACGCTCACGACCCGCTCGCGCTGCGACTGCACACGCAGGGGCGTCCCTTGCCCGGGATGCAGCTGCGCGTGGTGCACCCGGAGACGCAACGCCTGCTGGGCGCCGGCGAGATCGGCGAGCTGTGCGTGCGGGGACGGGTGACGCCCGGCTATTTCCGCGCGCCCGAGCTCGACGCCGCCGCCTTCGATGCGGACGGCTACTTCCTCACCGGCGATCTCGGGCTGATCGGCGACGACGGGCGCGTTCGCTTCCGCGGGCGCTTGAAGGAGATGATCAAGACCGGGGGGATCAACGTGGCGCCGCTCGAGGTCGAGGAGGTGCTGCTGCAGCATCCCGACGTCCAGCAGGCCTACGTGGTCGGCGTGCCGGATCGCGACCGGGACGAGATCGTCGCCGCCGTCGTCGAGCTGCACGCCGGCGCCACCACCACCGCCGACGCCCTGGTGGCGTTCTGCCGCGAGCGGCTGGCCAGCTACAAGGTGCCGAGGCGCGTCCAATTCCGCGGGGCGGCCGACTTCCCACGCACGGCGACCGGCAAGATTCACAAGCCCGGCCTGCGTCAGGACCTCGCCGGTGAGTCGGGTATGATGCGGCCATGACGATCAAGCGCAAGGCGTTCATCGCGGGCGTGTTCGAGCACCCGACGCGCAAGGCGGACGAGCAGTCGCTGGCCCAGCTGCACGCGGAGTCGGCCGCCGGCGCCCTCGCCGACGCCGGCCTCGCCTTCAAGGACGTCGACGGCTATTTCTGCGCCGGCGACGCGCCGGGCCTCGGCGGCCTCTCGATGGCCGACTACATGGGGCTGAAGCTGCGTCACGTCGACACGACCGAGACCGGCGGATCCTCGTACGTGATCCACGTGGGCCACGCTGCCGAGGCCATCGCGGCCGGCAAGTGCGACGTCGCGCTCATCACGCTGGCCGGCCGGCCCCGCGCCGAGGGGATGGCGACCGGCACCGCGCCGCGTAACTACGGCAGCGCGGCGCCGGACGTGGCGTTCGAGTTCCCGTACGGGCCGACCGTCGTGAACCAGTACGCCATGGCGGCCATGCGCCACATGCACGAGTACGGGACGACCAGCGCCCAGCTGGCGTGGATCAAGGTGGCGGCGTCACGCCACGCGCAACACAACCCGCGCGCGCTGCTGCGCGAGGTGGTCACGGTCGAGGACGTCGTGAGCTCGCCGATCATCGCCGATCCGCTGCACCGGCTCGACTGCTGCGTGATCACCGACGGCGGCGGCGCCATCGTCGTCACGCGGCCCGAGGTGGCGCGCGGGCTGAAGCGGCCACCGGTGGCCGTCCTCGGCGCCGGCGAGGCGGTCAAGCACCAGCGGGGCGGCAAGATCGACCTGACCTACACCGGCGCCGTGTGGTCGGGCCCGGCGGCCTTCGCCGAGGCCGGCGTCCAGCCCTCCGACATCAAGTACGTGTCGATCTACGACAGCTTCACGATCACCGTCCTCATCACGCTCGAGGACCTGGGCTTCTGTCAGAAAGGCCAGGGGGGCAAGTTCGTGTCGGACGGCACTCTCATTGCCGGCGTCGGGAGGCTACCGTTCAACACCGACGGCGGCGGCCTCTGCAACAACCACCCGGCCAACCGCGGCGGTCTCACCAAGGTCGTCGAGGCGGTGCGCCAGCTACGGGGCGAGGCGCACCCGGCCGTCCAGGTCAAGAACTGCGATCTCGCGCTGGCCCACGGCACCGGTGGATCGCTGGCGACCCGCCACGGCAGCGCGACGCTGATCATGGAGCGGGCCTGACATGCTGCGCGCCCAGGACCGCCCCATCCCGGCGCCGCCGGTCAACCCCGAGACGAAGCCGTTCTGGGACGCCGCCGCCGCCGGCAAGCTGCTGGTGAAGCGCTGCACGGCCTGCGGCGCCGCCCACCACTACCCGCGCGCCCGCTGCCCGTTCTGCGGCAGCGAGCGCACCGAATGGACCGAGGCATCCGGGCGCGGCACCGTCTACTCCTACAGCGTCTTCCGGCGGGCGCCGGTGCCCTATGCCATCGCCTACGTCACGCTCGAGGAGGGCGTCAGCATGATGACGAACCTCGTCGACTGCGACCTGGACGGCATCCGTATCGGGCAGGGGGTCCGCGTAGTGTTCAAGCCGACCGATGGCGGCCCGCCGGTGCCGATGTTCCGGGTCGTTTGAAGATGGGGGCCTCGACGGGCCCCCCAGGCCCCCCAATGGAGGCTCGGGACGCCCCGGCGGAGCCGTGGCGCCCCTCGGTATCGCGACAGGTCGGGAGGCCACACGGCGGTCATGCCCCGGCGGAGGCGTGGCGCCCCTCGATATCGCGACAAACCCGGGAGGCCACACGGCGGTCACGCCCCGGCGGAGCCGTGGCGCCCCTCCGTATCGCGGCAAGCCGTCGAGCCTGACCACTCGGTGCCCACGGCAGACCCGTAGCGCTCCTCAGTATCCGGGCAACCCCGGAAGCTCCCACGTTCGTCGCCCCGGCGGAGCCGTGTTGCGCATCTGTTTCTTCGAGGAGGGCTGAAAGGACCGGGCCTGGAATCTACAAGTTTCAACGGAGAGCGCCGGACGCGTGACACTGTTCGTTGTCGAGCGTCTGTCGGTCAACGTTGCTCGCGCGCCGTCCGCCGAAAACGTCGCGGTTTTCGCGCTCCGCCGTTCGGCTCGCGGCTTGCTAGAGCCTCGGCGCATCGCCGCCGCGCGGAGGGAACGTCTGATGAAATTTCGTCTGCCGTCCGGAGTCTTCGTGAACGATATCGGGATCGATCTCGGTACCGCCAACACGCTCGTGTACGTCCGCGGCCAGGGGATCGTGCTGTCGGAGCCCTCCATTGTCGCGCTCGACCGGAACCAGCGGTCGGTGATCGCCGTCGGCCAGGCCGCCAAGGCCATGCTCGGCCGCACGCCGGGCAACATCGACGTGGTGCGCCCCCTCAAGGACGGGGTCATCGCCAACTTCGACGTCGCCCAGACCATGCTCCGCCACCTCATCGCCCGGGTCCAGCCGCGCAGCCGGATCCTCAAGCCGCGGATCGTGGTCAGCGTGCCCTCCAGCATCACCCAGGTCGAGAAGCGCGCGGTCCGCGAGGCGGCGATGCAGGCCGGCGCCCGCGCTGTCTTTCTCGTGGAAGAGCCGATGGCCGCCGCCATCGGCGCCGGCCTGAAGATCCAGGAGCCGGGCGGCCACCTGATCGTGGACATCGGCGGGGGGACGACCGAGGTCGCGGTGATCTCGCTGTCCGGCATCGTCTACTGCCAGTCGGTGCGCACGGCCGGCGACGAGATGAACGAGGCGATCGCGCTGTATATCCGCAAGCACTACAACCTCATCGTAGGGGAGCGCCGGTCCGAGGAGATCAAGCTCGCCCTCGGCGGCGCCTTGCCGGCCGGCGGCGGGCCGCGCACGATCGAGGTCAAGGGCAGCGACCTGGTGACCCGGGTGCCCAAGACCATCACCATCAACGAGGACGAGATGCGCGACGCCCTGCGCGACTGCGTCGGCACGATCGTCGAGACCGTGCGCGTCTGCCTCGAGCGGACGCCGCCCGAGATCGCCGCCGACATGGTCGATAACGGCATCGTCCTCACCGGGGGCGGCGCCCTGCTGACCGGCCTCGACGAGGTCATCCGCAAGGAGACCTACCTGCCGGTCACCATCGCTCCGAACCCGCTCCTCTGCGTCGCCCTCGGCGTCGGCTCCCTCCTCGACGACATCGACCTCCTGGAGCGCGTCGCCCTCGAGTCATAGAGATGGGGGCCCCGAAATGGCCCCCAAGCCCCCAAACGTTCGTCGCGCCCCGGCGGAGCCGGGGCGCGCCTCTACATAGGCGGCGACATGGCCGCCGAGCCCCCCGTCGTTCGGCGCGCCCCGGCGGAGCCCCGGGGCGCGCCTCTACATAGGCGGCGACATGGCCGCCGAGCCCCCCGTCGTTCGGCGCGCCCCGGCGGAGCCCCGGGGCGCGCCTTTACATAGGCGGCGACATGGCCGCCGAGCCCCCCGTCGTTCGGCGCGCCCCGGCGGAGCCCCGGGGCGCGCCTCTATGTAGGCGGTGACATGGCCGCCAAACCCCCCGTCGTTCGTCGCGCCCCGGCCCCGCCGGGGCGCGGCTCTAGATCTGGGCGCCGCGATTTCTGCATGGGCGCCGAGAGGCTCTTCACACGCGTGGGAGTATGAAGGCAGCGTTTCCATGCGTTATCGACGTTCGAGCTACCGGTATGCGATGGTTGTCCGCTCGGGAGGCGACCAGCCGTTCGGTGAGGGGTGGCCGAGCGATCGCCTCCGGCTCCTGCTGCAGGGGCGCTGGGCGCCGGACTCGGACACGTACGAGACGGCGCGCACGATCGAGGTCGTCGTGGACCTGGCCGGTATGGACGAGGACGACTTCGAGGTCCACCTGTTCGAGGATGCGCTGCTGGTCGAGGGCCACCGTCGGCTGCCGGCTCCCCACGAGGAGGCCGTGTATCACGCGGCGGCCATCCGCCAGGGTCCCTTCCGCGTGGAGATCCCGCTGCCGGCTCCCGTCGATTCCGAACGGGTCGAGGCGCGCTACGACCGTGGCTTGCTCCGGATCACACTGCCCAAGGCTCGGTGAGAGGCGCCTCGATGGCCATCCAGCCCGGTCCGGGCTCCACCGATGTCTCCGTGCCCGATGCGCTGCCGGTCCTGCCGCTGCGCGATGCCGTCGTGTTCCCGCTCACCGTCGTGCCGCTGGCCGTCGATGAGCCGCGCTCCATCCGACTGATCGACGACGTCATGCGGGGCAACCGGCTGCTCGCGCTGGTCGCCCGGCGCGAGGCGAAGCCGGAGCCGGCCGGCCCGGACGATCTCTACCGGATGGGGACGGTCGGCATGATCCACCAGCTGGCCCGCGTCCCCGACGGCAGCGTGCGCCTCGTCGTGCAGGGCCTCGAGCGCATCCGGTTGGTGGACTGGATCTCGCAGGAGCCGTACCTGGTCGCCCGGGTTCAGACGGCGCGCGACGAGACCGTCGAGGCGACCGAGCTGGACGCGCTGCGGCGGGCGGTCGTCGACGTCTTCCGTCGACTGGTCGAGGCCTCGCCGGAGCTACCGGACGAGATGGCAGCGGCCGCCGCCAATCTGGGCGATGCTCGCCAGCTCCTCTACTTCGTCGCGACGGTGGTGCCGCTCGCCACCGCCATGCGGCAGGAGCTGCTGGAGCTCGACCCGCTCACGGCCAAGCTGCGGCGGTTGCTGGACGGGCTGCAGCGCGAGCTGGCCGTCCGCGAGCTCGGACGCAAGATCACCACCGACACCGAGGAGCGGCTTTCCAAGAAGCAGCGCGAGTATTACCTGCGCGAGCAGCTTCGCTCGATCCAGCGCGAGCTGGGCGAGGAGGAGGCCGGCTCCACGGAAGTCGCCGAGCTGCGCCGCCGCATCGACGAGGCGAACCTGCCGGAGGAGGCGCGGCGCGAGGCCGAGCGCGAGCTGGCCCGGCTCGGTGGCATCTCGCCCGCTTCGCCCGAGCACGGCATGGTCGTCAGCTATCTGGAGTGGCTGGCGAGCCTGCCGTGGCACAAGGAGAGCGGCGGCGCGATCGACATCCAGCGCGCGCGCCAGGTGCTGGACGAGGATCACTTCGACCTGGACAAGATCAAGGACCGGATCCTCGAATACCTCGCCGTCAAGAAGCTGCGCGAGGAGCGCGGGGCCGGCCGCGAGCAGCCGCGCGAGCCGATCCTCTGCTTCGTGGGGCCGCCCGGCGTCGGCAAGACGAGCCTGGGCCAGAGCATCGCCCGCGCGCTGGGCCGCAAGTTCGTGCGCATGTCGCTGGGCGGCGTGCGCGACGAGGCGGAGATCCGCGGCCACCGGCGGACGTACATCGGCGCGCTGCCCGGCCGCATCATCCAGGGGCTGCGCCGCGCGGAGACCCGCGACCCGGTGTTCATGCTGGACGAGCTGGACAAGATCGGCGCCGATTGGCGCGGCGATCCGTCGTCCGCGCTGCTGGAAGTTCTCGACCCGGCCCAGAACCACACCTTCGTCGACAACTACCTCGGTGTGCCGTTCGATCTCTCGCAGGTGCTCTTCATCGCCACCGCGAACACGCTGGACACGATTCCGGCAGCGCTCCGCGACCGGATGGAAGTGCTGATGCTGTCCGGCTACACGGACGAGGAGAAGATCGGCATCGCCACCCAGTACCTGATCCCGAAGCAGCTGACCGCCCACGGCCTCAAGACCGACGAGCTGTCGTTCGACCCCGACGCGCTCCGCGTGATCGTGCGCGGGTACACGCGCGAGGCGGGCGTGCGCAGCCTCGAGCGCGAGATCGCCGCGGTCGCCCGCAAGGTCGCCCGCCGCATCGCGGAGGGGCGCCGCGACCCGGTGCGCGTCACGGTCGACGCCGTCGTGGAGTACCTCGGGCGGCCGCGCTTCTTCGACGACGTGGCCGAGCGGACGACTCGGCCCGGCGTCGCCACCGGGCTGGCCTGGACGCCGACGGGCGGCGACGTGCTGTTCGTCGAGGCCACGATGATGCCGAGCGGCGAGGAGCGCCTGCTGCTCACCGGCATGCTCGGCGACGTCATGCGCGAGAGCGCCCAGGCCGCTGTCTCCTACGTGTGGTCGAACGCCGCCAGCCTCGACATCGACCCGGCGATCTTCGAGGGCAAGACCATCCACGTGCACGTGCCGGCCGGCGCCATTCCCAAGGACGGTCCCTCGGCCGGCGTGACGATCATGACGGCGGTGGCGTCGCTGGCCACCCGACGGCCGGTGCGCAGCGACGTGGCGATGACCGGCGAGATCACGCTGCGCGGCAAGGTGCTGCCGGTCGGCGGCATCAAGGAGAAGGTCCTGGCCGCCCACCGTGCCGGCATCCGCGCGGTGATCCTCCCCGCTCGCAACGCGCGCGACGTCGAGGACGTGCCGGAGGATCTCCGCCGCCAGCTCCGCTTCGTCTTCGTTGACGATGCCGACGAGGTCCTGCGCCATGCCCTCACACCGGCCACCGCCGACGTGCACCGGGCGGCCTGACGCCGGCGCGCGCGGCGCCGGTGGTCGCGCGATCGCGCCGACGTGATCCCGCCGGCCTTCCTCTTCGACCTCGACGGCACGCTCGTGGACAGCGTCTACCAGCACGTGCTGGCCTGGCGCGAGGCGCTCGAGGAGGCGGGGATCGAGCTCTCGGTCTGGCGGATCCACCGGCGGATCGGCATGAGCGGCGGCCTGTTCGTCAACGCGCTGCTGCGCGAGACCGGCCGCCGCGTCGACGCCGTGGAAACGGCGCGGCTACAGAAGCGCCACGCCGAGGCCTACGTCCGCCAGATCGCGCAGGTGCGTCCGCTCCCCGGTGCCCGCGAGCTGCTGTCGTACCTCTCGCGCGCCCGGGTGCCGTGGACGATCGCGACGAGCGGCCGGCGCGAGACGGCTCGCCCGACGCTGGAGCTGCTCGGCATCGGCGCCGACACGCCCGTCGTCACGCGCGACGAGGTCGAGCGCGCCAAGCCCGACCCGGACCTGTTCCTGGCCGCGGCCCGCAGTCTCGGCGTGGACATCGGCGCGGCCGTCGTCGTCGGTGACAGTGTCTGGGACCTCCTGGCCGCGCGCCGCGCGCACGCCCTCGGTGTGGGCCTCCTGTCGGGCGGCTACGGGCAGGATGAGCTCGAGCGCGCCGGCGCCTATCGCGTCTACCAGGATCCGGCCGATCTGCTGCGACACCTGGACGAAGTGGGCGTCCGCGCCTCCGACTGACGCTCGCCGCTACGCCGCCTCCGTGCGGCCGCCGCGCTGGAGGAGGAGCTTGGCCTGGTACCGGATCTGCCGCTCGACTTCCTTGCGCATCGTCCTCGATTGGAGGATGGGCCCCTGTCCGGTCACGCCGCCTCCTCGGCGCGGGCCGCCGAGCGGAATGCCATCGGCGCGAGACCGTGACGAGCCAGGAACGCCCGTGTGAACGAGCTGCGGCTCGAGTATCCGACGCGCCGGGCGACGGTCTTCACCGGCAGGTCGGTGCCGGTGAGGATCTGCGCCGCGCGCGCCAGGCGCAGCTCGGTGAGGAACTCGATCGGCGACCGGCCCAGGGCCCCCATGAACCGGGCCGCGAAGACCGACCGGCTCATGCCGGCCAGGTCGGCCAGGTCGAGCAGCGTGAAGGTCTGCTCCGGCCGATCGTGCATCGCCGCGATCACGCGGCCCAGCCGTGGGTCCTCGAGCGCGGCGACCCATTCCGGACGGAAGCCGCGCTCGCAGCAGCGCCGCAGCAGCAGGATCAGGCACCGTCGCAGCAGGGCCTCGGCCATGCCGCGGGATCCGGGCCGGTGACCGTTCAGCTCGTGCAACAGCTCCTCGAAGCAGGCGCGCAGCGGATCGCTGGCGGCGACGCGCTCCACGAGCGGCTCGCGGAGATGATGGAAGAGGCTGATCGAGCCCTCGAAGGTGATCCGGATGCCGCCGTTCACCGCGCGCCGGGCCGGCGGCAGGACGATCACGCTGTCGTCGGCGAGACGCACCGTGACGCCGTCGGCCAGCTCGAGGACGGCACCGTCGGGACAGCCGACGAACGGCTCGACGCTGACCTCCAACCCGTCGAGCAGCCGCTGGAGCTCCATCATCAGTGCCTCCGTCCGCGCCGGCCATGGACGCCCGCGTCGGCGGCGCCGACCTGCTGGACGCGGAACTGCTGCGGCGACATGCGAAAGCGGTGCCGGAACACCTTGTCAAAATGTGGCAGGTCGTAGAACCCGGCCTCGACGGCCACCGCGGTCAGCGAGAGCGTCGAGCCGAGCATCAGCTCGGTCGCCCGGTTCAGCCGCAGCCGCGCGACGTAGTCGCGCAGCGACATGCCGACCGCACCGTGAAACACGCGCGAGAAATGCGACCGGCTCATGGCCGCCGTCGCCGCCAGCTCGCCGAGCGTCGGGTGGTCTCCGATACGCTCCGAGAGCAGGGGGAGGCTGCGCCTCATGAGCATCATGACGTGCGGCGCCGCCGGCGCCCTGGCGTGGAGGGATCGCACCGCCCGGTCGAGCGACCGGCCGAGCGCGGCGATGCCGAACCGCCGGGTCAGGAAGCGACGGGTGCCGCCGAGCAGCACGTCGGTCATCACTTGCTCGCGCCGCCGCCCGCCGGTGACGACCACGATCGTGACCCACGGCCAGCGCTGAAACATGGTGTGCACGAGCTTCACGCCGGCCCGGTACTGACCGGGCCCGCGGGCGAGGAGGCAGGTGGCGATGACGATGTCGACGCGCCGCCCGGGGGCCGCGAGGACCTTCAGCGCGTTCACCGTATCCTCCACTTCGACGATGGTGCTGGTGTTCCCGAGGCGCTCGATCGTGAGCCCGCGGGTGCGCCGATCGCCGTCGACGACGAGCACGCTCCGGCGAGCGACGGACGTCCCGACTCGGGCGAGGGTCACGCGCGATTCCGATGGTGTTCCACCGGGACTCCGGGGCCGACTCATCGGCCCCCCGCGGTCGAAAGTCGTCGGCACGGTGGTTTGCATGACCGGTCGCAGGTATGCGCAGTGTAGTCGGCGCCACAAGCTCCGCTAGTACGGTGTTGCGGCGGCGCGAGCGGCGGCGCCCGGCCAGGAAAAGGACCGACCATGAGGTCGGGAGGGATTTGGACAGGCCGCCACCACTTCGAGGTCCCTGTTCTTTCTCAACCCGCGCGACGGCCGAGGAGATGCATCACGGACGCCTCCTCGTCCGGCTCCTGGAGCAGGAGCGCGCGCGCGAGCGCGGGCGGACGTAAGCTATGGCCATGGCCGACGAGGGACGCCTGATCCGCTGCCCCGCCTGTGGCACGACCAACCGGGTGCCGGCGGCGAAGCTCGCGGCGGGCCGTCGGCCGGTGTGCGGTCGCTGCAAGGCGCCGTTGCCCGTCGACGCCGCGCCGGTGGAGGTGACCGACGCCACGTTCGGGCCCGAGGTGGAGCGCTCGCCGCTGCCGGTCGTCGTCGACCTGTGGGCGGAATGGTGCGGTCCTTGCCGGGCGATGGCGCCCGTGCTCGACCAGCTGGCGGCCGAGCTGAGCGGTCGCGTGCGCTTCGCGAAGCTCAACGTCGACGAGAACCCGGCCACGGCCTCGCGCTTCCAGGTGCGGAGCATTCCGACGCTGCTCGTGATGAAGAACGGCCGCGAGGTCGATCGCATCGTGGGCGCGCAGCCCAAGACGGCGATCGCCCAGCGGCTGCAACGCCTGATCGCCTGAGAGCGCCCGACCAGGCGATGGACCGGCGATCGTTCGGCCCCACCAAGCGCGACGTCCCGGTCATCGGGCAGGGGACGTGGCACCTCGAGCGCGCGCGGCGCGCCGACGCGGTGGCGGCGTTGCGGCGAGGCCTCGATCTCGGCATGACCCACATCGATACCGCCGAGATGTACGGCGACGGCGCGGTGGAAGAGCTCGTCGGCGAGGCCATCGCGCACCGTCGCGACGAGGTCTTCCTCGTCTCCAAGGTGCTGCCCCAGAACGCTTCGCGGCGCGGGACCGTCCGGGCCTGCGAGGCCTCGCTGGCACGACTGAAGACGGACCGGCTCGACGTCTATCTCCTGCACTGGCCGGGCGATCACCCCCTCGAGGACACGATCGCGGCGTTCGAGCAGCTGCACCGCGAGGGCAAGATCCGCGCGTGGGGCGTGAGCAACTTCGACGTCGCCGATCTGGACGCCGCGCTGGAGATCGCCGGGCCCGGCCGCATCGCGTGCAACCAGGTGCTCTATCACCTGAAGGAGCGCGCGATCGAGCATGCGGTCATCCCGTGGTGCGAGCGTCAGCGCGCGGCGGTGGTCGCCTACAGCCCGTTCGGCTCCGGCGACTTCCCGGGGCCGCGCAGCAAGGGCGGTCGCGTCCTGCAGGACATCGCCCGGGCCCACGGCGCGACGCCCCGGCAGGTGGCGCTGCGGTTCCTCGGGCGGCGGCCGTCGCTCTTCGCGATTCCCAAGGCGGCCACGGTGGACCACGCCGCCGAGAACGCGGGCGCCGGCGATCTTCAGCTCACCGACGCGGAGCTCGCCCGCATCGACGCCGCTTTCCCCCGCGGCCGCCGGCCCAAGGAGCTCCCGACCTTGTGATCACGCGGCTTCGCGTGCCTCCACCACCGCCGCGAGGAGGGAGCCGAGGTCGATGCTGCCGTCGTACCGGACGCCATTGACGTAGAACGTCGGCGTGCCATTGACGCCGCTGCGCACGCCGCTCATGAAATCCTCGCGGATGCGAGCGGCGTAGATACCGCTCGCGAGCTCGCGGACGAAGCGCTCGACATCCAGGCCGAGCGCCACGGCGTGCGCTACCAGATCCTCGTCGGTCAGGGCGCCCTGAGCCTCGAAGAGGCGGTCGTGCATGGGCCAGAAACTTCCCTGGGCGCTGGCCGCCTCGGCGGCCTTCGCGGCCGCCTCGGCGTGCGGATGGACGTTGGCGAGCGGGAAGTGCCGGTACACGAACCGCAGCTGGTCTCCCACCCGACGGCGCACCTCTTCGACGGCCGGGTGCGCGGCCTGGCAGAACGGACATTCGAAATCGCCGTACTCCAGCAGGGTGACCGGGGCGTCCGCCGGCCCGCGGATGTGATCGCGTTCGCCGACGGGCAGGACCAGGCGCGGGCGGGACGTCATGACGCCCGGGCGCGAGCGTGACGCCCGGCGTCCCGCTCCAGCGACTCCAGGGCTTCCAGGATGCCGTCGGCGCCGGGATTGACGCCGACCGGCGAGACGTAGCTCCAGCGAATCACTCCGGCTTCGTCGAGCACGAACAGCGACCGCGCGGTGGTGCCGTAGTGCGAGAGATAAACGCCGTAGTCGCGGGCGACCGCCCCCTTGGGCTCGAAGTCGGACAGCAGCGGGTAGGTCAGCTTGCGGTCGAGGGCGAATGCCACGTGGCACCAGGCACCGTCGACCGAGATCCCGAGCAGCTCGGCCTTCAGGCGCCGGAACTCCGGCAGGACCATCTGGTAGAGCGACATCTGATCGCCGCAGACCGGGCTCCAGTCGGCAGGATAGAACGCCAGGATCACCCGCTGCCCGCGGAACTCGTGCAGGCTCACCGTCTGATCGGGCGTGGAGTGCAGCGTGAAGTCGGGCGCGTTCAGGCCGGGCTGTAGGGCTCCCATGGCAATTCCTTCCTGGCGCCGGCTCAGGCAGCGCGGGCCATCGTCGCGCGCTCCTCCGCCTGCCAGCGGCGCAAGCGGAACGCGAGCACGACGAGCAGCGCGCCGAAGACGATCGCATAGGCGCCGATCCACAGCACGAGGGCGAGGGCGCCGGTGGCGGGCGCGGCCATGAGCAGCACGCCGAGCGCGATCGAGAGGATCCCGCTGAACACCAGCCAGCCTTCGCCCTCGACCCTCTGGCGCAGCCGCACCGCCGCCGCCATCTCGAAGGCGCCGGTGATGATGGCCCACCCCGCGATCACGTACAGCAGGACCACCGTCGTGAGGCCGGGCCAGGCGAACGTGACGACGCCGGCGGCGACGCTCACGACGCCCTCGAGCAGCAGCGCCCACCACGGCGGCTCGCCGGCGCGGCGCCGTCGCAGGGCGGCGACGATGTTGAGCACGCCGTCGACGATCGCGTAGCTGCCGAAGAGCAGCACCAGCGCGGCCAGCGTGAGCCCCGGCACCACGAACGTCAGCACGCCGAACAGGATGCCGGCGACGCCACGCAGCGCGATCGCCCACCAGTTCGCGGCCAGCGACGAACGTTCGATCTCCATCCGCGTGTCCATGTCGGCGCCTCCCTTCGTCCTCTTCGATGCGTTGCGCTCAACACCGGTTGCAGTGGCGGTGCCGGGGGCGCAGCGAGCGTGCCGGCTGCAACGGCTGCGCCAACGGTTCCCGCCGACCTCGCCCGCAGCGGGGTGCCGTGGACGGACGGCGCCCTGTTCAGGACGGGGGGACACCGCGGGCGATCGATACTCAGGGATCAGGAGGGCGCCATGGCCAGGGTGATCGGCATCGATCTCGGCACGACGAACTCGGTGGTCGCGGTCATGGAGGGCGGCACGCCGACGGTCATCCCGAACCAGGAAGGCAGTCGCCTGACGCCGTCCGTCGTCGCCTTCGCGAAGGACGGCGAGATCCTCGTCGGCCAGGTCGCCAAGCGCCAGGCCATCACGAATCCCGAGAACACGGTGTTCTCGATCAAGCGGTTCATGGGCCGACGCTTCGACGAGGTCCAGCAGGAGATCAAGCTCGTTCCCTACAAGGTCGTGAAGGCGCCGAACGGCGACGCCCGCGTCGAGATCCGCGGCAAGCAGTACTCGCCGCCGGAGATCTCCGCGATGATCCTGCGCAAGCTCAAGGAGAGCGCGGAAGCCTACCTCGGCGAGAAGGTCACCCAGGCCGTCATCACGGTGCCGGCCTACTTCAACGACAGCCAGCGGCAGGCCACCAAGGATGCCGGGGCGATCGCCGGCCTCGAGGTGCAGCGCATCATCAACGAGCCAACGGCGGCCGCGCTGGCCTATGGCCTCGACAAGAAGAGCGACGAGCAGATCGCCGTGTACGACCTCGGCGGCGGAACCTTCGACATCTCCGTCCTCGAGCTCGGCCAGGGCGTCTTCGAGGTGAAGGCCACCAACGGCGACACGCATCTGGGCGGCGACGACTTCGACCAGCGCGTCATCGACTGGGTCGCCGAGGAATTCAAGCGCGAGCACGGCATCGACCTCCGGAAGGACCGCATGGCCCTGCAGCGCCTGAAGGAGGCCGCCGAGAAGGCCAAGATCGAGCTGAGCTCGACCATGCAGACGGAGATCAACCTGCCGTTCATCACCGCCGACGCCAGCGGCCCCAAGCACCTGGTGATGACGCTCAGCCGGGCCAAGCTCGAGGCGCTGGTCGGCGACCTCGTCGACCGCACCGCCGAGCCCTGCCGCCAGGCGCTGCGGGACGCCGGCATCACCGCCAAGGACGTCGACGAGGTCGTGCTGGTCGGCGGCCAGACGCGCATGCCGAAGGTCCAGGCGCTGGTGACCCAGATCTTCGGCAAGGAGCCGCACAAGGGTGTCAACCCCGACGAGGTCGTCGCGGTGGGCGCGTCCATCCAGGGCGGCGTGCTGGCCGGCGACGTCAAGGACGTCGTGCTCCTCGACGTCACGCCGCTCTCGCTCGGCGTCGAGACCCAGGGCGGCGTCATGACGGTGCTGATCCCGCGGAACACCACGATCCCCACCAGGAAGAGCGAGACCTTCACGACGGCCTCCGACAACCAGACGTCGGTGGAGGTGCACGTGCTGCAGGGCGAGCGACCCCTGGCCAAGGACAATCGCACGCTCGGCCGGTTCCAGCTGGTCGGCATCCCGCCGGCGCCGCGGGGCGTGCCGCAGATCGAGGTCGCGTTCGACATCGACGCCAACGGCATCCTCAACGTCTCCGCGCGCGACACCGCCAGCGGCAAGCAGCAGCAGATCACCATCACCGCCTCCTCGGGGCTCAGCAAGAGCGAGGTCGAGCGGATGGTGCGGGAGGCCGAGGCCCACGCCGCCGACGACACCCGGCGCCGGCAGGAGATCGAGCTTCGCAACCAGACCGACTCGCTGGTGTACGCGACCCAGCGCGGGCTCGCCGAGCACGGGGCCAAGCTGTCCGAGAGCGAGCGGAGCGCCGTCGAGCAGGCCCTCACGGAGGCGCGCGATGCGCTGGCGTCGGAGGACGTCGAGCGCATCCGGCGCGCCCATGACGCCTTGACCCGCGCCTCGCAGACGCTGGCCCAGGCGATGCAACGGCAGGCGCCGACCGGCGCGGGCGGTGCACCGCAGGCGGGCCGCCCGCCTGCGGGCGAGGTCGTCGACGCCGAGTTCGAGGACACCGACGAGCGCAAGGCGAGCTGAAGGAGTGCAGCCGGGCGACTGTGGCGGTCAAGTTCCGCGATTACTACGAGGTCCTCGGGGTGCCCCGTACGGCGACCGCCGATGAGATCAAGCGTGCCTATCGCCGGCTGGCGCGCAAGCATCATCCGGACCTGCAGCCGGCCGCCGAGCGGGCCCGGGCGGCCGAGCGGTTCAAGGAGATCAACGAGGCCAACGAGGTCCTGAGCGATCCCGACAAGCGCGCGAAGTACGACGCCCTCGGCGCGAACTGGAACAGCGGCGGGGACTTCACGCCGCCGCCGGACACGGGCTGGCGGACCGTCGACGGCGCGGACGGCGACGAGCTGGGGGGCTTCAGCGACTTCTTCACCTCGCTCTTCGGCCGTCCGGCCGGGCGCGCCGGCCGCGGCGGCGGCCAGATCACCATGCCGGGCAGCGACGTGGAGGGGGAGCTGCCGGTGACGCTGGACGATCTCCTCCGGGGAGGGCGGCGACGGATCACGCTGGGCCAGCGCAGCCTCGACGTCGACATCCCGCGCGGCACGCGCGACGGCACCGTGCTGCGGCTGGCCGGCCAGGGCTTGCCCGGCATCGGCGGGGGCCCGCCCGGCGACGTGTACCTGCACGTCCGGCTCGTGCCGCATCCGCGCTATCGGGTCGTGGGCGATGACCGCCGGCGCCTGCGGCTGCGCGGGCGTGGCCTGCCGCGAGCCGACGGCAGCCGCGGCGATCTCCACGCGATCGCGCGCATCGTGATCCCGGAGCGGCCCAGCGCGGCGGAGCGCGCCGCCTACGAGACGCTCAAGCGCGAGGCGCCCGCGCCGGGCGATCGCCCGGCGGCGGCATGAGCGCATGAGCACGCCGCCCCGGATGCGTGGGAGCGCGAGCGCCGCCGCCGCGGCGGTCCGCGCCGAGGTCTACCTGTCGGCCGACGAGCTGGCGGCGGCGGCCGGCATCACGCCGGCGCGCCTGGCGCGACTGATCGGCCTCGGCCTGGTCGAGCCCGTGCCGCAGGATCCGGGCCGGTTCACGGCGCGGACGGCGGCGCGGCTGCGGCGGCTGTTGCGGCTGCACCGTGACCTCGGCGTGAACTTCGTCGGCGCAGCGATCATCGTGGACCTGCTCGAGCGGCTGGAGGAGAACGAGGCATGGATCCGAACCGCTTGACCGAGAAAGCCCAGGACGTCATCCGTCAGGCGCAGAGCCTGAGCCAGCGGCACGGCCACTCGCAGATCGAGGTGGAGCACCTGGCGCTGGCGCTGCTGAGCCAGGACGGCGGAGTCGCGGGCCGCATGGTCGAGAAGGCCGGCGCCACCGTGGCCACGCTGCGCGAGCGCTTGCAGCAGGCGCTCGGCCGGTTGCCGCGCGTGTCCGGACCGGGCGCGCCGACGGGCCAGGTCTATGTCTCGCCGCGAGTCAACGACGTCCTGGCCAGCGCCGAGACCGAGGCGCAGCGGATGAAGGACGAGTACGTGAGCGTCGAGCACCTGCTCCTGGCGCTGGCCGACCTCAAGGACGGCGCGGTGGCCGAGGCGTTTCGCGCCGCCGGCCTCAGCCGCGACAAGCTCCTGGAGGCGGCCGCGGCCGTGCGCGGCGGCCAGCGGGTGACCAGCCAGACGCCGGAGGGGACCTACGAGGCGCTCGAGAAGTACGGGCGCGACCTCACGGCGCTGGCCCAGCAGGGCAAGCTCGATCCGGTCATCGGCCGCGACGAGGAGATCCGTCGCGTCATCCAGATCCTCTCGCGGCGCACCAAGAACAACCCCGTCCTCATCGGCCCGCCCGGCGTCGGCAAGACGGCCATCGTGGAGGGCCTCGCCCAGCGGATCGTGCGCGGCGACGTGCCGGAGGGCCTGAAGAACAAGCGCATCGTCGCGCTGGACATGGGGGCGCTGGTCGCCGGCGCCAAGTACCGCGGCGAGTTCGAGGAGCGCCTCAAGGCCGTGCTCAAGGCGGTGCAGGACGCGCAGGGCGAGGTCGTCCTCTTCATCGACGAGCTGCACACGGTCGTCGGGGCCGGCGCCGCCGAGGGCGCCATGGACGCCAGCAACCTGCTCAAGCCGATGCTGGCCCGCGGCGAGCTGCACTGCATCGGCGCCACCACCCTCGACGAGTACAAGAAGCACATCGAGAAGGACGCCGCGCTGGAGCGCCGGTTCCAGCCGGTGATGGTCGACCAGCCCACGGTGGAGGACACCATCTCCATCCTGCGCGGGCTGCGGGAGCGCTACGAGGTCCACCACGGCGTGCGCATCAAGGACTCGGCCCTCGTGTCGGCGGCCGTCCTGTCCCACCGCTACATCACCGATCGGTTCCTGCCCGACAAGGCCATCGACCTCATGGACGAGGCGGCTGCGCGGCTGCGCACGGAGATCGACTCGATGCCGGCCGAGCTGGACGAGATCACGCGCCGGATCATGCAGCTCGAGATCGAGCGCGAGGCGCTGCGCAAGGAGAGCGACGCCGGCTCGCGGGCCCGGCTCGAGAAGCTGGAGCAGGAGGTGAGCCGCCTGCAGGCCGACGCCCAGAAGCTGCGCGCGCAGTGGGAACGCGAGAAGGCCGCCATCGAGCGTCCGCGCCAGCTGCGCAAGAAGATCGAGGAGACGAAGGTCGAGGTCGAGAAGGCCATGCGGACGGGCGACCTCTCGCGCGCCGCCGAGCTGCAGTACGGCACCCTGGCCACGCTCGAGCGCGAGCTGAAGGAGGCCGAGGCGGCCGCGGCCGCCGCCGCCGACGGCGGGCGGCGGCTCCTCAAGGAGGAAGTCGACGAGGACGACATCGCCGAGATCGTCTCCCGGTGGACCGGCATTCCCGTCTCCAAGCTCATGGAGGGCGAGATGCAGAAGCTCCTCCGCCTGGAGGAGGAGCTGCATCGCCGCGTCGTCGGCCAGGACGAGGCCGTGCGCGCGGTGGCCGACGCCGTGGTGCGGGCCCGGGCCGGCATCAAGGATCCCCGGCGGCCCATCGGGTCCTTCCTCTTCCTCGGCCCCACCGGCGTGGGCAAGACCGAGCTGGCCCGCGCGCTGGCGGCCACGCTCTTCGACGACGAGGAGAACATCGTGCGCCTCGACATGTCGGAGTACATGGAGAAGCACACGGTGGCCCGCCTCATCGGGGCGCCGCCCGGGTACATCGGCTACGAGGAAGGCGGCCAGCTCACCGAGGCCGTGCGGCGCAAGCCGTATTCCGTGGTGCTCCTCGACGAGATCGAGAAGGCGCACCCCGACGTCTTCAACGTGCTCCTGCAGATCCTCGACGACGGCCGGCTGACCGACGGGCAGGGGCGCACGGTCAACTTCAAGAACACCGTGATCATCATGACGTCCAACATCGGCAGCCAGCTCATTCTCGAGATGCGCGGCGCCGACGAGCGGACCTACCAGCGCATGCGCGAGCAGGTGCTGGAGGCGCTGCGCCGGCACTTCCGGCCGGAGTTCCTCAACCGCGTGGACGAGATCGTCGTCTTCCGCGCGCTGACGGAGGCCGAGCTGGGCCGGATCGTCGAGATCCAGCTCGAGGGCCTGCAGCGGCGGCTGGCCGAGCGGCGGATCACGCTGGAGGTCGCCGAGTCGGCGCGCGCCTACCTGGCCCGCAGCGGCTACGATCCCGTCTACGGCGCCCGGCCGCTCAAGCGGATCATCCAGCGCGACGTGGAGACGCCGATCGCGCGGCTCATCGTCGGCGGCAAGCTGCGCGACGGCGGCGCCGTCCGCGTGGACGCGGCCGGCGACGGGCTGCGGGTCGAGGCCGAGCCGGCGCGCCTGGAGTCCGCGGCGTGAGCGCGTTCGAGGAGGTGATGGCGGCCGAGCTCACCTGGATGGCGCGCGCAGGCCTGCCGGCCCGCACGGTGCGTCTCACGGTCCAGGAGTGCCTGTTGACGCGCATCGGGCGCGGCCCGCTGGGGGCGCGGGAGGTCAGCGACGCCGTCGAGGCGGCGGTGCGGGCGGCCTGCCGGCTCGTCCGCGAGCTCGACGCGCCCGACGAGCTGGTGGAAGCGGTCTGTCGGGGCGCGCTGGAGGCGGTGCGTGGGCACGGCGGCGCGAGCGCCCAGTGGCTGCCCACCGCCGCCGGCGCGGCGCATGCGGTGCTCGAGGAGCTGGCCCGGGAGCGCGGCGACGAGGCGACGTGGCGCTGGCTCGTCCGGCGCGAGCCGGGCTGGTAGGAGGACTCTGTGGCCATGGGATTCGGCGACCTGCTGTGGGTCTTCTTCGTGATCTCGGCGATCCAGCCCCTCGTCCGACAGAAGCTGCTCGAGGCCAGCCGCCTGCGCGCGCTGACGCGGCTCGAGCGCGAGCGCGGGAGCCGCCTGATCGCGCTCGTGCATCGCCAGGAGACCATGAGCCTGCTCGGCTTTCCCATCATGCGCTACATCGACGTCAACGACTCGGAGGACATCCTGCGGGCGATCAAGCTCACCGACGCCGACCGGCCGATCGACCTGATCCTGCACACGCCGGGCGGCCTGGTGCTGGCGGCCGGCCAGATCGCCCACGCCCTCAAGCGCCATCGCGCGAAGGTCACCGTGTTCGTGCCGCACTATGCGATGTCGGGCGGCACGCTGATCGCGCTGGCCGCCGACGAGATCGTGATGGACCCCAACGCGATGCTGGGCCCGGTGGACCCGCAGCTCGGCCAGTCGCCGGCCGCCTCGGTACTCTCGGTGCTCGAGCGCAAGAAGCCCGAGGACATCGAGGACCAGACGCTGATCCTGGCCGACATCTCCCGCAAGGCGATCATCCAGGTGCGGCGCACCGTGCAAGAGCTGCTGGGCGAGCGCATGACGCCGGAGGCGGCCACGGCGCTGGCCGACAAGCTGACCACCGGCATCTGGACGCACGACTACGGCATCGTCAGCGAGGAGGCCAAGACGCTCGGCCTGCCGATCAGCACGGACATGCCGGAGCAGGTCTACGAGTTCATGAACCTCTTCCCCCAGCCCACGCGGATCCGTCCCTCGGTGGAATACCTGCCGGTGCCGTATCACGACCGCCATCGAGGCCGCGTCCGAGCCCTGATGCCCGTTCTCCGCCTGACGCGCTCCGGCGCGCGGTGTACGCTGAGGCGCTGGAGGACGGAGCGATGACGGGACGGTTATCGGCGCAGGAGCTCGGTCGGATCGACGCGTACTGGCGGGCGGCGAACTATCTGTCGGTCGGTCAGATCTACCTCTATGACAACCCGCTGCTCAGGGAGCCGCTCGCTACCCGGCACGTCAAGCCGCGGCTGCTCGGCCACTTCGGGACGACGCCCGGCCTCAACCTGATCTACGCGCACCTCAACCGGGTGA
>VBPC01000161.1 GCA_005887895.1 Candidatus Rokuibacteriota bacterium
CGGCGCAGGAGCTCGGTCGGATCGACGCGTACTGGCGGGCGGCGAACTATCTGTCGGTCGGTCAGATCTACCTCTATGACAACCCGCTGCTCAGGGAGCCGCTCGCTACCCGGCACGTCAAGCCGCGGCTGCTCGGCCACTTCGGGACGACGCCCGGCCTCAACCTGATCTACGCGCACCTCAACCGGGTGATCAAGGTGTCCCAGGACGAGGCGGGGCTGCAGCGCCTCTTCAAGCAGTTCTCGTTTCCGGGCGGCATCCCCAGCCATCACGCGCCGGAGACGCCGGGCTCGATGCACGAGGGCGGCGAGCTCGGCTACGCGCTCTCGCACGCGTACGGCGCGGCGTTCGACAATCCCGACCTGATCGTGGCCTGTGTCGTGGGCGACGGCGAGGCGGAGACCGGACCGCTGGCGACGGCCTGGCATTCCAACAAATTCCTGAACCCGGCCCGCGACGGCGCCGTGCTGCCGATCCTCCACCTCAACGGCTACAAGATCGCCGGGCCCACCGTGCTGGCGCGCATCACCCACGAGGAGCTGGAGGCGCTCTTCCGCGGCTACGGCTACACGCCGTACTTCGTCGAGGGCGACGAGCCGGCCGCGGTGCACCAGGCCCTGGCCGCCACGCTCGACAGCGTGCTCGACGAGATCGCGCGGGTGCAGCGAGCGGCGCGCAGCGAGGGGTTCGACTGGCCGCAGCGCCCGCGCTGGCCGATGATCGTGCTGCGCACGCCGAAGGGCTGGACCGGGCCCCACGAGGTGGACGGCAAGCTCGTCGAGGGCACCTGGCGCTCGCACCAGGTGCCGCTCACCGACCTGTTCACGAAGCCCGATCACCTCGCGCTGCTCGAGCGCTGGATGAAGAGCTATCGGCCGGAGGAGCTGTTCGACGCGACCGGCCGGCTGCGCTCCGAGCTGGCCGCGCTGGCGCCGACCGGCGAGCGGCGGATGAGCGCCAACCCGCACACCAACGGCGGCCTGCTGCTGCGCGACCTGCGCCTGCCGGACTTCCGCGACTATGCCGTCGAGGTGGACCGGCGTGGCGCGATCGCGCTGTCGGCCACGCAGGTGCAGGGCACGCTCATCCGCGACGTCATGAAGGCGAACCTCGAGAGCCGCAACTTCCGGGTGTTCGGCCCCGATGAGACGACGTCGAACCGGTGGGGCGCGCTGTTCGAGGTGACCGACCGGATGAGCGTGGGCGAGATCACCAAGACCGACGAGAGCCTGTCGGTCGACGGGCGCGTGCTGGAGATGCTGAGCGAGCACCAGATGCAGGGCTGGCTGGAGGGCTACCTGCTCACCGGCCGCCACGGCTTCTTCAACTGCTACGAGGCGTTCATCCACATCGTCGACTCGATGTTCAACCAGCACGCCAAGTGGCTGAAGACCACGCGGCAGATCCCGTGGCGGCGCCCGCTGGCGTCGCTGAACTACCTGCTGTCCTCCCACGTCTGGCGCCAGGACCACAACGGCTTCAGCCACCAGGACCCGGGGTTCATCGACCACGTGGTGAACAAGAAGGCGGAGATCATCCGCGTCTACCTGCCGCCCGACGCCAACACGCTGCTATCCGTGACCGACCACTGCCTGCGCAGCCGCCACTACGTCAACGTGATCGTGGCCGGCAAGCAGCCGGCGCTGCAGTACCTGACGATGGACGAGGCGGTGAAGCACTGCGCGGCCGGGCTGGGGATCTGGGAGTGGGCCAGCAACGACGGCGGGCAGGAGCCCGACGTGGTGATGGCCTGCTGCGGCGACGTTCCCACGCTGGAGACGCTGGCGGCGGTGAAGCTGCTCCGCCAGCACGTGCCCGCACTGAAGGTGCGCGTCGTGAACGTCGTCGACCTGATGACGCTGCAGCCGAGGACGGAGCACCCGCACGGCCTGAGCGACCGCGACTTCGACGACCTCTTCACCCGCGATCGCCCGGTGATCTTCGCCTTCCACGGCTACCCGTGGCTGATCCACCGGCTGACCTACCGGCGGACCAATCACGACAACTTCCACGTGCGCGGCTACAAGGAGGAAGGCACGACCACCACGCCGTTCGACATGGTGGTGCTGAACGACCTCGACCGCTTCCACCTCGTCGGCGCCGTCCTCGAGCGCGTGCCGGGGCTCGGCACGCGGATGGCCTACGTGAAGCAGCTGCTGCGCGACCGGCTCCTCGAGCACACGGAGTACATCACGCGCTACGGCGAGGACCTTCCCGACATCCGCGACTGGACGTGGGAGTGACCGCGCGGGCGCCCGCTCAGAGCCGGCCGGTGACCGCCAGGATGACGAGGATCAACAGGATCAGGCCGAGACCCCCGCTGGGATAGTAGCCCCATCCGGAGCTGTACGGCCACATCGGCAAGGCGCCGAGCAGCAACAAGATCAGGATGACGAGCAGGACTGTGCTCATGGTGCGCTCCCGGCCCCTCGCAGTGTTCGGATGGCGGATGTCGCCACGCGTCCGAACAACTGCAAAACCTACGCCGACCAAACCTTCCGTGCGACCTGCGTCACCAGGCGCAGCTTGGCGTCCTGCTGCAGCGGTGTGAGGGGATTGCCGGCCTCGCCCGAGGCGAACCCGCACTGTGAGCTGAGGGCCAGGCGTGGCAGCGCGACGTGGCGCGCCGCCTCCCGGATGCGCGCCTCCACCTGGGCGGCATCCTCGAGATCGCCGTGCTTCGTCGTCAGCAGGCCCAGCACCACCTCGGCGGTCGGACGGACGTGGCGCAGCGGGCTGAAGTCGCCGGCGCGCGGCGTGTCGTACTCGAGCAGCAGGCGGTCGAACGCGGTCAGGCGGGGGAAGACCTCGGCCGCGATGCGCTCGTAGCCCCCGTTGGCCAGCCAGCGCCCGCCCGGCGCGTTGCCGCGACAGATGTGAATCGCGCGCGTGATGCCTGCAACGCCTTGCACGGCCAGGTTGTCGATCTCCGCGTCGGCCGTCAGCTCGGCCGCCATGTCGTGGCCCCAGCGCTCGAATGCCGCGCGGTTGTCGGGGTCGACGTGCCACTGGGCGTAATTGGGCGCGTCGAGCTGGATGTAGTCGCCGCCGGCCGCGACCAGGCGGGGGATGACCCGCGTGCGCAGGTAGTCGGCGATCGCGGTCAGGAACTCCTCGGGGGTGGGATAGGCGGCGCGCGAGTGCTCGGGATGCCAGAAGATGCGGTGCCAGCTCGGCGCCGGGATCGTCAGCTTGGTGCGCGTGCGGGCGTGGGCCTTCAGGAACGCGTACTCGTCGGCGACGATGTCGCGCACGACCTCGAGCCGGCGCGTGATGAACGGCCGCGTGGGCAGCGTCCACACCTGCGCCGTGCTGCCGTCGGGCTCCTTCCACAGCGACCACCAGCCGGGGTCGGCCGGCAGGAAGTCGAAGCCGGCCAGCGGCGCGCGGACGATGCCCTCCTCGCGCAGCGGGATCGTCACCACCCACGAGTTGCGCCGCAGCTCGCCGTCGGTGATCACGTCGAGCCCGGCGCGCTCCTGAAGCTCGATGGCCTCGCGCACGGCGCGATCCTCGACGGCGCGCAGCCCGGCGTCGTCGAGCGTTCCCGCGCGCATGGCCTTGCGCGCTTCCCGGAGGTACGGCGGGCGCAGCAGGCTGCCGACGACGTCGGCCCGGACGGTCATGACGGGCATCGTCGCGGAGTTCCGGGCGATCGTCAAGGGCGGCGGCGCGTTGACAACCGCGCGCGATCGCCGTCATCCTGACGGGCGTGAAAGCCGTCGGGCTCTACCGCTACCTGCCGATCGACGATCCGGAGTCACTGCTCGACCTCGAGGTGCCCGCGCCGGCGCCGACCGCCCGCGACCTGCTCGTCGCGGTGAAGGCGATCGCCGTCAATCCGGTCGACTACAAGACGC
Organism: Candidatus Rokuibacteriota bacterium; assembly: GCA_005887895.1. Taxonomy (GTDB): domain Bacteria; phylum Methylomirabilota; class Methylomirabilia; order Rokubacteriales; family CSP1-6; genus AR5. Next base: position 3,861 of record VBPC01000161.1, read on the forward strand.
GGGCGCCGAAGGCCGCCGTCGAGACGGCGCCGCGCATCCTCGGCTGGGACGTGGCCGGGGTGGTCACGGCGGTGGGGCCGGAGGCGTCGCTGTTCAAGCCGGGCGACGCCGTGTACTACGCCGGCAGCCGCACGCGGCCCGGCGGCAACAGCGAGCTGCACCTGGTCGACGAGCGCATCGTCGGACGCAAGCCGCGCAACCTCTCCTTCGCGCAGGCGGCCGCGCTGCCCCTGACCACGCTGACCGCGTGGGAGGCGCTGTTCGACCGGATGGCGATCTCGAAGAGCGGCGGCCACGCCGGCCGCAGCGTGCTGATCATCGGCGGCGCCGGCGGGGTGGGCTCCATCGCGATCCAGCTCGCCCGCACGCTGGCGCGGCTCACCGTGGTGGCCACCGCCTCGCGGCCGGAGTCGGCCGCCTGGGTGCGCAAGCTCGGCGCCCACGAGGTCATCGACCACTCACGCGACCTCGGCGCCCAGCTGACGTCCCTGGGCCGCCCCACCGTCGACTACATCCTCTGCCTGAACAGCACCGACCACCATTTCCCGGCCTTCGCCCCGATCATCGCGCCCCAGGGGAAGATCTGCGCGATCGTCAACACGCAGAGGCCGGTGGACCTCTCGCCCTTGATGCAGAAGAGCGTCACCTTCGCCTGGGAGCTCATGTTCACGCGGCCCGTGTTCCAGACCGCCGACATGATGGCCCAGCACGACTGCCTCGACGAGGCGGCGGCGCTCGTCGAGGCCGGCACCCTCGAGACGACGGCCACCACGCACCTCGGCGCGATCACCGCCGCCAACCTCCGGCGCGCCCACGCGCTGCTCGAGGGCGGGCACATGGTCGGGAAGATCGTGCTGGAGGGTTTCTGAGCCGAACATGACCACGAGCCTGGCGCGCGCGCTCACCGTCGCCGCCGAGCGCGTCCCCGGCGCCGAGGCGATCGCCGACGACGAGCAGCGCCTCACCTACCGCGATCTCGAGGCGGGCGCCAACCGGGTGGCGGCGGGGCTGGCGCGGCTCGGCATCGAGAAGGGCGACCACGTCGTCCTCGTCCTCAAGAACCGCGTCGAGCACGTGACGCTCTACTGGGCCTGCCAGAAGCTCGGCGTGATCGCGACCCCGCTCAACTGGCGCTACGCCGAGGGCGAGGTGCGCTTCTGCGCCGAGGACGCCGACGCCGTCGCCGTCGTCTTCGAGGCCGCCAGCGCGACGGCCGTCGGCGCCGCCCGTCCGGCGTTGCCGCGCGTGCGGCACTGGATCGCCGTCGGCGCCGCGGCGGGCCCGGACACCATCGGCTTCGCCACGCTGGCCGCCGGCGACACCGACCCCGGCCCGCCGGCGGTGGCGCTCGCGGAGACGGACGTCAGCATCATGCTCTACACGTCGGGCACGACCGGTCGCCCCAAGGGCGTGCCGCGCACGCATCGCGCCGAGGCCAGCGCGGCCCTCGCCCACGTCGTGCAGAGCCACAACGTGTTCGGCGAGCGCACGCTGGCCGCGATGCCGCTCTACCACACGATGGGCGTTCGCTCGATGATCGCCATGGCGCTGCTGCACGGGTCGCTGATCTGCCTGCCCGACTGGGATCCCGCCGTCGCCGCCCGCCTGCTCCAGGACCGGCGGATCACCGCGCTCTACCTCGTGCCGACCCTCTATCACGATCTGGTCTCGCTGCCGGACATCCAGCGCTACCATCTCGGCAGCGTCGCCCGGCTCGGCTACGCCGGCGCGCCGATGACGAGCACGCTCACCCGCCGCGTCGCCGACGTCTTTCGCCCGCGGGCGTTCGTCAATCATCTGGGCAGCACCGAGGTCTACACGTTCACGGTCTGCGACCGTGTCATGGACAAGCCCACCTGCGCCGGCCGCAGCGGGCTCTTCGGCCGCTCGCGCATCGTGCGCGCCGACCCCGAGCGGCAGGCGAGTCCGCAGGCGGTGGTGGCGCGCGGCGAGACCGGCGAGCTGATCGTGGCCATGGACTCGCCGGAGGCCTTCACCGGCTACTGGCGGCGGCCGGACGCCGACGCCGGCGCCATCCGCGACGGCTGGTACTTCACCGGCGACCTCGCCTACGAGGACGAGGACGGCGACATCTACACCGTCGGCCGCGTGGACGACATGATCATCAGCGGCGGCGAGAACATCTACCCGACCGAGGTCGAGGACGTCCTCGTGCGCCACCCCGACGTGCGCGAGGCGTGCGTGGTCGGCCTGCCCGACGAGCGCCTGGGCCAGACGGTGGCGGCGTTCGTCGTTCCCCGCCACGGCGCCGCCACGCTCACCGCCGACGAGCTGGACCGCTTCTGCCGCGCGGCCAGGAACTTCGCCAGCTTCAAGCGGCCCCGCCGCTACGAGTTCGTCGCGGCACTGCCGAAGAGCCCGACCGGCAAGCTGCTGCGGCGGAAGCTGCTGCAGGCGTGATCGTACCCTTGACGCCGTCGGCAGCGCAGACGTACGATCTTCGCCGCAACACGACCGCCGCCCAAGGAGAGACTCGTGGCGACTCAGCTGACGCCGATTCCCGTAGGTCGACCGACGTTTCTCGATTCGCCGCGCTGCACGGATCTCGGCGCTCTCGACGCTCACATCGCCGTCGTCGGCCTGCCGTTCGCCGTCCCCTACAATCTCGACTACTCGTCACGCTCGAGCACGGCGCCCCAGGCCATCCGAGAGCAGTCTCTGCGATATGTTCCGGGGTATCTGGAGCGCTACGACTTCGACTTCGGCGGAGAATTGCTGGCCGGGAAGGACGTGAAGATCGTCGATTGCGGTGACGTCACCATCATTCCCGGTCGCTGGGACGAGAACTCGCGGAACGCCACGGCCGTCGTCAAGGCGATCCTCGCGCGCGGCGCCATGCCGATCGTGCTCGGCGGCGAGCACTCCATCACGATTCCCGTGCTCCGCGCCTACGAGGGACGGGGCCCGGTATGCATCGTCCACGTCGACGCGCACATCGACTGGCGCGACGAGGTCAACGGCATCCGTGAGGGGCTCAGCAGCCCGATGCGCCGTGCCTCCGAGATGCCCTGGATCCGGGGAATGGCGCAGATCGGCATTCGCGGCATCGGAAGCGCCCGTCGGGAGGAATTCGACAACGCACGGAAGTATGGGTCGGTCCTGATCGGGGCCGAGGAGCTCCATCGAGTCGGCGTCGAAGGCATCATGCACCGCGTGCCGAGCGCGGAGCGGTACTACATCAGCTTCGACGCCGACGGACTCGATCCGGCCATCGCGCCCGCCGTGATGGGCCCGGCACCCGGCGGTGTGACATATTACGAAGCGACCAACTTGTTCCGCGCCGTCGCGGCGAGAGGGAAGGTCGTCGGCCTCGACTTCGTGGAGGTCCTGCCCTCCCTGGATGTCCACAACCTGACGAGCCGCCTCGCGGTCCGACTCATCCTGAATCTCATCGGTGCCCTCGCGCACACGGGGCAGGTGGGTTGAGAGGCGGAATCGTGGCGAGCATGGACGTCACGCGGCGGACGTTGCTCTCGCGGGCGGCCGGTCTGATCGGAGGCGGCCTCGTCGCCGAGGCCTTGCTCCCGCGGGCGGCGGCGGCGCAGGCCACCGGGAAGACGGAGCTGATCGTCTCCCAGGGCGGCGACATCACGCACCTCGACCCGCACCTGGCCACGACCACCACCAACGTCACCGTCACCTTCAATCTCTTCGATCACCTCGTGAGCCGACACCACGACGGCAAGCTGCATCCATCGCTCGCTACCGAGTGGAAGCTTGTGAATCCGACCTTGTGGCAGTTCAAGCTGCGCCGGGGTGTCACGTTCCACAATGGCGACCCGCTCACGTCGGCCGACGTCAAGTTCAGCATCGAGCGGACGTACGATCCCGACTTCAAGCTCTCGATGGTCCGGACCATCTTCACGACCGTGGATCGGATCGAGACTCCCGATCCCCTCGTCGTCAACGTCTACACCAAGCAGCCGGACCCCCTGCTTCCCGCGCGCCTTGCGTTCTACGGAGGCCAGATCATCCCCAGGAAGTACTATGCGGCGGTCGGCCCCGAGCAGTTCAACGCCAGGCCGATCGGCAGTGGACCCTTGAGGTTCGTATCGTGGGTGAAGGACGACCGGCTCGTCCTTCAGGCGTCCGGGGACTATTGGGGCGGGAAGCCGAACGTCGACCGGGTCGTCTTTCGACCGATTCCCGAGACGGCGGCGCGCATCGCCGCGCTCCTCAAGGGCGAGGTCGACATCATCTTCTATCTTCCTCCCGACCACGCGGACCAGGTAGCCAGGCACCCCAGCACGAAGGTCGAGGACGTCTTGTTCGCGGGGTTGGTCGTCCTGGGCGTCAACTCCAAGCGGACGCCGCTCGACAATCCGTTGATGAAGCAGGCGCTGTCCCTCGCGATCGACCGCGACGCCATCGTCAAAGAGCTCTGGCACGGACGGGGGATCGTTCCGAACGGTCCGATCGCGAAGGGCGATAGTCATTACGACGATACTCGGCCGCCCCTGCGATACGATCCCAGCCTCGCCCGGCAGCGGCTCAAGGAGGTCGGATACAAAGGCGACGAAGTCGTCGTCGAAGCCGTCGACGGCCACATCGCCAACGCGAAGGCGATGTCCGAGGCCATCGTGTCCATGTGGCGGGACGTCGGCATCAACGGCAAAGTCGAGATGATCGAGATGTCGGTGCGGGCGCAGAAGTCGCGGCAAAAGAGCTTCAAGGGCACGTGGTGGTCCGACCCCGCATCGACGCTCAGTGATCCCGACGGAATGATGTGGCGTCTCCTCGCGCCTGGCGCGGCCATGGACTACTGGCGAGATCCCCGATTCGACGATCTGGGGGCGACTGCCCGATTCAGCGTGGACGAGAAGTTCCGCGATCAGGCCTACCGTGAGATGACGCGCATCTTTCTCGAGCATCTTCCCTGGATCCCGGTCATCCAGCCGATACAATCGTACGGGCCAGGTGGAGCTCCGGAACTTCAACCTGAAGCTCCGCCGCGTATGAGGAGATCGGCCATGATGAGAGCGAACGTCGTCCTGCTCCTCGCGGCGGCACTCGTGGTGTCGGCGGCCGCCGCGCTCACCGGCGAAAAGCAGATCGTCGATCTCAAGGAGATCGCCGGGACCTGGCAGGGCTGGGCGACCGTGGGAACGACCGAGTCCCGGGTGACGATGGTCATCCGAGAGGACGGCAGCTACGAAGCGTCGTCGCAGACCGGATCGCTGACGGTCGGCAAATACTATCTCCAGGGCGGCAAGCTGCGCTACCGGTCGTCGCGCAGCGAAGGCGCCGCGACGGTCTCCGAGGAGCACGGCAAGACGTACCTCACGGTCATTCCCGAAGGCCCCAGCTACGAGACCGGGAAGACGGAATACGAGCGGGTGAAGTAGGCGCGCGCATGGACGCGCGAGGCACGGTAGGCTCCCTTGGCGTGACCCCCGGATGTGGTGGCTCCAAAAGACTGCACGGGGCGGAGTTTCACCATCTATCCTTGAGGACGACATGAGTCTTCCCCGGCCGGCTGACGCGACACCCACGCGCGAGGTCACGCGGCGAGACATCCGGGTCTTGTTCGTCGTGTCACGCGAGCGATCAGACCGCTACGAGTCGCTCGCGCGGGCCTTCAGTGGTGATGAAGACGTGAGAGTGATCTTCGACCGCCGCCGGGTCGACCGGCGGCAAGACCCTCGGACCCCACCGACCGAGCGTCGGCGAGGCGACCGGCGCTCTGCGCTGAGCCAGTGGGCCGTGCAGACCATGGGCTGGATCCGCGTTCCGGTCGCGAACGCGTTCTTCGCAACCGCCCGTCCGTCCCGTCCTTCCGCCGTTCCTCGCAAGGCCTGATCCTCACCGCCCCGCCGGGGCCTGGGGGTCGAGCCAGTCGCGCAGGCCGTCGGCGAGCATGTTGAAGCCGAGCACCGCGAGCATGACGGCGAGGCCGGGGAAGACGACCATCCACGGGGCCTGGAGCATGAAGCCCCGGCCGTCGGCGAGCATCAGGCCGAGCGACGGCGTCGGCGGACGCACCCCGACTCCGAGGAACGAGAGCGCGGCCTCGATCAGGATACCGATCGCCATCAGCACCGAGGTCTGGACCAGCATCGGCGTCGCCGCGTTGGGGGCGATGTGGTTCAGCACGAGGCGAGGCATGGTGGCGCCGAGCGCGCGGGCGCCGTCGACGTACACCTCGACCTTGGTCGCGAGCACCGCCGCCCGCGCCACGCGCGCCATGACGGGCGTGTAGACGATCGCCAGGGCGACCGACAGCAGCACGGCGCCGGTGCCGAAGACGCTCATGAGCGCGATGGCCAGGAGCACGGCCGGGAAAGCCATCAGCACGTCCAGCGGCCGCATGATGAGCTGGTCGGCCAGCCCCTCGCAGTAGCCCGCGACGAGCCCGAGGGGCACGCCGATCAGGACCGCCAGCACGGCCGACGTCACGGCCACGCCGAGCGAGATGCGATAGGCGTAGACGACGCGGCTGAGGATGCTGCGCCCGAGGTCGTCCATGCCGAAGGGCTCGGCCACGGTCGGGCCGCGCAGGGCCAGATCCTTCGCGATGTCCGTTGGACTGCCGAGCGGCAGGAGCGGCGCCAGCACGGTGAGGACCGCGAGCGTCACGACGATCCCCAGACCGGCGAGCGGCAGCCGGCGGCGTCTCACCGCCGGCGCACCCGGGGATCGATCAGGCCGTAGAGGATGTCGGTGGCCAGGTTGACCAGCATGAACATCGCCCCGATCACCAGCACCGTGCTCTGCACGACGGGATAGTTGCGCTCGAGCACGGCGTCGAGCGTCAGGCGGCCCACGCCCGGCAGCGTGAAGATCATCTCCACGACGATGGCGCCGCCCAGCATGTAGCCGATCTGGAGGCCCAGCACCGTGACGATCGGAATCGCCGCGTTGGGCAGCACGTGGCGGAAGAGGATGTCGCGCTCGGCGAGGCCCTTGGCGCGGGCGAACTGCACGAAGCCGCGCTGCACGACGTCGAGGACGGCGGCGCGGCTGAGCCGTCCCAGCACGGCCGCCCGGCTGAGCGCGAGCGTGAGCGCGGGCAGCACCAGGTGCCGGAGGTTGTCGAGCGGAGCCTCGCCGAGCGGGACGAAGCCGCCCGAGGGCAGGAGGCCGGCGCCGAGCGAAAGGCCGAGCATCAGCATGATGCCGAGCCAGAAGTCCGGAATGGAGACGCCGACCAGACCGATCGCCAGCGTGGCGCGGTCGGCGAAGCCGTGGCGGCGGGCGCCGCCGACCAGGCCGAGCGGGATGCCGATCAGCGCCGTGCACAGCGTCGCCAGCAGCGTCAGCTCGAGCGTGACCGGGAGGCGTTCGAGGATCATCCGGCCGATCGGCTCGTTCTGCCGGAAGTCGAGCCCGAAGTCGCCGCGGAGGACGCCGGCGAGCCAGCGCAGGTACTGCTGCGGCACCGGCTCGTCGAGATGGAACGCCTCCCGGAGCGCGCGGACGCCCTCCGGCGTGGCCTTGTAGCCGAGGACGACCACCGCCGGGTCCCCCGGGACCAGCCGCATGAGCCCGAACACGAGGATGCTCATGCCGAGCAGCAGCGGAACGGCGAGAACGAGCCGGCGTGCCGCGAAGATCCAGGGCGACGACATCGACCGCGGTCAGCCGATCCAGCTATCCTCGAAGCGCAGCTCGAGCGACGACAGCGGCCCCGAGCCGTAGACGTTCGGCTTCATCCAGTAGCGCTGGATCTCGTTGCTGAAGACGATGAGCGAGCCTTCCTCCTGGAACCAGCGCACCAGGTCCGGGTACATCTTCTTGCGAGCGGCCGCGTTCGTCGTGAAGCGGAACGCGTCGATGCGCTTGTCGGCCTCCTCGGACTTCAGGCCCGAGAAGTTCCACGGTGAGGTCGAGTGCTGGAGCGGTGAATAGAACATGTCGGGGTCGACCGTGACGCTCCACCAGGCGGCGGCGATGTCGAACTTCTTGCCGACCAGCGCCTCGAAGTACTGCCCCGACTCCAGCGGCTGCACGTCGAGCGTGATGCCCACCTTCTTGAGCTGCTCGCGGAGGATCTCGCCGGTCTTGACCAGCACCGGCACCTGCGACTTGACGAGGTAGGTGACGGTCAGCCCGCCGGCGCTGCCCGCGTCGGCGAGCAGCTGCCGGGCGCGCGCGAGGTCGGGGCCGCCCTTGTGCGCGTTCACGCCGGTGGCCCACGGGCTCGGCTCCGGCGTCGGCTCCGCGGTGGGGACGTGGCTGCCGAAGTAGACGAGCTTGACGATCTCCGCGCGGTCGATGGCCCAGGCGATCGCCTGGCGCAGGCGCCGGTCGTTGAAGGGCGGCTTGCTCGCGTTGAGCATGAGAAAGAACGGCAGGTACGGCCGGCCCGGCGACGCCTTGAGGTCGCGGCTGCGCTCCAGCTCGGGGATGCGCTGCGGCGGCACCGTCTGGATCCAGTTGAACCGGCCCGTCTGCAGCCCGGTGAGCCGCACCGTGTCGTCGGCGGGCGCGTGGAAGAGGATCCGATCCAGGTAGGGCCGCCCCGGCCGGAAGTACTTGTCCCAGCGCTCCAGGGTGACGTGATCGTCCTTCACCCACTCGACGAAGCGATAGGGTCCGGTGCCGATCGGGAAGAGCTTGGGGTCCTTCTCCTTGAGCGCCTTCTCGTTCACGATCTCGGTGGCCTGCGTCAGCATCGCGAGCAGCGGGCCGAACGGCCGGGCGAGATGAAAGCGCACCTGGTACTGGCCCACGGCCTCCACGCCCTCGACCGGCGAGAAGAAGATGCGCATCGGCAGCTTGTTCTTCGCGTCGAGCAGCCGCGTGAACGTGAACACGACGTCCTGGCTCGTCAGCGGCTCGCCGTTGTGGAAGACGGCGTTGTCCACCAGATCGAAGAGCCACGTCTTGTCGGTCTCCTGCTTCCACGACTTCGCGAGGCCGGGGATGAAGTGGCCGGCCTCGTCGACGTAGGCCAGCTTGTTGTAGACGTTCTGGTAGATCTGCAGCGACGAGTAGAGCTGCGCGTAGCCGGGGTCCATGTTCACGGGCTTGTCGACGGTGGCGACGCGGAGGATGCCGCCGCGCTTCGGCGGGCCCTGCGCCAGCGCCACGCGCGGGCCCCGCTCGGCGAGCGCGCCCAGCCCGGCGCCGGCCGCCAGGGCCGCGCTGCGCGTGAGCCAGGCGCGGCGGGTCAGGGGAGGACCGACCTCGATCGTCGGAGCGCTGCCGTCCGCGGCGTGGTCCCGGTCGCTCATCGCGGCTCCTTGGAGTGGACTCCCTCGTAGATCACGCCGTCCCGCATGACGAGGCTGACGCGCTCCAGCGCCGCGATGTCCTTCAGCGGGTCGCCGTCCACCGCGACGAGGTCGGCGCGCTTGCCGGGCTCGAGCGTTCCCACCTCGCCGTCGATGCGGCACGCCTCCGCGCCCCAGCGCGTGCCGGCCAGCAGCGCGTTGTGCGGCGACACGCCGAGCCGGACGAGCGTCTGCAGCTCGAACGGCATGAGGCCGTGCATGCTGTCGGTCCCGCAGGCGAAGCGGACGCCGGAGGCGAGGTGCCGCGGGAAGTTCTCGCTGACGACCCGGCGCGCCCAGCGGACCTTGTCCATGATGGCCGCCCGCTGGCCGTCGCCCTGCTCGATCCCGGTCGGATGCATGAAGATCGAGAACGTGCAGATCAGCCAGACGCCGCGCTCGATCATCAGCGCGATGTCCTCGTCGCTGGCGAGCGCGCCGTGCTCGATGGTACGCACGCCCTCCTGCACGGCCAGGCGCAGCCCGGGCCCGCCGTGCGCGTGCGCGGCGGCGTACGTTCCGACGCGCTCGGCCTCCTCGACGGCGGCGCGGATCTCCTCGCGCGTGTAGGCGCTGGACGTCGGCGTGGTGCCGGGCGAGCTGACGCCGCCGGTGACGAAGATCTTGACGTGGTCGGCGCCCTTCCGCAGATTCTCGCGGGCGCCCCGGCGGACGTCGTCGACTCCGTCGTAGCTGGTGAGCGCGCGCCCGTGGCCGTTGTTGGCGGCCAGGCCGCGGCCGGCGACGAGCAGGCGCGGACCGACGATCGTCCCCGCCTCGATGGCGTCCCGCACGTCCACGTCGACGAAGTGCTCCTCGCCCATGATGCGCATCGTCGTCGTCCCGGCCGCCAGATCCTTGCGGAGGTTCCTGGTGGCGGCCAGCGCCTGGGGCGCCGGTCCGCGGCAGAGCTGGCCAAGCTGATCGCCGAGCCCGGGGACGATGGAGGCGTGGGTGTGACAGTCGATCAGGCCCGGCATCACGAAGCGATTCCCGAGGTCGAGCGCCTCGGCCGCCGGCGGAACGGCGATCCCGCCGGCGCGCCCGACCGCGGCGATGCGGCCCTCGTCGACGACGACGACGGCGTCGCGGACCGGCGGGGCGCCGGTGCCGTCGAAGAGCGTGCCGCAGCGGATCGCGCGGACGGCCACGTCAGGTCCCCGCGGCGCCGTCGCCGTAATCGCGTCGGGCGGCGTCGGCCGAGACGTACCCTTCGGCGACGTCACGTCGGACGGCCGCCGGCTCGCGCTCCGCCGGCGGGCCCCAGCCGCCGCCACCACCGCTCATGATGCGCACGATCTCGCCGGCGCCGATCGGGTGCTGGGTCGCCTTGCGCACGTGGCGCACCGAGCCGTCGGGCGAGGTGATCTCGACGTCGTTCACCGCGCCCTCGCGCCCGCCGTGCAGGCCCCACGGCGGCGTGGCCTTCCGCTCCAGGCTGAACGTGATGAACGCCGGCGCCAGGAATTCGTAGACCCGCTCGATCCCGAGGCCACCGCGATATTTCCCGGCGCCGCCCGAGTCGGCGCGCAGGCCGTAGCGCCGGATGCGCATGGTGGGCACGCGCGACTCCACGACCTCCACGGGGTTGTTCCGCGCCGTCGAGCCCGCGAAGATGATCAGCGCCGACTCGCCGTCGTAGGCGGGCCGCCCGCCGGTTCCGCCGGCGTTGAGATCGCCCTGGATGAAGAGGCGTCCCGTCTCCGGCGAGGTGCCGAAGGCGATCGTCGGCATCTGGTCGCCGTAGGCCCCGGCGGGAACGCGGTCGGGCAGCGCCGGCGCGAGCGCGCGAAGGCCCAGCTCGATGAGCAGGTTGATCGGCACGTAGTAGCGCGCCGTCGGCGCCGGCTCCTCGGCGGCCAGCACCGAGCGCGGCGGCACGATGACCCGCAGCGGGCGGAAGCAGCCCTCGTCGACGGCGTCGAGCGGCGTGGTGAGGCACTTGATGAGGAGCCGGCACGCGCTGATGGTGATCGCGTCACCACAGTTGAACGGCCCCGCGACCTGGGCGTCGGAGCCGGTGAAGTCGACGGTCATGCCGCCGTCGCCCACCGTGATCGCCAGCTCGACGCGCACGGGCCGGTCCAGCGTGATGCCGTCGTTGTCGAAGTGGCCGACCGCGCGATAGGTGCCGGCCGGGATCGCCGCCAGCGCCGCCCGCGTCCGACGCTCGGACTGCTCCATGTACGTGCGGGTGGCGGCGAGCACGGTGTCGCGCCCGTAGCGCGCGAGGATCTCGTGGAACGACGCCTCGCCGGCCCGGCATACCGCGATCATCGCCTGGATGTCCTTGAGGGTGCCGCTCTCGGTGCGGATGTTGCCACGGATGACACGCATCACCTCCTCGTTCAGCTCGCCCCGGCTGAAGAGCCGCACGGACTGGAAGCGCAGGCCCTCCTGCCGGAACTCCCGCGAGCCCACCTGCATGCTGCTCGGCACCGGGCCGCCGACGTCGCTCCAGTGCGCCTTGACCGACACGAAGCCGGTGAGTCGATCCGCCCAGAACACCGGCGCCGTCATGGCCACGTCGTTCAGGTGGTTGCCGTTGCCGGCGTAGGGATCGTTGTGGATGAAGATGTCGCCCTCGCGGAAGGCGTCGATCCCCCGATCTCGAATCGTCGCCTCGATCGGAAATCCGAGGTGGCCCTGGAAGACCGGCAGGCCGACGCCCTGAGCGATCATCTGCACGTCGGGGTCGAAGATCGCGCAGCCGAAGTCGAGGCTCTCGCTGATGATGTGGTTGTAGGCCGTCTTGATCATCGTCAGGCGCATGCGGTCGGCGGCCGCGTTGAGCGCCGCCCGCACGACCTGGATGGTGATCGGATTCATGGGAGTCAGGGGGACACCTATGGTCAGGGGGAGCAATGCTCGCTCCCCCCGACACCCCCCATCGCCTCGGAGGGTTGCAGGTTGATGATCAGGCAGCCGTGGTCTTCGACCGAAAGGGTGTCGCCGGTGTCGATGATCGTCGTGGTGCCTGACTCCTCGATGGCGGCCGGACCGGTGACCTCGTCGCCGGGAGACAGCCTCGCGCGCTGATAGACGCGGTATTCGAGGGCATCGCCGGCGGCCATCGAATGGATCTTTCGTGTCTCGAAGGCCGCCGCGCCCGCCCGGCGCCGGTCGAGCGCCGGCAGCCGCGGCGGCGCGAGCGGCCGGATCAGCGTGAGGCGGAGGTTCAGGAGCTGTACGTCGACGTCCGGCGCGGCGTAGCCGTAGGCGCGCTCGTGGGCGTGGTCGAACTCGCGCCGCAGGCCGGGCCAGTCGCCGAGCTCCGTCACCGGCACCGTCACCGTGTGCTCCTGGCCCAGGTAGCGCAGGTCGACCGCGCGATGCAGGACCGGCGCATCCTGGCCGGGCAGGATGGCGGCGATCTCGCGCTGCATCTCACCGTAGCGCGCCGCTGCCCACGCCGCGTCCGTGCGCTCGAGCGGTTCGAGCACCGTGCGGACGAGATCGTGCCGCAGGTCGGTGGCCAGCATGCCCCACGCCGAGAACGTGGACGGCGAGGGGGGGACGACCACCCGCGGGACGCCGAGCTCGCGCGCGATCGCCGCGGCGTGCAGCGGCCCGCCGCCGCCGTAGGCGACGAGCGCGTAGTCGCGCGGATCGAGCCCCCGCGCCGTCGTGATGCTGCGGACGGCCAGCGCCATCGTGACGTCCGCCAGCCGGACGACGCCGGCCGCGGCGGCATCACGCGACAGCCCGAGCGGTCCCGCGAGCGCCTCGTCGACCGCGCGGGCCGCCGCGCCGGCGTCGAGCGGCATCGTCCCGCCCAGGAATCGCGCGGGGTCGATGCGGCCGAGCACGACGTTGGCGTCGGTGACCGTCGGCTCGGCGCCCCCCAGCCCGTAGCAGACCGGGCCCGGCGCGGCCCCGGCGCTCCGTGGACCGAGGGCCAGCGCACCGCCGGCGTCGATCCAGGCGATGGTGCCACCGCCGGCGCTGACCTCGCGGATGTCGATCACCGGGATCCGCAGCGGCCGGCCGTCCACCTGATACTCGTCGGTGGTCGTCACCATGCCGCGCTCGATGATGGTGCACTTGGCGGTGGTGCCGCCCATGTCGAAGGAGATGAGCCGCTCGAGCCCGAGGCTGCGCGCGAGGCTCGCGCAGCCGATCGCGCCGGCGGCCGGCCCCGATTCGATCGTGTGCACCGGCTTCACCCGGGCGGTCCCGACCGAGCACGCGCCGCCGTTGGACTGGGTGATCAGGAGCTGGCCGCGAAAGCCGCGAGCCGCCAGCCGCTGCTCGAACGTGCTCAGGTAACCGTCGACGATCGGCAGGACGTACGCGTTGACGACGGTGGTGGTCGTGCGCTCGTACTCGCGCCATTCCTGGGTCAAACGGTGCGAGACGGAGAGCGCGACGCCCGGCAGCTCCTCGGCGAGGATCTCGGCAGCGCGCTGCTCGTGACGCGGATCCCGGTAGGAGAACAGGAAGATCACCGCCACGGATCGGACGCCGTCGGCGGCCAGGCGGCGCGCGGCCCGGCGGACGGCTCCCTCGTCGAGCGGCACCAGCACCTCGCCGCGCGCGCTCAGCCGCTCGGGCACCTCCAGGCATCGTCCCCGCTCCACCAGCGGTGCCGGACGCCGGTAGAGCACGTCGTACATGCGCAGGAAGTTCCCGCGCCCGATCTCGAGGACGTCGCGAAAGCCCTCGGTGGTGACCACGCCGGTGCGGGCGCCCTTGCCCTCGAGCAGCGCGTTGATGCCGATCGTCGTGCCGTGGATCATCAGCCGACAGTCCGCGAGGTCGACGGCGGCCTGCTCGGCGCAGCGGAGGACGCCATCGAGCAGCTCCGACGGTGTGCTGAGGGCCTTGGCGTTGACGACGGCCCCGGTGGCCTCATCGAGCGCCACGAGATCCGTGAACGTCCCGCCGATGTCGACGCCGATCCTGAGTGCCACGCGCGCGCCCTCTTGGCGCGGGAGTATACCTGAAGCCTCGGCGAGACGCTGGCGCGCGGGCGTTACTTCAGCTTCAGGCGAAAGGGATCTCCTGGCGCTAGCCGACGGTGATGGCGGCGGCCTCGGCCTCGGGCACGATCCTCGCGTCGCGACGGGCGCGCTCGAAGCGAGCGACGAGGACGGTGATGTTGTCGGGGCCGCCGCGCTCGTTGGCGAGCGCGACCAGGCGCTCGCACGCCGCGGCGACGTCGGTCTCGGCCGTCACGATGTGCGCCAGCTCGCCCTCGGCCACGCACGACCACAAGCCGTCGGAGCACAGGACCAGCGCGTCCCCGCTTCGCACGCAGTGCTCGGAGAGATCGACGGTGATCTGCGGTCGTGGACCGAGGGCTCGAAGGAGGACGTTGCGGTGCGGGCTGACGGCGGCCGCCTCGGGCGTCAGCTCGCCGATGTCGAGGAGGTGTTGAACCAGCGAGTGGTCGCGGGTGATGCGCTGCGCGCAGCCGCCGCGAACGACATAGCCGCGACTGTCGCCGACGTGGCCGATGTGGATCTGGTCGCCGAGCAGCGCGGCCGCGGTGGCGGTGGTCCCCATGCCGTTCAGGCCCGCCGATCGACTGGCGTAGGCATGAATCTCGCGGTTGGCGATCTCCATCGCCTCCAGCAGACACTGGCGCAGATGCCCGGGCGTCGGCCGGCCGCCGTCGCGCCACGACTCGGCCACATGGGCGTAGATGGTGTTCGCCGCCATCGCGCTGGCCACCTCGCCCGCTTGCGCGCCGCCCATGCCGTCGGCGACGACGAGCAGGGCGCCGGTGGCCGGGATGCGATGCTCCAGCCCGGCCGGTCGGACGCGGCCGCCGGTGCCCGTCACGTCGACGATGAGGAAATAATCCTCGTTGTGCCGGCGGACCTTGCCGACGTGGCTGGCGGCCACCGCCTTGAGGGTCAGAGCCGGCGCGGTCCGGACGGCCCGCGAGAGGCGGTCGGGCAGCCGCCGACCCGACCGGAGCACGCGACGGAGGAGACGGAGGATCCGCGCCGGTACCGGCGTGATCCCGCTCGGGAGGCTCAGGGCCGCGTCCCCAGGACATCGGCCATCAGCGCTCGCACGCCGGGCGGCGCCTCCGGTGTGCACGTCGACAGGGTGCCGTCCAGGGCGGCCAGACGCCGCAGCTCGTCGCCGACGCGTTCGCGGTCCTCGCCGGCGAAGTACGTGAAGGCCAGATAGCACCTCGCCTCCGCGAGCTGATGGACGCGCGTCTCGCGGTCGCTCACATCCTCGAGGTCGACGAGGGCCGCCCGCAGCACGTTGAGGGCCTCGCGAAACCGGGCGGCCGCATAGGCGTCCTTCGCTCGCGCGAGCGTGAGCGACGGCTCGGGCGCCGGGTCACGCGTGCTGGCGTCGGTCAGCGCGACGACCATTCGCCGGTGCTCCTGGGCGACGTCGGCCTTGCCGAGGCCGGCATAGGCGTACCCCAGCTCCTCGTGGACCTCGGCCAGCTCGGCGAGCCGGAGGCTCCGGCCCTGGATCAGCTCGACGTCCCACACGGCGCGATTGAGCGCCACCAGCGCGTCGCGGTAGTTCATCGCCTCGACGTCCTGCTGGCCGTGGCTCAGGTTCGCGCGGATCTCGGGGTCGACACCGCCGACGCGATACTTGACCGGGCGGACGACCTGCGTCCACCACGTCCGGGCGACGCCCTCGTGGATGGAGGCGCACGCCGCGAACAGCGGCAGGCACACCACGAGCAGCGCCAGCGCCCAGGGGCGGCGGCGACTATCGCGCAAGGAACTGATGCGTCCGGAAGTCATAGCTGACCCGAAGCGGGTTGTCGCTGGTGTGCTTCTCGTCGACGACGATGACGTGCTCGGGGCTGCGCTCGTTCAGCGACTCGAAATGGAGGCGGTGTCGTCCCCGGCCGATGCGCAGGCACGCGCGAGGCGTGTCGCCGACCTGCCGGCCGTCCACGTGGACGGTGGCGAAGGGCACGGCGTTGACGCTCAGGCAACCAGCCCTGACTGCGGGGGGCACCGCGAGTGGCCGACCCTGGCCGGCCGGATCCGGCGCTGGCCCATCGGCCTGGACGCCGACGGCGGAGGGATTCGCGGCGGCGGCGCTCGCGCCTGGGCCCGTCGGGCTGGTCGCCCGGTCGTGGCTCGCTGCGACGGCGGCCGCCGCCACGTCACGGGACACCGCGGTGGCCAAGCCGTGCGCCGAGTCTTCTCCGATCAGCACGACGAAGGCGGCGACCGCCAGCGCCGCGACGCCGAAACCACCGAATAGGAGCGCGGTGCCGTGCCGGCGCGCCGTCCGCATGCCGCGCCGCAGCGCGGCCACGGCCACCCGCCGGTGGTCGACGGCCAGCGCGTGCGTGAGCGCGTCGGCGAATGCGGCGGCGTCAGGGTAGCGGTCCCGCGGCTCCTTGCACATCGCGCGTCTCACGACGGCGTCGAGCGCCGGCGACACCGCCACGTTGCGCTCCCGGGCGGGCAGCGGCTCGAGACGGAGCACTTCGTCCAGCACCGTGGCCACGCTGTCGCCGGGGAACGGGCGCTCGCCGACCAGCGCTTCGTAGAGGACGACGCCGAGCGAGAACAGATCGCTCCGAGCGTCGACCTCGGCGCCGCGGGCCTGTTCGGGGGACATGTAGGCCGGGGTGCCCACCATCACGCCGGTCTGGGCCGACTGATTGTCGATCACCCGGGCGACCCCGAAGTCCGTCAGCTTCACGTGCCACGCATCGTCGACCATGATGTTGCTGCTCTTGACGTCGCGGTGAACGACGCCCTGGCCGTGGGCGTACTGGAGCGCGTGGCAGACCTGGACGACGACGTGGGCGGCCTTGTCGGGCGGCAGCGGGCCGGCCACGAGCAGGTCGGCCAGCGTCCGGCCCTTGACGTACTCCATCACCACGTACGGCACGCCCGTCGCGGCGTTGACGTCGTAGATCGTGACGATGCCCGGATGTGTCAGTCGCGCCGCCGCCGTCGCCTCCTGATAGAGGCGGCGGATCACGGCCGTGGCGTCCGCCCCGTGGATCGCGTCGGGCGAAATCGTCTTCACGGCGACGATGCGATGCAGCTCGAGGTCGCGGGCGCGGTAGACGATGCCCATGGCGCCCTCGCCGAGGACGTCCAGGAACTCGTACCGGCCGCTGGGCGGACGAACGGGTCGGGCCGACGCTGAGCCCGCTGTGTGATCGCCGATCACCGTCCGGGTCGTGTCCACCGGTACAGTTCCTTGTCGGCCGCGCTACCCGATTTCGGCGAAGAAGGTCAGGCGAAGACCGCGGATCTCGATCACGTCGCCGTCCTGGAGCAGGGCCTGGGTGACCACCGCGCCGTTCACCCGCACCCGGTGCCAGCGCGAGAGGTTGCGGACCTCCACGCCCAGGCGGTTCCGGATGACGAGGACATGGTGCCTGGGGCCGGCCGGCACCCGCAGGTCACAGAGCACGGAACGACCGATCAAGACGGCGCTCCGCTCGAAACGCTCGAGGTAGAACGTGTCCGCCTTGCCCGCCGCCTCCCACTTCAGGTGGGCGCGGCGCTTCATGGCGCCGTTGAGCTGCAGGCGCTCGATGTCCTTCAGGTCCATCTGGAACGTTTCCGTGGGCCGCGGCAGATCGGCCTTGACCGTCGGCTTGGCGGCGACCGGCTCCTTCAGCGCGCGGTCGAAGAAGATGGAGAACTTGCCGAACGAGATCTCGTCGCCGCGCGCCAGGGGCTGCGCGGCCATCAGGCGACGGCCGTTGAGAAACGTTCCGTTCGCAGAGTCGAGGTCCTGCACGATCCAGGTGCCGTCTTCCTTGAGGCGGATCTGCGCCTGCCGCCGCGAAACGGACGGGTTGTCGATGACGACGTCCATGTCGTCGCTGCGACCGATGTTGACGACGAGGCCGCTCAGCTCGTACGCCCGCAGCGGCGTCCGTTCTGCGACGAGCGTCAGCGTAGGCATCGGCGGGCTCCCGATTTTCGTGTCGCGCCGTTCACTGCGGACAGGCGTCGGCCCGGGGTCCGGTTGACCATGCCGTTGCGCTACGCAAAGACCACACCAGACATCGGCCGGCGGTGTATGTCTCGGACGCCGTTGCGTTTTGGTCCCGGCGGCCGCCCGCGGCAGAAACGCGGCGGCTGGGCGCTGTCCAGACAGAGTGGCACGATTCGACCAGAATCTGATCGCCGGATGACGCTCGAAAAGAGAGGCTCCGCCTGGACCTGCCCATCCGGGCGATTCTCTCCGTCGCCGGTCGCCCCCATCCTGAGGACACATGAGGAGCGGGGAGGGAGACATGGACAAGTTGCTTGCGCTCTCGGACGAGCTGGCGGCGGCGGTCGAGCGAGCGGGTCGGGCGGTCGTGGCCGTGCACGGCCGGCCGCGCGTGCCGTCGACGGGCGTCCACTGGCATTCCGGCCTGATCGTCACCGCGAACCACACCGTGCAGGCCGAGGACGACGTGACCGTGACGCGGCCGGACGGCGTCTCGACGCCGGCCACGGTCGTCGGTCGGGACTCCACGCTCGACGTCGCCGTCCTCAGAGTCGACGCGGCGGGCATCCCCGTGGCCGACGCCGGCGACTCCGACGCGGTTCGCGTGGGGCACATGGTGCTCGCCGTGGGCGCCGGGCCGCGGGCCAGCTGGGGGGTCGTCAGCGCCATCGACGCCGGGCCCGGACGCATCCCCGGGACCGACTTCTTCACGCTCGACCTGACGCTCTATCCGGGATTCTCGGGCGGCCCGCTCGTCGACGCGCGCGGCAGCGTCGTCGGCCTCAACACGTCGGGGGCGTCTCGATACCTGCAGCTGGCGATTCCGGCGAAAGCGGTCAGCCGCGTCGTCCACGACGTCGTCAGTCACGGCCGCATTCCGCAGGGCTACCTCGGCGTCAGCACGCAGCCGGTGCGCATTCCCGACGCCCTGCGCGAGCGGCTCGGCCGGGCGCGACGCGCCGCGGTCATCGTCGTGGACGTCGAGGCCGGGAGCCCGGCTGCCGCCGGCCTGCTCATCGGCGACGTCATCCTCTCGCTCGAGGGGGAGCCCGTCACCGACCCGTTCGACCTTCGTGCGCTGCTGCGCTCACGGCCGATCGGTCAACGCGTCCGGGCGTCGGTGGTGCGGGCCGGCCAGCTCGTCGATGTGGACCTGACGATCGGCGAGCGGCCTCCGCGCGGCCGGTGATGGATCTCTCCGCGCTCGCGCAAGCGCTGCGGCGGATCACCGTCGAGCTGCGAGGCGCCGCCGGCGTGGTCGGCTCGGGGGTCGTCTGGGCTCCCGAGTGGATCGTGACGAACGCCCACGTCGTCCGGCACCCCCGCGTCGCGCTCCGCCTGGCCGATGGTCGCCAGCGCGACGCGGTGGTCGCGGCCCGTGACACGACCGCCGATCTGGCGGCGCTTCACGTGCCGGACCTGGACGGCGCGCCGCCGACGATGGCCGGCGTCGAGCCACTGCGGGTCGGCTCGCTCATCGTCGCGCTCGGCCATCCCTTCGGCGTGTCCGGAGCCTTGACGGCGGGCGTCGTGCACGCCATCGGGCCCATCACCCCGAACGGCCGGCCGTGGATCCAGGCCGACCTGAGACTCGCCCCGGGCAACTCCGGCGGGCCGCTCGCCGATTCGCGCGGGCACCTGCTCGGCCTGAACACCATGATCGCGGGGGGTCTCGCGCTCGCGATCCCGGTGAGCGTGGTGCACTGGTTCATGCGTGGCGTGGCCGGGCATCCCGCGTGAAGCACGGTCTGCCCCGCGTCGTCGTCGCCGCCGACAGCGAGGCGCTCGCCGCCCGCCTCGAGACCGCGCTCCGCGACATCGCTCACGTGCGGGTCCTCGTCGGTCGCTCGAGAATGCTTCCGGGCGTGATCGAGGAGCACGATCCGGCGGCGGTCGTGCTGGCCTCGACGACGGCCGGCGCTGCCTCGGCGCTGCACGGACTCGCCGGTGCCCTCCGCCTGCCGCCGGTGGTCCTGCTGGTCGACGAGCCGCGCGCCGCCTGGACCGGCGCGGCACGCCGGGCGGGCGTCCGCTCCGTCCTCCGCCGCGACGCGACCGCCGAGGAGCTCACCGCCGCCCTCACGGCGGCGACGGCCGGCTTGATCACGCTGCACCCGGACGTCTTCGCCGCGGGCGTCCGCGCGAATGCCGCCGGCGCCGACGAGGATCGCGCGCTCACGCCGCGCGAGCGCGAGCTGCTCGAGATGCTGGCCGAGGGCCTCAGCAATCGAACGATCGCGCGCCGCCTCGGCATCTCGACGAACACGGTGAAGTTTCACGTGGCCTCGATCC
Source organism: Candidatus Rokuibacteriota bacterium (assembly GCA_005887895.1). Classification (GTDB taxonomy): domain Bacteria; phylum Methylomirabilota; class Methylomirabilia; order Rokubacteriales; family CSP1-6; genus AR5. Next base: position 24,296 of record VBPC01000161.1, read on the forward strand.
TCGCCAAGCTGGGCGTCGGCAGCCGCACGGAGGCCGTCACCCTGGGCGTGCGCCGCGGCCTGATCGCCCTCTGAGCGCCGACCCGCCCCCAGGCTGAACGCCGGCCCGAAGACGGTCCGGGGTCGGGGTTTCCCCGGTATTGCGTTGATCGTGGAGCTGGCGTAGATTTCCGTCCCCCCTCGGGGAGCGCAGCGCACCGCATCGGAAGCGGCCTGGCCGCGAGACGAGAGCTCATGGTGGCAGCGCTGGCGCTGGGTGTCACGCTCGTCTCCGCGTCCGCCTCCGAGAAGGTTGCTGCCCCGGTTCGCGACGCCGTATTCGCGATTCAGAGCCGCCGTCGCGCCGGCGGGGCGGGCGCCCTCGCGTCGCTGTCGACCGACCAGGTCCGCGTGAACGACGCGGGCGAGGTCCAGGTCTACGTGATCCTTCGACAGTTCCGGCCCGACCTCGTCGCCGCCCTCGAGGCGACGGGGCTTCGGGTCGAGCTGACACTGCCACAGTTCCAGCTCGTGCAGGGCTGGGTCGCGGCCGATGCGGTGAACGCCGTCGCCGGCTTGGACTTCGTCCGCGAAGTCAAGCCGCCCGGCTATTCCGTGCCACGCGGTCGATAGCACGCGCCGCCGCACGACGGGTCCAGCCATGATCCTGTCCGACGTCATCGCTCGCTCCTGGCGCTTTGTCGCGCTCGGGCTGGCGCTTCTCCTCGTCGGCACGCCCGCCCACGGCCAGGACTGCGGCGGCGCGAGCGACGCCTGCGAGCGCGGCCCGGCGGCGCTGTCGCCGGCAGCCACCGTCCACGACAGGGGCGCCATCTCGCCGGAAGCGGCGAAGGTCGCATCGTCGGTGCGGGACGCCATCGAGGCGATCGCGAGCACGGCGGCCGTGCCGTCGGCGCCGCGGGATCTGCGCGCGCTGTCCACGCGCCTGGTGCACGTCAGCGCGACCGGCGAGCTGCAGCTCTACGTGATTCTCGGCGACTTCCAGCCGGCCCACGTCCAGCACCTCGAGGCCAGCGGCCTCCGGGTGGAGCTGACGCTGCCGGCCCATCGCCTCGTGCAGGGATGGCTGCCGGCGAACCTCGTCGACGTCGTCGCGGCGCTGCCGTTCGTGGTCGAGGTGCGAGCGCCCGGCTACCCGGTGGCGCACGTCGGGGCCCAGGTCACGGCCGGAGACAGCATCCTTCGGGCGGACGCCGCCCGGGCGACCTTCGACGTGAGTGGCGCCGGGGTGACCGTGGGGGTCATCTCGGACGGCGTCGATCACCTGGCTCTCTCCGCCGCCACCGCGGACGTGCCCAGCGGCGTCCAGGTCCTGCAGAACCCCGGCGGCGACGAGGGCACCGCGATGCTGGAGATCGTCCACGACGTGGCGCCGGGCGCCGGCCTGGCCTTCTACGGGCCGACGACCAGCGCCGACATGGTGGCCGGTATCAACGCCCTCGCCGGCGCCGGCGCGCGCGTGATCGTCGACGACCTGACGTTCCTCGACGAGCCGAAGTTCCAGGACGGCATGATCGCGCAGACGGCGCGCGCGTTCGCGACCGGCGGCCGGGCGTACGTCACGGCGGCCGGCAACTCGGCGACGATGCACTACCGCGCGCCGTATCGCCGGCTCACGGGGCAGAATTTTCCGAGCAGCACCTATCCCGCCGTCCACAACTACGTCGCCAGCGGCGTGGACATCGGCAACACGCTCGTCCTGCCGAGCAACTGTGGCGTCCGCGTCGTGCTGCAGTGGAACAATCCGGCCGGTGCGTCGGCCGACGACTTCGACCTGTTCCTGGCCCGTTCGGCGGACGGCGCGGTGCTCGCGCGCAGCCTGAACGCCCAGACGGGCAGCCAGAGCGCGTTCGAGTTCCTCGCCTACACCAACACGACCGGCGGGCCGTTGACCGTCTTCATCGCCATCGCCGAGTTCCGGCTGCGGACCGCGCCCGCCTCGCTGATCCTCGATTACTTCGTCTACCCGGAGTGCGGCTTCGCGCTGCAATACGCGACGAGTGCCGACAGCGTCATCGGCCACGCCGCCGTCAACGAGGTGCTGTCGGTGGCGACGGCGAACGCCCAGTCGCCGGGCCAGGCGGCGTTCTACAGCTCGCGGGGACCGGGTTCGATCAGCTTTCCGTCGGTGGAGTCCCGGTCGACGCCCAACATCACCGGCATCGACTGCGTGGCCACCGAGATCGGCGCCGTCGGCTTCTTCGACTTCCCGTTCTGCGGCACGTCGGCCGCCGCGCCCCACGTGGCCGGCATCGTGGCGCTCCTGATGGAGCGCAGTCCGACGTCGACCTCGCCGCAGCTGCGGGACGCGGTGACGCGCAATGCGGTCGACCTCGGGTCGGCCGGCTTCGACACGACGTTCGGTTTCGGCCGCGCCGACGCGCTGGCCGCCGTCGGCGCGCTCAAACCTCAGGTGACGCTGGCGGTGAGTCGTGCCGGCAGCGGCACCGGCACGGTCACCAGCAGCCCCGCCGGCATCAGCTGCGGCGCCACCTGCAGCGCGAGCTTCACGAGCGGCACGCGGGTGATGCTGGCGGCCACCGCCGGCGCCAGCGCCGTCTTTTCGGGGTGGACGGGCTGCGACACGGCGTCGGGCACGACGTGCGCGGTCACGCTGAGCGCGGCCCGAACCATCACCGCGACGTTCAACCCCAGCACCGCCAGGCTGACGGTGACACGCGCGGGCACGGGCATCGGCACGGTCACCAGCAACCCGGCCGGAATCGCGTGCGGCGCCACCTGCGCGGCGACGTTCCCGTTCAACCGGGCGGTGACGCTGACGGCGGCGCCCAGCTCCGGCTCGCTGTTTGCCGGCTGGTCGGGCGACTGCAGCGGGACGGCGATGACGTGCACGGTGACGATGGGCGCGACACGCTCGGTGACGCCGACGTTCGTGCTGCGCGCCCCGGCGACGCTGTCGGTCGTCAAGAGCGGGACGGGCATCGGCACGGTGACGAGCGCCCCGGCTGGCGTCAGTTGCGGCGCGGTCTGCGCGGCCACCTACGCCGGCGGCGCCGTGGTCACGCTCACGGCCACGGCCAACGCCGCCTCGTCGTTCGCCGGGTGGTCGGGCGCCTGCTTGGGGACGGCGACATGCCGGCTGACCCTGATCACGGATGTGACCGTGACCGCCACGTTCACGCCGAAGCCGCAGCGCTTGACGATTTCACGAACCGGATCCGGCAGCGGGGCCGTCACGAGCGATCCGCCCGGCATCAGCTGTCCGGCGACATGTGCGGCGACGTTCGCGGGCAACTCCACCGTCTCGATGTCGGCGGCTCCCAGCCCGGGCTCCACCTTCACCGGCTGGTCGGGCGCCTGCCACGGCGCCGACACCACCTGCACGGTGTCCATGACGGCGGCGCAATCGGTCATCGCAATGTTCACGGCTCAGACCTTCAGCGTCAGTGTCAGCCGCGACGGGAGCGGCAACGGCACCATCACGAGCAGTCCGGGCGGGATCAACTGCGGAACCATCTGCAGCGCCAACTATCTCGGCGGCCGGGTCGTCACGCTGACGGCGACGCCGGCCGTCAACTCGGCATTCTCCGGATGGTCCGGCGACTGCACGGGACGCGCCCGGACCTGCACGGTCACGGTCACGTCGTCCTTGAACGTCACGGCGACCTTCGACGCCACGACGGCGCCGGTGCGCTTCTACAACAACCTGGTGCTCTGCCCGCCCAGCGGGTGCGTGCGGTTCACGGCGATCCTGCACGCGTCGGAAGGGCCGACGTGGAGCTCGTTGTCGGGCGCGCCGTCCGCCTATCAGACGATCCGGACGCCGACCCTGTCGAACTTCACCGTCACCGCGGTCGGCTTCAGCGGCAGCGTGTTCTTCCCGGGGTCGTTCTCGCTCACGTTCGGCCGGCGATACACGATCGTGCTGAACCTGGATGGCAGCGGCAATGGCGTCCTTCAGCTGTTCGACGAGGGCCCCGCGACCTCCGCTTCGACGGCGGCACCGGCGGCCGGGGCCCCGGCGGTCGAGCTCCGCGGGCGGGCTGACGTCCCATTTGGCGGACCGCTCCGTCGCGCGCCGGAGGCCGGGCCGGTGCGCTGACGCGGGCCGTGCGCGCGAGAAGAGGCTCGTTGCGGCAGGTCGATCACGAGCTCCCGCTTGATGCGGCCGGGGCGGGCGGTCATGACGGCTACCCGGTTGGCCATGAAGATCGCCTCGTCGATGTCGTGGGTCACGAACAGGACCGTCTTGCGGTCGCTCTCCCAGATGCCGAGGAGCAGCTCCTGCATGAGGCTGCGCGTCTGGTTGTCGAGGGCGCCAAACGGCTCGTCGAGCAGGAGGATCTTGGGATCGTTGGCGAGCGCGCGGGCCAGCGCGGTGCGCTGCTGCATGCCGCCCGAGAGCATCTTGGGATAGTGGCGCTCGAAGCCCTCCAGGCCGACGCGGGCGATGTAATGGGCGGCGATGCGCGTCTGCTCGGCGGTCGACAGTCCCTGCTCGCGCAGGCCGAAGCGGATGTTTTGCTCCACCGTGAGCCACGGAAACAGCGTGTAGGACTGGAAGACCATGCCGCGATCGGCGCCGGGCGCGGTCACCGGCGCCCCGTCGAGTGTGACCCGGCCCGTCGTCGGGCGATCGAGGCCGGCCACGATGCGCAGCAGCGTCGACTTGCCGCAGCCCGAGGGCCCGAGCAGGCAGATGAAATCGTTGTCGGCGACGGCCAGCGACGTCGGCTCCAGCGCGCGGGTCGGCGGCCCGCCGCGGACGCCGGGAAATGTCCGACTCACCTCATCGAGGACGAGTCGCGACACGCCGGACGGCTCAGGCGAGACTCCAGGGGAACAGCCGCTGGTTCAGCGTCTTGAAGAGATAGTCGGACACGAGGCCGATGACGCCGATGACCACGATGCCGAAGATGATCTGGCCGGTGTCGAGTAGCGCCTGGCTGTCGGTGATCATGTGGCCGATGCCGCTGGAGGCGCCGATCAGCTCCGCGACGATGACGTAGGTCCACGCCCAGCCGAGCACGAGGCGCAGCGTCTCGGCGATGGTCGGCGCGCTGGAGGGCAGCAGCACGCGCCCGACGATGCCGGAGGCGCGCGCACCGAGCGTGTAGGCCGCTTCGACGAGGTCGCGCCGCGTCGAGCCCACCGTGACGGCGACCATCAGCACGAGCTGGAAGAACGAGCCGATGAAGATCAGCAGCAGCTTCTCGGCCTCGCCGATGCCGGCCCACAGGATCAGCAGGGGAATGAAGCCGGAGGCCGGCAGATAGCGTGCGAACGAGATGAAGGGCTCGAAGAACGCCTCGATCGGCTTCCAGGCGCCCATGGCGATGCCGAGCGGCACCCCGACGATCGCGGCCAGCGCAAAACCGCCGAACACGCGCCAGATGGTCACGCCGATGTCGCGGGCGAAGCCATGCACGCTCAGCAGCCGCCAGCCGGCCACCGCCATCGTGAGCGGATCGGCCAGGAACGTCCGGTTGACGTAGCCGCCCAGCGTGGCCGCCGTCCAGGCCGCGAAGAACACCACGAAGAACCCGACGCCGAGCAGGACCTTGGTCGCGGTCGAGACCGGGACCAGCGGCCTCACTTGATGAAGCGGGTGTCGGTGATCGTGGTGATGTCCGGCACGCTCTTGATGATGCCCAGCTCGAGGAGCAGCGCCGCCGCGTCCTTGCTGAACGCCTGGATCTCGCCGGTGAAGAACTTCTGGTTGGCGGCGCGATCCTGCCAGCGCAGGTACGCCTGCGACTTCTCGAACTGCTCGCCGGTCTGCTTGACCACCGCGCCCATCGTCTCGAAGCTCGGCTTCGGCTCCTTGCTGATCAGCTCGACGGCGTCGAAGTAGCCGTCGACCATCGCCTGCACGAGCTTCGGCTGCTCGTTGATGAACTTGGGCGTGCAGCCGAACGTGTCCATGATCATCGGGTAGTCGAGCGTGGTCGCGATGATCTTGCCGGCCTCCGGCTTGTCACGCACGCTCGAGAGGTACGGCTCGTAGGTCATGGCGGCGTCGTTCTGGCCGGCGATGAACGCCTGGGCGGCCGGTCCCGGCTCGAGGTTGACCACCGTCACGTCCTTCACCGAGAGCCCGTTCTTCTTCAGCATCCACGCCAGCGTGAAGTAGGGCGCGGTGCCCGGCGCCGAGGCGGCCACCGTCTTGCCCTTGAGATCGGCGATCTTCGCGATCGAGTTGCGCACCACCATGCCGTCGGCCCCGTACGACTTGTCGAGCTGCACGACCTGCTTCGTCGCCACGCCGTTGGCGTTCCAGACGATCCACGTCTCGACCGTGGTGGCCGCGCACTGCACGTCGCCGGAGGCGATCGCCAGGTGCCGGTCCTTCTGCGGGATGAACTTGATCGCCACGTCGACGCCACGCTTCTTGAAGAGCCCGGCCTTGTCGGCCAGCGAGAGCGGCGCGAAGCCGGTCCAGCCGCTCATCGCGACCGTGACCCTGGGCAGATCCTGGGCGGGCGAGCCGGCGGCGAGCACGAGCGAGACGACGAGCGTGGTGACGACGCAGAGCATGCGCATGACATCCCTCCTGGGGGCCTGGCCTCGGGCGGGGGTAGTATACGAGCCCACCATGGAGATCCGCGAGGTCCAGGCCGATCACTACGTTATCCCGCTGCCGGTCGCGCTGTCGGACAGCACGCACGGCACGATCCGCGGCTTCGAGCTGATCACCGCCCGCGTCCGCGACGTCGAGGGCGCCGAGGGCGTCGGCTACACTTACACGGTGGGCGCCGGCGGCGCCGCCGTCCTGGCGCTGCTGACCCGGGATCTCGCGCCGCTGCTCGTCGGCCGCGACGCCGAGCGCATCGAGGAGATCTGGCAGGCGATGTGGTGGGCGCTGCACTACGGCGGGCGCGGCGGCGCCCAGGTGCTGGCAATGTCGGCGATCGACATCGCGCTGTGGGACCTGCGCGCGCGCCGGCAGCGCGCGCCGCTCTGGCGGGTGCTGGGCGGCTTCGACCCGCGCGTGAAGTGCTATGCGGGCGGCATCGACCTCGACTTCCCGCTGGACGCGCTGCTGCGCCAGGCCGACGACCATCGCCGGCGCGGCTTCCGCGCGATCAAGATGAAGGTCGGCCGCCCCTCGCTGCGCGAGGACGTCGAGCGCGTGCGCGCGATGCGCGAGCACCTCGGCGCCGACTTTCCGCTGATGGTCGACGCCAACATGCGCTGGACCGTCGACGAGGCGATCCGCGCCGCCCGCGCCCTCGCGGAGCTCTCCCCGGTGTGGCTGGAGGAGCCGATCATCCCCGACGACGTGCCCGGTCACGTGCGCATCGTAGAGGAGGGCGGGCTGCCGATCGCCGCCGGCGAGAATCTCCACACGCTGCACGAGTTCCGCGCCCTCATCGCCGCCGGCGGGGTGACGTTCCCCGAGCCCGACGCGACCAACTGCGGCGGCGTGACGGTCTTCATGAAGGTCTGCCACCTGGCCGAGGCCTTCAATCTCCCCGTGACGTCGCACGGCGCCCACGACCTCACCGTCCACCTGCTGGCCGCCGCGCCGAACCGCTCCTACCTCGAAGCGCACGGCTTCGGCCTCGATCGCTTCATCGCCGAGCCCCTTCGCCTCGAGCGCGGCCTTGCCATCGCGCCGGAGCGTCCCGGTCACGGCATCGAGCTCGACTGGAAAGCCCTCGACTTGCTGCGGGCGGCACGCTAGATTCCCGGCGCCATGGCTGAGCGCATGCGCGGCAGGCAGGTGTTCATGGAGAGCCTCATCGGCCATGGGGTCGAGTACATCTTCGGCAACCCCGGCACGACCGAGAGCCCCATCCTCGACGCGTTGCTCGACTACCCGCAGCTGAAGTACATCGTCGCGCTGCACGAGGGCGTGGCCCTGGGCGCCGCCAGCTACTACGCCCAGGCCAGCGGCAAGATCGCTCTCGTCAACGTCCACGTCGCGCCCGGCCTCGGCAACGCGCTGGGCATGCTGTACAACGCGTTCAAGGCCCGGTCGCCGGTGGTCGTGACGGCCGGCCAGCAGGACACGCGCCTGCGGCTGCGGGGACCGGTGCTCGGCCACGACCTCGTGGCCATGGCGGCCCCGCTCACCAAGTGGAGCGTCCAGGTCGAGCGCGCCGACGAGTTCGCGCCGATCATGCATCGGGCGCTGAAGATCGCCACCGACCCACCGGCCGGCCCCGTGTTCGTCGCGCTGCCGATCGACGTGCTCGAGCAGGAGACCGACGTCGCGCCATTTCCCGCCGGCCGGCTCTACCGCGCGCCCGAGCCGGAGCCGGCCGCCATCCAGGCCGCCGCAGAGCTCCTGCTGTCCAGCCGGCAACCGGCGATCGTCGTCGGAGACGAGGCGGCGAGCGCCGCCACGGAGCTGACGGCGCTGGCCGAGCGGCTCGGCGCCGCCGTCTGGTGCGAGGGCATTCGCACGCACCAGGTGATTGCGAGCGCTCATCCCAACTTCCGGCTCGGCCTGCCGTTCGACACCGTCGGCATCCGCAAGGCGCTCGAGGGGGTCGACGCGGTGTTGCTGGTCGGCGGCCCGTTCTTCGAGGAGGTCTGGTACGCGCCTGGTTCACCGCTGCCGCCCGGCGCCCGGGCGATTCACGTGGAGGCCTCGCCGGAGCGCCTGGCGCACAACCATCCCGTGAGCGTCGGGTTGGTCAGCCATCCGCGCGCCGCGCTGGCGGCGCTGCTCACCGTCGTCGGGCGTGACGGCGCCCCCGCGTTTCGCGAGGCTGCGGCCCGGCGGAACGCCGCGCTTCGGGCCCTCAAGGCTCAGGACGCCGAGGCCCAGCGCGCGCGGGCGGCGAAGCGCTGGGACCGCGCGCCGATCTCGGTCCCGCGCGCGATGGCCGAGATCGAGTCGGCGCTGCCGGCCGACGCGATCGTGGTCGACGAGTCGATCACTGCGAGTCTGGATCTGGCCCGCACGGTGACGTTCGAGCGGGTCGGCGACTACGTCGGCGCCCGGGGCGGGGGCATCGGCCAGGCGCTGCCCGGCGCGCTGGGCGTGAAGCTGGCCCATCCCGAGCGTCCGGTGCTCGCCCTGTCCGGGGACGGCTCGGCGATGTACAGCATCCAGGCGCTGTGGACCGCGGCCCATCACGACCTCGCCGTCGTCTTCCTCATCCTCAACAACCGCGAGTACCGCATCCTGAAGCACAACATGGACACGTACCGGCAGCGCTTCGGCGCCAAGCCCGAGCGCGGCTACCCGCACATGGACCTCGTGTCTCCCGACCTCGGCTTCGTGGACCTGGCCCGCGGCATGGGCGTGGAGGCGGCGAGGATCGACCGGCCGGACGATCTGCGTCCGGCGCTCGACAAGGCGGTGGCCGCCCGCCGCCCGTTCCTGCTCGACGTGGCGATCGAGGGCCGCGCATGAAGACTCCCCCCAACCGCGAAGAGGAGGGCGCCATGACCATGACTCGCACGTCCTATGTGTACGTGGGCCTCGCGGGTGAGACGGCCCCCGGCCGCCCGGTCAACTCCGGCCTGTATCGCATGGCCGCCGGCGATCATCGATGGGAGCTCGTGACCCGAGGCTTGCCCGAGGCGCCCACCATCCGCGCCATCGCCACGCACCCCGAGCACGCCGAGATCGTGTTTGTCGGCACGCAGGACGGTCCCTACCGCAGCACGGATCACGGCGAGCACTGGGAACGGCTCGATATCGCGGATCACGGCTTGCCCGTGTGGTCCCTCGTGTTCGATCCCCGCGACGCCCGGATCCTGTACGCGGGGTACGAGAACTGCGAGATCTTCCGCAGCGAAGACGCGGGCGAGCATTGGCGGCAACTGCCGGTGAGCGTTCGCTTCCCGGAGGTCACCGTGGCCGCCGGGGCCAACCCGGCCAAGCGTGTCTTGCAGCTGGCCGTCAGTCCCGCCAACCCCGACGAGATCTACGGGGCCATCGAAGTGGGGGGGATCATCCGCAGCCTCGACGGCGGCGAGCACTGGGAGAACATGAGCCATGGGCAATACGTGAACGACGACACCGTGGACATGCACGGCGTGCTGGTCGCGCGCTGGCGTTCCGGGACGGTCCTGGCCATCGGCCGCGCCGGGCTGTTCAGGAGCACCGACCAGGGCGCGCACTGGGCCAGCGCCCGGCTCGAGCCGCTGAACCCCAAGGGGCAAACGTACTGCCGTGACATCCGCGAGGTCCCCGGGGACCCGAAGACGATCTGGGTGGCCGCCGGTGCGAATTTCCAGAGCGACGTCGGGGTGCTGTTCCGCAGCACGGACGGCGGCGTGAGCTGGGCGCGGGTCGACATGGGCGTCAAGCCGAGGAGCACCATGTTCGCCCTGGCCTTCGCCGAGCAGCAGCCCCGGAGCATGTACTGCGCGACGACGGGGGGCGAGGTCTTCGCCAGCGAGGACGGCGGCCAGAGCTGGGCCGAGCGTCACCTGCCCGAGGGAGCCACGCAGGTCTACGCGATGGCGTGTCGCTGACTAGGCCTCAGCCGGCGGTCCGGGAGCTGCGCCGGATGTAGTAGCGCTGCGCCTTGGCGCGGTTGCCGCAGACTTTCATGTCGCACCAGCGGCGCGTGGCGCTGCGCGTGGTGTCGAGGAAGACCCAGCCGCAGCGCGGCGAGCGGCAGACCTTCAGCCGCGTCAGATCGTCGGAGATCAGCGAATCGACGGCGGCACGCGCCAGGAGCCCGAGCAGGCGCGTCAGCGGGTCGGTCGAGGTCACCCACGTCAGGGCGAAGCCTCGAGCGCGGACCGCCAGACCGAGGTGTCGAAGCGCGCGGCGAAATTCCCGCTGGAGGAGGTCGACCGCGGCGGCGTCCGGCCGGCGGCGGCCGGCCCGGGACGTGAAGACGTCGTAGATCGCTTCGCGTAGCGCCCGCACTCGCCTCAGGGCCGCGGTCGCCTGCCACGGGCGGCGCCTGGCGTTGCGCTCGAGCGCTCGCGCCTCGCGGCCGTCGATCAGCCTCGCTTGCCGGGCCCACTCCACGAAATCGCCATAGTCTCGGAGCCGATCGATCGGATGCGAGCCGGCTCGCCAGCTCACCGTGAGACAGTGAGAAGCCAGAGAGGTCGACCATGAGTCGAGCGTGGATCCTCGCACTCGCCGTTTCGGGGCTCGTTGGAACGCTGACGGTCCCGGCCAGCGCGCAGCTCCAGGGACAGATCCTCCGGATCGCCATCGGCGCGCCGCTCACTGGTGGGGCGGCGACCTTCGGCGTCGAGATGAAGCAGGCCGCCGAGCTCGCGCTCGACGAGAAGAACGCCGCCGGCGGCATTCTCGGGGCCCGCGTCGAGGCGGAGACCGCCGACGACGAGGCGAGCGACGCGAAAGGCCGGGCCGTCGCGCAGGGCTTTTGCAGCCGGCCGGACGTGCTCGGCGTCATCGGTCACGTGAACAGCAACGTGACCATCGCCGCCTCGGGCGTCTACCAGGGGTGTGACCTCGCCATGATCACGCCGATGTCTTCCAACCCGGCCGTCACCGACCGCGGGCTGGCCAACGTGTTCCGCCTCACCAATCGCGACGATCACAAGGGGCCCGGCCTCGCGGCGTATCTCTACGGGACGCGGGGAAAGCGCCGGGCGGTCGTCGTCGACGACCAGACCGCCTACGGCAAGGGGCTGGCCGACCTGTTCGTGGGCGCCTTCACCCGCCTCGGCGGCGCGGTCGTTGCGCGGCAGCCGATCAAGGTCGGGGACCGGGACTTCCGCAGCCTCCTCCAGGCGCTCCCCAAGGACTTCGACGTCCTGTTCTTCGGAGGCATCGCGGAAGCCGCCTACCTGCTCAAGCAGATGCGTGAGCTCGGCTTCAACCAGCTGTTCGCCTGCGGCGACGGGTGCTGGAACGTCAAGGGGTTCATTCAGCCGGCGGGGGACGCCGTGGCGACGGGCGAAGGCGTCGTGGTGCTCTCGGCCGCTCCGGCCGTCGGCCGCGTGCCGGGTTCTGCGGAGTTCGCGGAGCGCTACACCCAGCGGTACGGGCCGATCGCGAACTACGCCGCCAGCTCGTATGACTCCACACGCCTGCTGCTGGAGGCCGTCGAGCGCGCGGCGAAGGCTCATCGGCGGCTGCCGAGTCGTGCCGAGGTCGTCGAGGTCCTTCGGGCGCTCAAGTTCCAGGGCGTCGCCTACGCGCGGCCGATCGAATGGGACGCGAAGGGCGACAACGTGTCGGCCGTGATCTTCGTGAACGTGGTCGAGGGGGACCACTTCAAGGAGGTCGGCGAGATCACGCGGGACCAGGTGCCGAAGTAGTGTCGCGCGGGCCGGCTCCAGCCCATCCGCTCAGTGCCGCCAGCCGTCGTCCTCCTTCCACGCGTCGGGCTGCGCACGGTAGGCCGGCGTCAGCTCGATGTCCTGCCAGTGGTCCTTGTGGTAGAGGGTGACGGCGCGGCCGGAGGCGTGGTGATCCATCATCGTGACGCCGGCCTTCTCGTAGGAGTGGAGGACGGCGACGTTGAGCTCGAGCAGGGCGCGATCGCGCCAGAGCGTGCGGTCGCGTGAGGTGTCGAGGCCCATCCGCTCGGCGTCGCGCGGCGCGAACGAGGCGTATGCTGTCCCTCGCCATGGCCAGGCCTCGCGGCGTCCGGCGCATCGGCAGCCTCGTCCTCGTCCTGCTCGCGCTCGCCGGCGTGCTGGCGGGCAGTGTCGCCGCCGAGAGCGCGGCGCCGCTCCTCGTCATGATCTCGGTGGACGGCCTGCGGCCCGACTACGTCACCGCCGCCGACCAGCACGGCGCGAAGATCCCGGCCCTGCGCCGCTTCCTCACCGACGGCGCGTTCGCCGCCGGCGTCGAGGGCGTCATCCCGACGCTGACGTATCCCAGCCACACGACGCTGCTGACCGGCGTGTGGCCGGCGAAGCACGGCATCTTCTCCAACACCCTCTTCGAGCCGCAGCGCGCGCGGGATCACAGCTGGTACTGGTACGCGGAGGAGATCCGCGTGCCGACGCTGTGGGACGCCGCCGCCCGGGCCGGCTGGAAGACGGCCAGCGTCTCGTGGCCGGTGAGCGTCGGCGCGCGCGTGGACTGGAACATCCCGGAGTTCTGGCACACCGGCGGAAGGGGCGACGCCCAGCTCCTTCGCCACGTGTCGACGCCGGGGCTGCTCGCCGAGATGGAAGCCGCGCTCGGGCCGTACCCGCGCGCCCTCGACGTCGAATCCGACCAGCGCCGCGGCACGTTCACGACGTGGCTGCTCGAGACCAAGCGCCCGTCCCTGCTGACGCTGCATCTGCTCGCGCTCGACCACGAGCAGCACGAGAGCGGGCCGTTCAGCCCCGAGAGCCTGGCCGCGCTGGAGCGGCTCGACACGATCGTCGGCCGCCTGCGGGCCACCGCCGAACGGCTCGCGCCCGGTCGCGCGTGGGTCGCGATCGTCTCCGACCACGGCTTCGCGCCGGTCGAGCATCAGCTGAATCTGTTCTCGGCGTTTCGCACCGCCGGCCTGCTCACCGTCGAGCACGGCCGGGTCGCCGACTGGACGGCGATGCCGTGGGTCAGCGGAGGCTCGGCGGCGATCGTGCTGAAGGACGCCGGCGACGAGGCCACGCGCGCGAAGGTGCGCGCGCTGCTCGATCGGCTCGCGGCGGCCCCCGCCAACGGCATCGATCGCGTGCTCGACGCCGTGACGCTGCACGCGCGCGGCGGCTTTCCGTCGGCGTCGTTCCTGGTCGGCCTCAAGCCTGGCTGGTCGACGGCGACCGGCCTGGGCGGCGCCGTGCTGACGTCGGGCCGCGGCGGTACGCACGGGCATCTGCCCGATGTGCCGGCGCTGCGCGCGTCGTTCTTCGTGGTGGGGCCCGGCGTGCCGGCCGGCCGCGCGCTCGGTCTCATCGACATGCGCGACATCGCGCCAACGCTGGCCCACCGCGCCGGCCTGGCGCTGCCCTCGGCGGACGGCAAGAACCTCCTGCCCTAAACGGAGCAGGCTGCCGCGTCAACGAGGGCCGCCACGGCTATGCCGGGGCGGCCCGAGCGATAGGGGGTCTGGGGGCCATCTCGGGGCCCCAAGTTTCAACTAAGACGGCCGCCACGGCTATGCCGGGGCGGCCCGAGCGATGGGGGGTCTGGGGGCCATGTCGGGGCCTGAGCTGAGCAGTCAGCCGCGTTAACGAGGGTCGCCACGGCTATGCCGGGGCGGCCCGAGCGATGGGGGGTCTGGGGGCCATCTCGGGGCCCCCAGCTTCAACAAGAGGTCTGGGGGCCATCTCGGGGCCCCAGCTTGAAAGGGAGGAAGACATGGACTACGGCGTAGTGATGTTCGCGACGGCATATGCGATCGCGCCCGACGAGCTGGGGCGTGCGCTCGAAGAGCGTGGCTTCGAGTCGCTGTGGATCCCCGAGCACACGCACATCCCGGCCAGCCGGCGCAGCCCGTGGCCGGGAGGCCCGAACCTGCCGCAGGAATACTGGTCGTCCTACGACCCGTTCCTGGCGCTCACGATGGCCGCCGCCGTGACGAAGCGGCTGCGACTCGGCACCGGCATCTGTCTCGTCGTCGAACGCGATCCGATCACGACGGCCAAGGAGGTCGCCACGCTCGACCGGCTCTCGGGCGGCCGGTTCCTGTTCGGCATCGGCGGCGGCTGGAACGTCGAGGAGATGGAGAATCACGGCACGCCGTTCAAGCTGGCGCTTCGACAAGATCTGGGCCGATCCCAAGCCGCTGCAGCAGCCGCACCCGCCGATCATCATGGGCGGCGACGGCGCCACGACGTTCGACCGCGTGGTCGAGTTCTGTGACGGCTGGATGCCGATCATGCGCCCCAACCAGAACCCGGTGGAGAAGATCCCGGTCCTGCGCGAGCGCCTGCAGAAGGCCGGCCGCGATCCGAAGTCGGCGCCCGTGGGCATCTTCTTCGCGCCGCCCAAGCGCGAAGGCCTCGACGCCCTCGAGAAGGCCGGCGTGTCGCGCGCGATCTTCGGCGTGCCCTCGGAGGCGCGTGACGCCGTCCTGCCGCGCCTGGACAACCTCGCGAAGCTGATCCGCTAACAGCGTATCGGGTTACAGAGGCGCGCCACGGCTCCGCCGGGGCGTGCCGAACAGTGGGGGGTTTGGGGGGCCCGTTCGAGGCCCCCCATTTCATCAGCCGGGCCCGTTCGAGGCCCCCCATTTCATCAATGTCGGGGCCCCGCAGTTCGGCGGGCGACGCGGTCCGCGGCGCCGGCCCACCCGGCGTCGAACGGGCTCCCGGGCTTGTCGAGGTCGAGCACGAGCGGGGCGTGATCGGACGGGATCGGCTTGCCCTTGCGCGCCTCACGGTCGATCTCCGCCCACACGGCGCGGGCGGCCACGGGCCTCGTGACCAGCAGGTGGTCGATCCGCATGCCGAAGTTCTTGTGGAAGTTGCCCGCCCGATAGTCCCACCACGTGTAGCGGCCCGGATCGGGGCAGCGGGCCCGGTAGGCGTCGACCAGGCCCCACTCGCAGAGCCGCATGAACGCCCTACGCTCCGGCTCGGACACGTGGGTGCCGCCGTGGCAGGCCGCGGGGTCCCACACGTCGGCGTCCGTCGGGGCAACGTTGAAGTCGCCGCCGAGAATCAGCGGCGCCTTCGGGTCGGCGGCCTCGACGAGCCAGCCGGCGAGCCGCTCGTACCAGGCCAGCTTGGCGTGGTAGAAGGGCGAGTCGACCACGCGCCCGTTCGGCGCGTAGACGCTCACGACGCGCACGCCTCCGCACACGGCGCTCACCATGCGCGCCTCGGCCAGGGGCTCGTCGTCACCGATGTCCGGCGTCGCGGCCGGCCGCAACGGAGTGCCGAAATTGGCGACGACGTCGCTGGCCCCGACCCGGGTGGCGATGGCGACGCCGTTCCAGCGGCCCTCGCCGTGGTGCACCAGCTCGTAACCGGCCGCCCGGAACACGTCGGCGGGGGTATCGGTGTCGG
>VBPC01000224.1 GCA_005887895.1 Candidatus Rokuibacteriota bacterium
GCGCCTGACCCCGGTCAGAGCTGGCCGTCGTCGCCCCAGCGTTCGAGAAGCTGCTGGTACGCGGGATCGTCGTAGCGCTCGAGACGGAAGGCGGGGGCGTAGCGCGGCAGCGCCCGGCCGGTGACGTGGTCGGCCAGCAGGTCGGCGGCGCCGTTGGAGGACATCAGGCCGTAGCCGGAGAGCGCGCCGAGGATGAAGGCGCCCTCGACGGGCAGCGGGCCCGCCAGGAAACGGTTCTCGCGCGTGCGCGTGTAGTAGCCGCCGTCGACGACCGCGCGCGGCAGCCGCGACAGATAGGCCGTCAGCGCGGGCACCATGCGTGACATGCCGCGCAGGGCGATCTCGCCGTAGTAGGGATCGAACTCCAGCGGGAACCGCGGCTCCATCCGCGCCACGTCGTAGGTCCAGATCAGCAGCACGACCCGGCTCTCGCCCGCGCCCTCCGGGCGGCCGTGCACGCCGGCCGGAAATTCCTCCAGCAGATGGCGATGCTCCGAGGCCGCCAGCTCGGCGCGCTCCTCGTCCGACCACGGCAGCCGCACCGGATCGGCCCAGATGGTCATCGGCGCCGAGCGGGGCATGGCGCCGAGCGTGTCGTTGAAGGCGACCTTGGCGTGACGCTCGCAGAAGAGCGGCAGCTCGACGCCGAGCAACCGGCCGACGTCCTTCATCAGCGGGCCCGCCGCGGCCACGAAGCGCGGCGTTGCGATCGTGCGCGCGCCGCCGGCGCCGGCCAGCGTGACGCCGCTCACGCGCCCGCCCGACGTCGCGACGGCCTCCACGCGCCCTTCGACCAGCCGCACGCCCTTGTCGCGGGCGCGCTCGAGCATGTACATGCCGAGCTGCTGGCCGCTGAACCAGCCGCAGCGCCGCGCGTGCAGCAGCGCCACGGTGTCTTCGGTGAGCCAGCCGAAGTGGCGGCGGATGAGCGAGCGATCCGTGATCACATCGGTGCCGATCGGCTGCTCCTCGAACCCGTCGACCGGCGCCGGGCGGTACTCGCTGGCCGGATGATCGTGGAGGCGGAGGGGCCCGGCGCCGAGGGCCGCCGCCTCCCGGGCGGCGCGCAGGAAGCCGGGCACCCGGTCGGGGTCGGCGGTGGCGAACAGATAGCCCCGCCGGTTCATGCGAAAGACGTTGCCGCTCTCCCGGGCGAGGTCCTCCAGCAGGTCAATGCTGCGGTTCATCAGCGCGACCATGTCGTCGCCGGGGCCCGGCCACCAGTTGCGGTAGCACTCGGTCGACTTGTCGCTCGTGAGCGACAACGGGGGGCGCTCGTCGACGAGGACGACGTCGGTGAGGCCGTGGCGCACCGCGAGATGGTAGGCGGCCGCGATGCCGGCGATGCCGGCGCCGCAGATGACCACCTCCGCGGTGTGCTTGCTCATACGGGCGCTCGATTGTAATACAGGGGGTCATCGCAGTCCGCATCTCGGTGGTACGTCGTTGGCATACTCCGGCGCACTCGCCCGGAGCGGAGGGAGAAGAATGCCGATCCCCGAGGACGTCGAGCCGGGCACGCCGCGAGCGGATACGCGGCTCCTCGAGTTCATCGAGCGAAGGCGCCAGCAGGACGTGCGCGACCGCCGGCAGCGCCTTCAGCTGGCGGCCATCGCCTGCCTCGGCGTCATCGTGCTGATCCTCACCATTTCGAACGCCGTCCTGGTGAGCCGCCTGCTCGCGCGGCCGCCGGTGCCGCCGGCCCTGGCGCCGCAACCCACCGTTCGCCCGGCTCCGCCGACGACGCCGACGTCGCCGGCGGTGTCCGAGCCATCGGCCTCTCCCTCGCCCGCCCGCGGCACCGCAGCGGCTCTACGCCCGACTGCGACGGCCGCAGCACCGATCGCGGACGCCCCGCCGCCGGCGGCGCTGGAGCCGGACGACGCGCCCACGCTGCCCGAGCGAAAGGTGCGGATATCTTCAGATGGGCGCCCCAACATGGCCCCCAAGCCCCCAGACGTTCGGAGCACGCCGGCGCAGCCGGGGCGCTCCTCTATACAACGCGGGTACGCGACGGCGGGGCGCGCGTATGCTCCTGCGGCGGGTGCGGGCGAGGCCGATCCGGTGCGGCGCACGGCGCGGTGGCTCGTCGAGAGTTATGGCCCGCTCGAGGCCGAGAGTCGCGCGCTGGCGGCGGCCGAGTTCTACTCCAGCGACGAGGGCGACTTCTGGCGCCGCGTCGCCGCCCACGTGCGCGAGAGCAGCCGCTGAGCGCCGGCTAACGAGGGCTGCCACGGCTCCGCCGGGGCGACCCGAGCGTCGGGGGTATGGGGGCCATTTCGGGGCCCGCACGACGCTAACCACTCCAGAGAAGCGCCACGGCTGCGCCGGGGCGCTGCGAACGCGTGGGGGTATGGGGGCCATTTCGGGGCCCCCATGTCGATTAGATCCGCTTGCGGATGCGAGGATCGAGCATGTCGCGCAGGCCGTCGCCCAGCATGTTGACGGCCAGCACGGTCGACGCCAGGAAGATTCCGGGGAAGAGGATGTTGTGCGGGAAGACGCGGAAGAGCGCGCGGCCCTCGGCCATGATGTTGCCCCAGGTCGGCGTCTCCGGCGGGATGCCGACGCCGAGGAACGACAGGATCGCCTCGAGCAGGATCGCCGAGGCGCAGACGAACGTCGCCTGCACGACGAGCGGGGCCAGCGTGTTGGGCAGGACGTGACGGACGAGCAGCGCCGGCGTCCGGGCGCCGAGCGCCACCGCCGCCTCGACGTACGGCTCCTCGCGCAGCGAAAGCACCAGCGAGCGGACCAGTCGCACGACCCGCGGCACTTCCGGGATCACGATGGCCAGGATCACGCTGCGCAGCCCCGCGCGCGAGAGCGAGACGAGCCCGATCGCCAGCAGGATCGAGGGAATCGCCATGAGGCCGTCCATGACCCGCATCACCAGGCCATCGAGCCAGCGAAGGTAGCCGGCCAGCAGGCCGATGACGAGCCCGGCCACCGCGCTCACCACCGCCACCGTCACGCCGACCACCAGCGACACGCGGGCGCCGTAGACGACGCGGCTGTACACGTCGCGGCCGAGCGTGTCGGTGCCCATCCAGAAGCGAAACGCCCGGGCGCGGCCGTCGTCGCCACGCACGGTGCGCTCGGCCCCCGGCCGCTTGTTGCGCACCGTCGGATCGATCTGGGCCGGGTCGCTCGTGGCCAGCAGCGGGGCCAGCAGGCCGATGGCCACGATGACGGCGAAGATCGTCCCGCCCAGCACCGTGCTGCGATTGCCCCGGCGCATCAATAACGGATCCGCGGGTCGAGGAACGTGTACGACAGATCGACGAGCAGGTTGATGAGCACGTAGACCACCGAGAACACGAGGATCACCGCCTGCACCGTCGGATAGTCGCGCGCCAGCACGGCGTCCACGGTGAGGCGCCCGAGCCCGGGAATGCTGTAGACCGACTCGGTCACGACGACCCCGCCGATCAGCACGGCGATGCCCACGCCGATGACGGTCACGATCGGCACGGCGGCGTTGCGCAGCACGTGCCGCACCATGACCGGCAGCTCGCTGAGCCCCTTGGCCCGCGCGGTGCGCACGTAGTCGGCGTTCAGGACCTCCAGCACGCTGGCCCGCGTGATGCGCGCGATCAGCGCGACGAACACCACCGCCAGCGTGACGCTCGGCAGGATGAGCCGCTCGACGAAGCCGCCGAGGCCGTCGCGCAGGCGCTGGTAGCCCTGCACCGGCAGCCAGGCCAGCTCGATCGCGAAGAGATAGATCAGCAGATAGCCGATGACGAACACCGGAACCGAGAAGCCGAGCACCGAGAAGCCCATGACGATGCGGTCGAGCCACGTCCCGCGCCGCCAGGCCGCGAGGATGCCGAGCGGGATGGCCAGCGCCACGGTGAGCACGATCGTGCAGGTCGCCAGCGCCAGCGTGGGCTCGACCCGCTCCAGGATCAGCTCGCTCACCTGCTTCTTGAAGAAGAAGGACTCGCCGAAGTCGCCGCGCAGCAGGCGGCCCAGCCAGATGACGAACTGCTCGACCAGCGGGCGGTCGAGGCCGAGCCGCTCGCGAATGGCCGCGACGTCCTGGGAGGTGGCGTTGTCGCCGGCGATGATGGCGGCAGGATCGCCGGTGGTGAGGCGCAGCAGCATGAAGACGACGATCGCCACCACCGCCATGACCGGGATGGTGGCGATCAGCCGTCGCCCGACGTAGGGAAGCAACCCCTAGGCGGCGGCGGCGTTCACTTCTTGGTCACGTTCCAGAACACCGGCACCGGCGCCTGGATGATGCCGTCGACGTTCTTGCGCACGGGGGACGGCAGGTACCACTGACCGAGCGGGACGTGGGTCGGATACTGCGTCTCCCGCACCTGCACCGCCTCCGCGATGGCCTTCTGTTTGGCCGGATTCGTCTCCCGCGCGAACTGGTCGCGCAGGCTCTCGATCTCCTTGTCGCACGGCCAGCCGAACATGGCCTTGTCGCAGGAGGCGTTCATGAAGCCCATCATGACGGGATTCAGGATGTCGGCGGCGACCCACGAGGTGAGGAAGGCGTGCCAGCCGCCCGCCATCGGCGCGTCCTTCTTGGCGCGCCGGGCGACGAGCGTCTGCCAGTCCATCGAGATCATGTCCACCTTGAAGCCGCCCTTCTCGAGCAGCGACTTGGCCACCGGCGCCAGGTTGGTCAGCACGGCGAGGTCGGTGGAGTGCATCAGCACGATCGGCGTGCCGTCGTAGTTGGCTTCCTTGAGCAGCGCCTTGGACTTCTCGAAGTTCGACTCGAGCAGCCCCTCCATGCCCTTGGGACTCGACAGCGGCGAGCCGCACGGGAAGAAGGATTTGCAGACCTTGTAGTAGGCCGGATCGCCGACGACCGCCTTCAGGAAGTCCTCCTGGTTGAACGTGTAGAACACGGCCTGGCGGACCTTGGCGTTGTCGAACGGCCTGGCCAGCGCGTTGAAGCGGAAGGTGTACTGGTTGCCGAGCGGGTTGACGTCGACGAGCTTCACGTTGGCGTCGGCCTTGGCGATCGGGAGCAGGTCGTGCGGCGGCGCCTCGAGGTAGTCGACCTCGCCGGCGATGAGGGCGTTCATCGCGGTCTGATGGTCGGGGATCCACTTCCACTCGACGCGGTCCACCTTCACGACCTTGCCGCCGGCCAGCGCCGACGGCGGCTCGGGGCGCGGCTTGTACTTGTCGAACTTCACGTAGACGGCCTTGTCGCCCGGCTTCCACTCGTCCTTCCGGAACACGAACGGTCCCGAGCCCGTGAAGTCGGAGATCTGCGTGTTGGGATCGGTCTCGGCCACCCGCTTGGGCATCATGAACGGCACGTTGGAGGAGGGCTTGCCGAGCGCGCCCAGCACGAGACCGGTCGGCTCGTTGAGCACGATCTTGAAGGTCTTGGGATTGACGATCTGGATGTCCTTCACGAACGTCATCAGCTTCTGGCCCATCGAGTCCTTGGCCGCCCATCGCTTGATGGATGCGACGCAGTCGTCGGTGGTGACCGGCTTGCCGTCGTGCCAGAGCAGGCCGTCCCGGAGCGTGATCGTGTACGTGAGCTGGTCCTTGCTCACCTCGTACTTGTCGACCATCTGCGGCTTGATGTCGCCCTTGGCGTCCATCGCGAACAGCGTGTCGTAGATCATGTAGCCGTGGTTGCGCACGATGTAGGCGGTGGTCCAGATCGGGTCGACGATCTTGAGGTCGGAGTGCATGACCACGCGCAGCGTGGTCTCGGCCACGGTCGGCGCCGGCGCGGCGACCACGACGACCAGGGCGACGACCACGACGGCGGCCAGGCTGCGCAGACGACTCATGAGCTTCCTCCTCGACCGGAGCGGAATGACACGGCGGTGTGCGGTGTCTGCCAGACATACCCCACCGCAAACCACCGTGTCAAATTCCCGTGGCGAATCACGGCGGCTGGTCCGCGGTGTTAAGATCGCCGGCATCCGAGCGATTCGCCGAGGAGACCCCGTGATGGATCAACCGCTCTGGCGCTGGGACGCGACGGCCGTGGCCGCCGCCATCCGCACCCGCAAGATCTCCAGCCGCGAGGCGACGCAGGCCGTGCTGGGCCGCCTCGAGGCCGTCAATCCGAAGCTCAATGCGGTCACCGTCGTGCTGGCCGAGCAGGCGCTGGCGGCCGCCGACCGCGCCGACGCGGCCCTGCGCCGCGGCGAGGCGCCCGGCCTCCTGCACGGCGTGCCGGTGACCGTCAAGGAGAACATCGACCAGGAAGGCCAGGCGACCGCCAACGGTGTCGTCGCCTTCAAGGACGTGATCGCCGCAACCGACAGCCCACCGGTGGCCGCCTGGCGGCGTGCCGGCGCGGTCATCGTGGGCCGCACGAACACGCCGGCCTTCAGCCTGCGCTGGCACACCGACAACGACCTGCGCGGCCGCACGTTCAACCCCTGGCATCGCGACCGCACGCCGGGCGGCTCCAGCGGCGGCTGCGCGGCCGCGCTGGCGGCTGGCATCGCGCCGCTCGGTCACGGCAACGATCTGGGCGGCTCGGTCCGGTACCCGGCGTACTGCTGCGGCGTCGCCGGCATCCGGCCCACGCTCGGCCGCATCGCCGCCTACAACGCGACGGTCGCCGAGGAGCGTCCGGTCGGCACGCAGCTCATGTCGGTCCAGGGCCCGCTCGCCCGCCGCGTGGCCGACGTGAGGCTCGGCCTCGCCGCCATGTCGACCCGCGACCCGCGCGATCCGTGGTGGGCGCCGGCGCCGCTCGAGGGCCCGCCGGTCACCCGACCGATTCGCGTCGCCCTCACCGTCGATCCGTCGCGCCAGGGCGTCCATCCCGACGTGGCCGCGGCCGTGCGCGCGGCCGGCGCGGCGCTGGCCGACGCCGGCTACGCCGTCGAGGAAGTGGAGCCGCCTGACGTCGCCGGCGTCGCCACCTGCTGGTCGACGATCGTGATCAACGAGCTGCGGCACGTGACCCAGCCCTACATCCGCAAGCACGGCGGCGTGGACATCAACAAGTCGCTGGACTTCACGCTGGCCGGGACCGCCGACGTCGATCTCCTCGGCTACATGAAGGCGCTGGGCGAGCGCAGCAAGCACGTGCGCGGCTGGATGCTCTTTCTCGAGCGCTATCCGCTGGTCGTCGGTCCCGTCTCCACGGAGCCGCCGTTCCAGGTGGGCTTCGACACGACCACCGCCGAGCGCTCGCGGGAGGTGTCGCGCGCCCAGCGCCTGCTGGTGGCCGTCAACCTGCTCGGCCTGCCGGCCGTGGCGGTGCCGGCCGGCCGCGCCGGCGGCCTGCCGATGGGCGTGCAGATCATCGGCTCGCGCTACCGCGAGGACCTGTGTCTGGACGCCGCCGAGGTCGTCGAGGCGCGCCACGGCCTGCCGACGCCGATCGATCCGGCGCCCTGATGCCGCCGAAGGCCGCCGTCCGCTCGACAAGCTGGTGAAGACGACGGTGTTCCTCGTCGACTTCGCCGACTTCCCGGGGATGAACGACGTCTACCGCACGCACGTCGGCGACCTGCCGCCGGCGCGCTCGACCGTGGCCGTCAAGGACTTCCCGGGCGGCGCCCGCATCGAGATCGAGGCAATCGCCAGCGTGTGAGGCCGGGCGACCCGTGGCCGCCCGGCGCGAGTGCTACTGCTTCTCGAACACGCCGGTGTTGTTCACCGTCTGTCCCTGGGCGTTCTTGCCCTTCGTCGTGACGGTCATCGTCTTGCCGTCCGCCGAGACGACGCGTTTGAGGACGAGAGCGACCTTGCCGCCCTTCTTGTCCGTGCGCTCGGTGGTCCGCTTGTCGATCCGCTTCAGCGCGACCGTGTCGGAGTTCGGATTCCCGGTGATCGGATAATCCTTGCCGTCGTAATTCGCGGTGTACACGGCGGTCACCGTCTTGCCGTCGGCGCCGACGATTTCGGACGTGACCTTCTCCCCTTTGCCGGCGGGCTCGATCTTCAGCGTCTGACTCTGCGGCGCCGGTCCGGGACTGTACTTCGACTTCGCCACGTTGAGTTTCCAGGTGCCGATTCGGGGGTCGGCGGCCTGCGCCGATGCGCTCAGGATGCCCGTCCCGAGAAGGATGCCGATGGACACGCCGATTCCGAGCACTGCACGCCACCGTGAGGACATGATCGTCTCCCTGTGTCTGAATGAGCTGCAATCGGCAGGAACGGCGCCGACATCACCTCCGGTCGTGGTTGACGAGATCCATCAGCCGCCCCAGCGTGGCCAGGCGCGCGTCGGGCGTGGCGCCGGCCGGATCGACGCGCAGCGTCGTGACGCCGGCGTCGCGATAGACGCGCAGCCGCTCGCGCACCATCGCGTCGGTGCCGAGCAGGTTGGCCTTGCGCGCCAGGTCGTCCGGCACCCGGGCGGCCGCCTCCTCGCGCTTGCCGTCGAGCCACAGGCGCTGGACCTCGGTGGCGGCGTCGGCGTAGCCGGCGCGCTTGAAGGCGTCGTTGTAGAAGTTGTGCTCGCGCGAGCCCATCGCGCCGAGCGTGAAGGCCAGGCCCGGCTTGCGCGCCGCCAGCAGCCGCTCGACGTCGTCGCCGAAAGCGACGGCGCCGCCGGCCTGCAGGTCGAGCCGGGCCAGCGAGCGACCGGCGCGGCGGGCCCCCGCCTCGATGTGATCGAGGAAGATCCGCGCGTGGTCGGGCATGAACGACGTGCCGAGCCAGCCGTCGGCGATCTCGCCGGTCAGCTCGAGGCCGCGCGGCGACAGCGTCGCGAGGTAGATGGGGACGTCGGGCCGGGGCTGCGCCGAGGAGCGCAGCGCCTTGCCCTCGCCGCCGGGCCGCGGCAGCTCGTAAACCTGGCCCTTGAACGTGACGCGCTCCCCGCCGGTGGCCCGCCGGACGATCTCGACGATCTCGCGCATGCGCGTGAGCGGGCGATCGAAGCGCAGGCCGTGCCAGCCCTCGATGACTTGTGGGCCGCTCACGCCGAGACGGGCGCCTACAAGCGCCACTGGGGCGCCAACGGGCGGCTGCCCGGCGACAGCAGCGTGAAGTCGTTCGGCAACCCCGTGCACTGTGTGCGGCTCTCGCGCGACGGCTTCCTCTACGTGTGCGACCGGATGCACAACCGCATCCAGGTGTTCCGCAAGGACGGCGCCTACGCGCGATCGCGACGCGCATCAGCGAGGCCCGGCCAGGGCCCCGGCGACCTTCTGCATCTGGCCGGCGTGATCGAGGTCGTGCAGCCGCAGGAAGAGCAGTGTTTCGCGCCAGTTGAGCGGCCCGAAGAACGCATGCTCGACGGTGGCGTCGAGCCGGGCGCCCGGATCGGCGGCGATCGCGCGCGCGAACACGGCGGCGCGATCGCGCTCGAGCAACGCCCACCACGCCTCCAGCGGCCGCGGCGTCGTGTCGCGCGCCGGCGCGTCGCGCGGCGCGCCCGGCGGCTGGCCGTCGAGCAGGCGCACCACGGCGCCCCCGAAGTGCCGGCCGGCCTCGACGACGTGGGCCATCACCTCGTTGGCGCTCCATTCCTCCGGCGCCGGCCGCTCGGTGAAGCGCGCCGGCGGCACGGCGCCGGCGGCGGCGCGCAGCTCGGTCATCGCCGCCCGCACCTTGTCGACGATCTGCGCCGGCGAGAGCTTGGCGGCCTGGGCCTGCAGATATCCGCGGATGCGCTTCTGCTCGTCGGTCATCAGCGTGACCTCAGCACGAACTTCTGGGTGCGCTTGCCGGTGTCGACCTCCGTCGTGTAGATGTTGCCGGCGGCGTCGACGGCCATGTTGTGGACCCAGTGGAACTGGCCGGCCTGGCGCCCGTTGCGGCCGAAGGTGCCGAGGATGCGGCCGGTCTCCCGCAGCAGGGTCCAGATGTGATTGTTCTCGCCGTCGGCGTTGTAGAGGTGGAGCTGGGCCTGGTCCTGCGAGAGGTCGACGTCCCACGTGGAGCCGTTGCCCTTCGTCTCCGGCGCCACGAAGAACTCCTTCACGTAGGCGCCGTCCTTGCGGAACACCTGGATGCGGTTGTGCATCCGGTCGCACACGTAGAGGAAGCCGTCGCGCGAGAGCCGCACACAGTGCACGGGGTTGCCGAACGACTTCACGCTGCTGTCGCCGGGCAGCCGCCCGTTGGCGCCCCAGTGGCGCTTGTAGGCGCCCGTCTCGGCGTCGAACACGATCACGCGGTGGTTGCCGTAGCCGTCGGCCACGAACAGCTCGCGCGTGGCCGGATCCACCACCATGTTGGCCGGACGGTTGAGATGTTGCGTGTCCTTGTCGTCGCCGACGACGCCCGGCTCGCCGATCTTCATCAGGAACTTCCCGTCGCGCGCGAATTTCAGGATCATGCCGTCCTTGGGCCCGTTGCCGGCGACCCACACATTGTCGCGGTCGTCGACGTAGATGCCGTGCTCGTTGTCCGGCCACGGATGCCCCGCCCCCGGCCCGCCCCACGAGGCTACCAGGGTGCCCTTGCCGTCGAACTCGAGCACCGGCGGCGCCGGCTTGCAGCAGAGCGAGCGCGGCGGGTTCAGCGTGGCGCCGCGCTCGTCCTCGGTGAGGCTCTTCGGCCGCTGGACGACCCAGACGTGATCGCCCTTGGTCGCGACGCCGGCCGCCTGGCCCATCAGCCAGTTGTTCGGCAGTGGCTTGGGCCAGAACGGATCGACCTCGAAGACCGGCGCGTCGGAGACTGCGGCGGAGCCGATCAGCACCGTCGCGATCGCCAGCAGCGCGATCATCGCCACCGACGCCACCACGCCTCTGCGGATCATCGGCGATCCTCCTCGGAGCGGGAGCCTAGGCCCCGCCGCGCGCCGGGTCAAGGGCTCCCACATGCGTCAAAGTGCGTGACGGTTCGCCTGACACGCTGACATCGCGCGCGTGCCGATCGCGCCGAAGTGGCTTTCGTTGTTACGCCGGCGGCGTGGCATCGCCCGTGCACGACGCCGCGCGGGAGGAACCCATGAACCCAAGGATGCTGGGCGTCATTGCGCTCGCGATCATGAGCAGTGGATGCGTCGTCCGCGCGGTTGGTCCTCGGCCCGTGGTGGTCGCCCAGCCGGCGGTCGTCGTCGCCCAGCCGCCCGCCGTGATGGCGCCGCCGCCCCAGGTCGTGGTCGAGCCGATACCCGTCGTCATCGCGCCGCCCGTCCTCCTCGCGCCACCCGCCGTGGTCCTCGTCCCGGGCACGCAGGTGTACACGGCCTCCACCGCCAGCTTCAACGTGTTCGTGTACGGCGGTCGCTACTACAGCTACCACCACGGCCAATGGTTTCATGCGCCCCGTCACGGCGCGGCGTGGACGCCGGTCGCGGTCACCGCGGTGCCCGTGCAGGTCCGTGCGGTGCCGGTGAAGCACTACAAGATCCCGCCGGGCCAGGAGAAGAAGATCGAGCGGGCTGAGCGGGAGGAGCGGGCCGAGCGGTGTCCTCCGGGCCTCGCCAAGAAGGGGCAGTGCTGATCGCCTGAGCTCGACGCCGGCCGGGCAGGATTGCGCCCCCCGCGGAATGCGCTATCCTGCCCGACCATGACGACCACGACCAGCCGCGACCGCGACATCGCCTACCAGCTCCACCCGTTCACGAACCTCGGACGGCACGAGACCGAGGGCCCGCTCGTCATCACGCGCGGCAAGGGCGTCTACGTCTTCGACGAGTCGGGGCGCGAGTACCTGGAGGGAATGGCCGGGCTGTGGTGCACCGCGCTCGGCTTCGGCGAGACGCGGCTGGCCGAGGCGGCCGCGCGCCAGCTGCACACGCTGCCGTACTACCACCAGTTCGGCGGCAAGGCCAACGACGTCGCCATCACGCTGGCCGAGCGACTGGTGCAGCTCATGCCGGTGCCGATGTCGAAGGTCTTCTTCAACAACTCCGGCTCGGAGGCCAACGAGAGCGCCGTCAAGCTCGTCTGGTACTACAACAACGCGCGCGGCCGGCATCGCAAGAAGAAGATCATCGCCCGCCAGCGCGGCTACCACGGCACCACGATGGTCGCCGCCAGCCTCACCGGGCTGGCCGCCTCCCACCGCGACTTCGACCTGCCGATCCCGCAGGTGCGCCACACCGACTGCCCGTACTTCTACCGCTACGCCAAGCCGGGCGACACGGAGGAGCAGTTCGCCACCCGCCTGGCCGAGAACCTCGACGCCCAGATCCAGCGCGAGGACCCGGACACCGTCGCCGCCTTCATCGCCGAGCCGGTCATGGGCGCCGGCGGCGTCATCGTGCCGCCGGCCACCTACTTCGAGAAGGTCCAGGCGGTGCTGAAGCAGCACGACGTGCTGCTCATCGCCGACGAGGTCATCTGCGGCTTCGGGCGCACGGGTCGCATGTTCGGCAGCGAGACGTTCGGGCTGCAGCCCGACATCGTGACGATGGCCAAGGCGATCACGTCCGGCTACCTGCCGCTGTCCGCCACCGTGATCTCCGAGGAGATCTATCGCGCCTGCGTCGGCCAGAGCGAGAAGCACGGTGTGTTCGCCCACGGCTACACCTACACCGGCCACCCGGCCGCGTGCGCGGTCGCGCTGGAGAGCCTCGACATCTACGCCGAGCGCGACCTCGTCGGCCACGTCCGGCGGCTGGCGCCTCGGCTACAGGACGGCCTGCGCAGGCTGGCCGGCCATCCGCTGGTCGGCGACGTGCGGGGCGTCGGCCTCGTCGCCGGCGTCGAGCTGGTGCCCGACAAGCCCGGGCGCGGCACGTTCGATCCGCCCGGCAAGGCCGGCGCGCTCTTCGTCGCCCGCGCGCAGGCCAACGGCCTCATCGTCCGCAACCTCCAGGACACCGTCGCCGTCTGCCCGCCGCTCGTCATCTCGGAGGACGAGCTCGACGAGCTGCTGCGACGGTTCGGCACGGCGCTCGAGGAGACGGCGGCCGCCCTGCCCCGCGGCTGATGGCCCGGGCGCGCCCCGGCGGTCACGTCCTCGCGGCCACGTTGCGCCGTATCCTCTGCATCGCCGCGCACCCCGACGACAACGAGTTCACGATCGGCGGGACCGTGGCGCGCTGGGCCCGCGAGGGCCGCCACGTCACCTTCTGCCTGGTGACGACCGGCGGCGCCGGCATCAACGAGCACACGCCCTCGAACGAGAACCTGATTCCCATCCGCGAGCGCGAGTCGCGCGCGGCGGCCCGGATCCTCGGCGTGAAGGAGCTGGTTTTCCTCGGCTACGCCGACGGCACCCTGGAGCCCACGCTGGCCATGCGGCGCGATCTCACGCGCGTCGTCCGGCGTGTGCGGCCCGACGTCGTCCTCTGCGGTGACCCGACCGTCCGTTACTACGGCAATGAGTACCTGAACCACCCCGACCATCGCGCCGTCGCCGACGCCGCGCTCGACGCCGTCTTTCCGTCGTCGGAGACCGGCGCGATCTTTCCGGAGCTGCTGGCCGAAGGTCTCCAGCCCCACAAGGTGAAGCAGGTGTTCATCGGCGGCTCGCTCGCCCCCGACACCTTCGTGGACATCGCCGCCACCCTGGCGACGAAGTGCCGCGCGCTCAAGGCGCACCGCTCGCAGGTCGGCGCGGGCAAGTGGGTCGATCAGCTCCTGAAATCGTGGGCGCTGCGCGACGGCCAGCGCGGCGGCCTTCGCTACGCCGAGGCGTTCAAGCGGATGGTGCTGGGCTAGGGACCGCAGGTCGCTCAGCGAAACGCGGCGATCAGCTCCTCGAACGCCTTCAGCTGGCCCCCGCGCGTCGACGACGGCACCACGATGACCGTCCGCACACCGGTCGCGCGCCAGGCCTCGACGCCGTCGCGGACGTCTTTCGCGGGACCGAACAGCGTGACGTCGCTCAGCCAGCGATCCGACATCAGCTCGGGGATGCGCGCGTCGTCGCCGCGGGCGATGGCGGCGCGGATGGCGAGCATCTCCTGCTCGTAGCCCGCCTCGATCCAGTAGTTCTGGTAGTTCGGCAGCTTCACGTACGAGGTGAGCGTGCGACGGTTGACGGCGGCGGCCGCGGCGCGGTCGTCGTCGATGCAGGTCGGGACCATGTCGCCGATGAAGAAGTCGGGGTTCGCGCGAGCGGTCTCCGGCAGGTGCGCGAGCGAGTGGGCCATGTGAGAGCGGGCGCCGTTGGCCCACACGCAACCGTCGGCGATCTCCCCGGCCAGCTCGACCATCCGGCGGCGGAGCGTCGCCAGCACGATGGGCGGCAGCGCCCCCACCTGGGGCGCGGCGGCGCGCACGTCGGCCACGAACTTGCGGACGTCCTCCAGCGGCTTGCCGACCTGCAGCCCGAGGCGCCGCTGCGTCGGTCCGTGGCTCACGCCCACACCGAAGCGGAAGCGCCCGCCGGACAGCTCGTGGACGACGGCCGCCGTCTGCGCATACTCGAATGGATGGCGCGTGTAGATGTTGGCGATGCTCGTGCCGAGCGGGATCGCGCGGGTCACCAGCGCGAGCGCCTCGCAGAGCGCGAGGCCGTCGCCCGGGCTCGGGCCATAGATGCCCGCGAAGCCCTCCTCCTCGAGGCGCTGGGCAAGATCGAGCGTGGCGCGGCGGCGCCCGGCCACCGCC
>VBPC01000339.1 GCA_005887895.1 Candidatus Rokuibacteriota bacterium
CTCCCGAAGGGCTCGGTCGCCGGCGCCGGCCGGAAACCCTCACGATCGAGGCGGAGGGGCGGCGCCAGCACGCGGACCGGGCCCAGCGTCGGGTGGGAAAGGTCGTGAACCAGCCCGTTGGCCACGGTCTGCGGGTCGTCGAGGAGCTCCAGCGCGAAGGCGACGCCCGCCGCCGGCACGCCGTGGGTGTCGAAGATCGCCTTCCACTCGGCGGTCGTGCGTGCGGCGAGCGCGGCCTCGGCGCGCGTGCGGAGCCCGGCGTAGTGACGCACGAGCGCGTCGCGGTCGCGGATCGGCTGCGCGTGGGCGCTGTCCTCGAGGCCGATCGCCTTGACGAACGTCCGCTGCAGTCCCGGGCTCACGCAGGCGACCGCGATGGCCGCGTCGCGGGTGGCGTAGGTGCGGTAGTAGACGCCGGTCATGCCTGGCGTACGCGTGGTCGGCATCGCCGCCGCCTGCTCGGCGTACGGCCGCCCCTCCGCGCGCAGCTCGGCCAGCCGCGCGAGCGTCGTCGCGTCGGCGGCGGCGTCGGCTGCCTGGACGCGCACGAACGAGTTGTTCTGCACGAGCAGCGCGGCCATCAGCAACGCGACGTCGACCTCGCCGCCGCGTCCGGTGCGCTCGCGGCGCAGCAAGGCGGCCGCGATGCCGAAGGCCAGGATCATGGCGCACATGTAGTCGGCGACCGGTGCGTCGCCCGCGGTCGGCACGCCGTCCGGGCCGACGCGTCCGAGCGTGGTCATGAGGCCGCTGCGCGCCTGCACCACCAGGTCCATGCCGGCCAGCCGCGCGTCGGGACCGCGCGGGCCGAACGCGCTGACGTTGCCGACGATCAGCCGTGGGTGGCGCGCGGCCAGGCTCGCGTAGTCCAGGCCGAGCTCCTCGGCGAAGCCGGGCCGGAAGTTCGTGAGGACGACGTCGGCGCGGGCCAGCAGCCGCTCGATCACCGGGCCGGCGCCGGCGTGGCGCAGGTCGAGTGGCAGCGTGTGCTTGCCGCGGTTGCGCGAGATGAAGTGGCGCGTCTCGCCGGGCGCCAGCGGCGCCAGGTTGCGGACCGGATCGCCTCCGAGCGACTCGACCTTGATCACGTGGGCGCCGCCCTCGGCCAGGAGCTGCGCGCAGAACGGGACGGCGATGAACTGGCCGAACTCCACGACCTCGAGTCCGGCGAACGGCCGGGCGTCGTCCGTCACGGGCGTCTCACCATCTCGATCACAGGGTCGCTAGCGTAGCACCGAGGCGAATCTGTTATCCTGCCCGACCATGAGCTCGGGACTGGAAGAGCGCTATCAGACGCTGCACGAGATCGTGAGGGCGGCGCGCGCCACGCTGGCGCCGGGACCGTGGGATTACCTCGTCGGGGGCACCGAGACGGAGACCACGCTGCGCCGCAACCGGCTGGCGATCGACTCCCTCGCCTTCCGCCCGCGCGTGCTCCGCAACGTCGCCAAGGTCGACGCGACCAGCACGTTCCTCGGCAAGCCGGTCCGCATTCCGGTGATGTTCGCGCCGATCGGCTCGATCGAGAGCTTCACGCCGGGCGGCGGCGCCACTGCGGCGCAGGCCTCGGCGGAGTTCGGCGTGCCGCAGATGCTGTCCTCCGTCTGCAGCCCCGGGCTGGAGGCCGTCGCCAAGGCGGCCGACAACTTCCGCGTCTTCCAGCTCTACGTCCGCGGCGACGACGCCTTCGTGGACGATCACGTGCGGCGCGCCGTCGCCAACGGGTACACGGGATTCTGCATCACCGTGGACACCGCCTCCTACAGCCGCCGCGAGCGCGACCTGGCCCGGCGGTTCGTGAAGCCGTGGCGCGCCCGGGCGACCGGCTTCGACTACCAGGCCGGCTTCACGTGGGATCACGTCAGGCGATTCAAGGACGCGCACCCGCAGGTGCCGCTGATCCTCAAGGGCATCGCGACCGGCGAGGACGCGGGGCTGGCCTGCGAGCACGGCGTGGACGTCGTCTTCGTCTCCAATCACGGCGGACGGCAGCTCGACCAGGGCCGCGGCTCGCTCGACGTGCTGCCCGAGGTCGCGAAGGCGGTCGCCGGCCGGGCGCGCATCATCGTGGACGGCTGCTTCCAGCGGGGGACCGATGTGGTGAAGGCGATCGCACTGGGCGCCGATCTCGTCGGCATGGGCCGGATGCCGTGCTTCGGGCTGGCGGCGGCGGGTGCCGCCGGGGCCGTGCGCGTGATGGAGCTGCTCGAGGACGAGATCCGCATCGCGCTCGCGCTGCTCGGCGTCGATCGCTGGGCCGTGCTGGACGCCTCGTATCTGCATCCGGCGCCGCCGGTGACGCTGCCGAGTATCACGAGCGCGTTCCCGTTGTTGGACGGCGCGGATTATTAGACATGGGGGGAGCACTGCGTTGCTCCCCCCAAGCCCCCCATCGCTTCGGAGTGGGTCGCGTGCGCGCTCAGAGATCGAGGGACATTT
>VBPC01000162.1 GCA_005887895.1 Candidatus Rokuibacteriota bacterium
GACGCTGCGGCTCACGTTGTGCTCGATCGTGGACTCCACCTCGATCCCCAGCTCACGCAGCTCGCGGTGGGCCGCCTGGAGCTCGGCGAAGCTGCCGACCTGCCACGCCGCGTGATGCAGGCCCGGCTGGTTCGGCTGCGGCGTCTCGCCGGTGGCCAGCTGGAAGAGCGCGAGGTCGTGGTGCTGGGTGCCGACGCTGAGGAACACGGCCCCCCGCTCGCGGTCCTCGTAAGCTACCTTCAGCCCGAGCGCCCGCGTGTAGAACGCCTTGGACCGCTGGGCATCACGAACCTTCAGCACGATGTGGCCGAGCTTCCTGGCTTCGATCATGGCCGGGCTCCTGTGCGCGAGGCGCCTGGATGCGTTCACGGGCAACCGCTCCCTCGGGCCTGCGCCAGTATAGCCCCGCCTCAGCGTGACGCGACGATCGCGCCCATGCGCTCGCGCGTCGCGTCGTCGGGCAGTGAGCCGACGCCGGCCGTCATGTTGTCGACGAGGTGCTCGAGCCGGCTGGTGGCCGGGATCACGCAGGTGACGGCGGGATGGGCCAGGATCCACTTGAGGAAAAACTGCGCCCAGCTCTGGCAGCCGAACGCGGCGGTCCACGCCGGCAGCGCCTGGCCGCGGACGCGCTGGAAGAGCCCGCCCTCGGAGAACGGCCGGTTCACGAGGACCGCGATGCCGCGGTCGCGGGCCAGCGGCAGGATGCGGCGCTCGGCCTCGCGCTCGCCCAGCGAGTAGTTGACCTGGACGAAGTCGAGCGGCTCGGCGCGCAGCACGCGCTCCAGCTCGTCGTACGCGCTCGCCGTGTAGTGGGTTACGCCGACGTAGCGGAGGCGGCCCGCCTGCTGCCAGTCCCTCAGCGTGCGCAGGTGGGTGCGCCAGTCGAGCAGGTTGTGGATCTGCATCAGGTCGAGCCGGCGCCGGCGCAGCCGCGCGAGCGAGCGCTCCATCTGCGCGATCCCGGCCTCGCGCCCGCTCGTCCACACCTTGGTCGCGACGAAGAGGCGGTCGACGAGCGCGAGCTCGGTGGCGAGGTCGCCCGCCACCGACTCGGCGGTGCCGTACATGGGTGAGGAGTCGAGCACGCGACCGCCCAGCGCCGCGTAGCGCCCGAGCACCTCCTTCAGGGGTGCGCGCTCGGCCGCCGAGGTCCCGACGTCGAAGGTCCGCCAGGTGCCGAGCCCGACGGCGGGCACCCGCTCGCCGCTGGAAGGAATCGCGCGCGCGAGGACCGCCTCCCCGGCGGCCGGCGACGGGCCGGCGGCCGCGGCCGCCATCAGACGGAGCACCGTGCGCCGGGTGAGGGACGTCCCGCCGGGCTCATGTTCCATGTCTCGCGTTCATCGTACAATCGGGGACCTTGAGACTCCGGAACCATTTCGTCGTACTCGTCGCGGCGACCTTGCTGCCCGTGCTGGTCCTGGCTGTCACGGTGGTCCTCCTGGTGCAGCGGGAGCGGCACGCATCGATGCAGCGCGGTCTGCAAGACACCGCCCGTGCGCTCGCCGCCGCCGTCGACCGCGAGCTCGACTCCTCCGTCACGGCACTGGAGACGCTGGGCGACTCGCCGGCGCTCGACGAGGGCAATCTTGCGGCGTTCTACGAGCACGCGCGTCGCGCGCGCGCGGACAACCCGCGCTGGCTCACGGTCTACCTCGTGGAGACGTCGGGACGTCAGATCATGACGCTGCTGCGACCGCTCGGCGCGCCGCTGCCCGATGCCGGCGACACCGACTACGTGCGGGCGGTGCTGGACACGCGCCGCCCGTACGTCTCGGACCTGTCGGTCGGCGTCATCTCGCGGCGACACATCATCGCGATCAACGTCCCCGTGCTCCGCGCCGGACGCCTCCGCTACGTGCTCGGCGCCAGCCTGGTGACCGACGCCCTCGCCGATCTCCTGGCCCAGCAGGTCGGTCCGGCCGGATCGGTGGCGGCGATTCGCGATCGGGGCGGGGCGCTGGTGGCCCGCAGCCGTGACCAGGAGCGCCACGTCGGGCGGCAGCCGAACCCGGAGTTCGCGGAGGCGCTGCGGCGCGCCCGCGCCACCGGCGGGAACGTGTTCGAGATCGACAGCCTCGAGGGCGAGCGCGTCTACGCGGCGGCCAGCCGGGTGCCGACGGGCGATTTCATGGTCGTGGTGGCCACGCCGACCGCCGCCGTCGGCGCCCTGCGATTCTGGTGGCTTCTGTGGGTCGGCGGCGCCGTGATCTTCGTCAGCGCCCTCGGCGTGTCCGTCCTGCTCGCCCGGCGCGTCGCCCGGCCGATCGCGGAGCTGTCGAAGGCCGCCGGGCAGCTGGCCGCCGGCGAGCCGATCCCGGCGGCGGCGACCTCCTCGGTCCCCGAGATCGCCGCCGTGCGCCACGCGATCCTGGGGGCTGCCGATGCGCTGCGCGAGCGGGCCGCCGAGCGCGAGCGGCGGCTGGCCGCCGAACGGACCAGCCGGGAGAAGGACGAGTTCCTCGCCATGCTCGCCCACGAGCTGCGCAATCCGCTCGGCGCCATCGCCAGCGCGGTCTCGGTGCTCGAGCGCCTCGGCGGCGGCGAGAAGCTCGCCGTGCGGGCGCGGGAGATCGTCGCTCGCCAGGTTGCGCACCTCGTCGGCATCGTCGACGACCTGCTCGACGTGAGCCGCGTCAGCGTCGGCAAGATCCTGCTGTCGCGGCGCCCGCTCGACGTCGCCGAGCTGGTGCGCCGCGCCGTCGACGGCCTCGACGCCGCGGGGCGGACGGCCCGGCACGACGTCACCCTGACGGCGGCGCCGGTGTGGGTCGACGGCGACGAGACCCGCCTGGAGCAGGTGATCGGCAACCTGCTCGCCAACGCGCTCAAGTACACGCCGGCCGGCGGCCACGTGCACGTGTCCGTCGACACCGAGGGGGGCGATGCGGTGGTGCGGGTGCGGGACGACGGCATCGGCATCGCCGCCGACCGGCTGGGGTCGATCTTCGATCTCTTCTTCCAGGGCGAGCGCGGGCTCGATCGCGCGCAGGGCGGACTGGGCATCGGGCTCACGCTCGTGAAGCGGCTGGTCGAGCTGCACGGCGGCAGCGTCGCCGCCGACAGCGCGGGCCCCGACCGCGGCAGCACGTTCACCGTGCGGTTGCCGCGCATTCCGATGGTGCCGTCGCGCCTGCCGGCGGAGCCGCCGGCGCCGCCGCGGCGGCGGCGCGTGCTGCTGATCGAGGACCACGCCGACGCCCGCGAGATGCTGAGGACGGCGCTCGAGCTGAGCGGCCACACGGTGGACGAGGCGGGCGACGGCGCCGAGGGGCTGGCGCGCGCCGAGGCCGTGCGCCCCGACGCGGCCATCGTCGACATCGGGCTGCCGGGCATCGACGGCTACGAGGTGGCCCGGCGGTTGCGCGCGCTCGCCGGCGGCGGTGACATCGTCATCATCGCGCTGACCGGCTACGGCCAGCCCGAGGATCGCCGGCGCAGCGAAGAGGCGGGCTTCGACGCCCACCTCGTGAAGCCGATCGACCCCGCCGCGCTCGACCGGACGCTCAGCGCCGACCGGCGTCGCTGAGAAGGGCCTCCGACTCGATGTTGAGGTCGTAGCGGTCCTTGGCGATCTTCAACACGCTGTCGGCGAACTGCGGGTGGTCGCGCAGGATGCGCGTGAAGCTGGTCTTGTCGAGCGCCGCGAGATCGCAGCCGGTCTTGGCGCGGACGGTGGCGACGCGGGGCGTGTGCATCAGCAGGGCGATCTCGCCGAAGAAGTCCCCGTCCTTGAACGTCTTGATGACGTCGCCGGCCTCGTCGAGCACCTCGGCTTCCCCGCGGACGAGGATGTACATCTCACGGCCCATGGCGCCCTTGCGGATGATCGTGTGGCCTGCCTTGACGACTTCCGGCCGGAGCGCCAGGATCACCTGCGAGAGGAAGAGCGGATCACCGTCCTTGAAGATCGCGACCTGCTTCAGCACGTCGTCGGTCAGCAGCTCGAACCACCGGCGGCCGTCGCGCTCGATGAGGTCGGAGGCCGCCGTCGGCCCCCAGCTACCGCGCGCGTAGTTGGGGAACTCGGCGGGCGCCGCCTTCCAGTAATCGAGGAGGGGCTGGGCCACCCGCCAGGCCGCCTCCACCAGGTCGCCGCGCGAGAACAGCGTGGCGTCGCCGTGCGAGCACGAGTAGATCATCACCTCGTAGCCGGTGTAGCGGGAGGCCTTGAAGGCGTCGCCGTAGCCGAAGCGCATGTTGACGGGCTGCAGGCGCAGCGTCGGCCCCGGGATCTTGGCCTGGAACTGGATCTCGATGCCCTGGTACGGCTGGATGTGGAAGATGAGACGGTTGGGGCCCAGCTCGCGGATCGGCGTGGCGCGGAACAGCACCTGCGGCGCCTTCCTGAACTCGACGATGATCTCCGTGCCGCGCTTCCACAGCGCCTTGCCGGAGCGCAGGTAGATCGGCACGCCCTCCCACCGCCAGTTGTCGATGTGGAACCGCGCCGCCGCGAAGGTCTCGGTATTCGAGCCGGGGGCGACGTCCTTCTCCTGGCGGTAGCCCGGCTTGACGATCTCGTCCCTGTCGCCCAGCTGGGGCCCGTACTGCCCGCGCACCACGTAGCGGGCGACCTCTGACGGCGTGTATCATGTCGCGCAGCACGCCCGAGCTGTCGTAGTAGCCGCCGCGGCCCTCGACGTCCACCGCCTCGGCGACGTTGAACTGGATGTTGTCGATGAAGTGCTTGTTCCAGAGCGGCTCGAA
Organism: Candidatus Rokuibacteriota bacterium; assembly: GCA_005887895.1. Lineage (GTDB taxonomy): Bacteria > Methylomirabilota > Methylomirabilia > Rokubacteriales > CSP1-6 > AR5. The sequence goes on from VBPC01000162.1 coordinate 4,714, forward strand.
CATGCCGTTGCTGAAGCGGAACGCTATGAGATTCTGGACCGTCTCCTTGCCCAGGTAGTGATCGACCCGGTAGATCTGGTCCTCGTGCCAGTGGGCGAGGACGTCCGTGTTGAGCTGCAGCGCCGAGGCCAGGTCGGTCCCGAAGGGCTTCTCCACGATGATCCGCTTCCAGCCGGGGCCGTCCTTGAATCCGGCCTTGTGCAGCTGCTCGCACAGCAGGCCGAAGAAGCGGGGCGCGGTGGCGAAGTAGAAGAGGACGTTGCCGCCGATGTGGTGCTCGCGGTCCAGCGTGGCCACCTCGGCCTTGAGCTTCTGGAACGCGCCGGCGTCGTCGAAGGCGGCCCGCGTGTAGTGGAAGCGGCTGACCAGCTTGTCCCACACGGCCTGGTCGAAGGCCTGGCGGGTGTGGAAGCGCTTGATGTCCTCGCTCATCCGCTGGCGGAACGACTCCGTCGTCAGCGGGTCCATGGCGGCGCCCAGCAGCGCGAAGTTGTCGGCCAGCAGGCCGTCGCAGGCGAGGTTGTAGAGCGCCGGCACCAGCAGCCGCTTGGTGAGGTCGCCGGAGGCGCCGAAGATCAGGAGCACGCACGGCTGGCTCGCGGGATTGGCGCCGTCCGAGTCCACGCCGCGACTTCTCAAGACATGGGCGTCGTGGTGCATGGGGGCACATTCTGCCACAACGCGGCCCGGTCGGCGCAAGCGGAGTCGTCGGAGGGGATCGGCTGCCACCGCGAGGTGAGTCGACGTAGACTGGCCGCATGCTGCCGCTTCCGGCAAGCCTCGGCCTGTTCGTCGTCGCGGCGCTGGCGCTCCTCCTCACGCCTGGCCCCGCCGTGCTCTACATCGTCACCCGCAGCGTGGACCAGGGGCGCCGGGCGGGATTCGTCTCGGTGCTCGGCGTGCATCTCGGCACGCTCGTGCACATCGCGGCCGCCGCCGCCGGGCTGTCGGCGCTACTGGCCGCCTCGGCCGTCGCGTTCGGCGCGGTGAAATATCTCGGCGGCGCCTATCTCGTCTACCTGGGCGTGCGGCGCCTGCTCGAGCGCTCGGCGTCGTCGCCGGTCGCGCGGGCCGGCGCCCCGCGGCTGGGCCGCGCGGTCCTCGACGGGTTCGTCGTCAACCTGTTCAACCCCAAGACCGCGCTGTTCTTCCTGGCCTTCCTGCCGCAGTTCGTCGACGTCGAGCGCGGCCACGTCGGGGTGCAGGTGCTCGAGCTCGGGCTCCTGTTCATCGGGCTGGGCCTCTGCACCGACGGGCTGTACGCCTTCGGCGCGAGCACGGCCGCGCGCTGGTTGCGCGGGCACCCGCGCTTCCTGGCCGGCGAGCGCTGGGTCGCGGGCGGCATGTACATCGGCCTCGGCGTCGCCGCGACATTCGCGACCGCGCAGCGCAAGTAGCCGGCGCGGCGCTCAGGCCTCGTCGAGGGCGAAGCGGATGCGACGGTTGTGGCGGCCCTTGTTGTCGATCTTGAGGATCCGCACCGGTCGCGAGCGTCCGGTCGACGCCAGGTGCGTGCCGCCGCACGCCTGGCGGTCGAGGCCGACGATCTCCACGATGCGTACGCTGCCGTCCGCCGTCGGCGGCGGAGCCACCGAGCGGCTGCGCAACAGCCCCGGCTCGGCGGCCGCCTCGATCGCCGGAATGTACCCGTAGCGCACGGCCAGATCCTGGCGGACGACGTCGTTGATCGCCGGCTCCAGCGCGCGCAGGCGCTCGTTGTCGGCGTCCGGCAGATCGAAGTCCACCCGCGCGGTGCCGTCCTCGTTGAGCTGGGCGCCGGTGATCAAGGCGCCGTGGAAGCGCTGGAACACCAGCGCGCTGACGACGTGGGCGTTGGTGTGGAGCTGCGCCATCAGGCCACGGAACGCGGGATCGACCGCCGCCTCGACCATCCCGACGATCTCGACCGGCTCGGCCAGGACGTGCCAGACGCGCTCGCCGTCGCTCTCGATTCGCGCGAGCCCCACATCGCCGCCGGCCCAGCGCAGGCGACCGCGGTCGGCGAGCTGACCGCCGCCGCCGGGATGAAACGGCGTGCGCTCGAGGACGACCGCGCCCGGCCGCGCATCGATCACTCGCGCCTCCAGCGTGAGGACTTCCGGGTGCTCGTGGCAGAAATACCGCGCCATCGCGCTATCGAGGGCCCGACGCCCAGACGTTCACCACGCGCAGGCACGCACCGCGCTACCGGCGGCGATCCGGCCAGAAGCGGACGCCGGGGCGCGCGTCGCCGCCGCCGACGCCGATCGGCGTGCCGTCGGCGCGCCAGCACGAGGCGGTGCCGCACAAGGCGTGGACGGGCCGTTTCTCGGTGCGGACGGGCGTCACCTCGCCAGCCACGAGTTCCAGAAGTACATGCGGGGCGCCGCGCGGAACGGCCCCCGGAGCTCGCGGCGGGCGACGTCGAGCGTGAAGTAATCGGCGAGCTTCACGCTGCCCACGTCGTCGTAGAAGATCGCCTGGAGCCTGTCGATGATGGCCTTCCGCTTCTTCGGGTCGTTCTCGATCCTCAGGTCGGCCATCAGCCGCTCCTTCTCCTCGTGGCACCACCAGCCGGCGAACGTGCAGCGCAGCGCCACGTGCAGCGCCGGGTCCGCGGAGAAGACGAAGCCGGTGGAGAAGACGTCCCACAGCTCGGGCTTCTCCATGCGGTTGTTCTGCGTCGCCCAGTCGACCACCTGGAGATCGACCGTGAAGCCGGCCTCCTCCATCTGCTGCTTGGCGACCAGCGCGTTCTTGTACATGAACTCGTATTCCTTGGTCGTCATCCACCGCACCGGCTGGCCGGCGTAGCCGGCCTCCTTCAGGAGGCGGCGCGCCTTGTCCTTGTCCTTCTGGTTGTAGAGGGCCGCCCCCACTGTCGAGTGCCAGGGTTGCTCGGGGAAGAACAGGCCGGGATCGAGGCGGTAGAACTCCTTGAACCCGAACCCGGCCACGGCGATTGGCTCCATGTCGAGCGCCGCCTGCAGCGCCTGCCGCAGCTTCTTGCTGGTCATGGCGCCGGCCTTGTGGTTCAGCACGGCCACCGCCCAGCCGCGCGGCTTGACGATGCGCGGCTCGATCTGGGACAGCGACTTGATGCGCTCGTAGGCGTCCTGCTTCACGAACATCGCGTGGTGATACTCGCCGGTTTCCACCCCGGCCAGCCGCACGGCCGTCTCGGGCACGGGCACGAACAGGATCTCGTCGACGTACGCCGTCTTTCTGCCGCCGAAGCCGTTGGGCGCCTCCGGCCGCGCCGTGTAGTCCTTGAAGCGGACGAACTTGATGTGGCGGTCGGGCTTGTGCTCGACGAACCGGTAGGGGCCGGTGCCGATGAACTCCTTGAGCGGACCGTCGCCGGCCGCCTCGACGACTTCCCTGGGATAGATCGACGCGTGCGGCTCGGACAGCCCGAACAGGAGCGAGCCCGACGGCTGCTTGAGATGGATGACGACCGTGGTCGGATCCCTGGCCTCGATGCTCTCGACGCTCTTCCAGAGGATCTTGCCGACGGACGCCACCTGACCCCAGCGCTTGAGCGAGGGCACCACGTCGGCCGAGGTCATCTCCTTGCCGTTGTGGAACTTCAGGCCGCGCCGTAGCGTGATCGTGTAGCGCAGGCCCCGGTCGGTCACCGTGTAGGCGTCGGCGAGCATCGGGATCGGGCTGAAGTTGCGATCGTAGGTGAACAGCGACTCGCTGGCGTGCCACATCAGCTCGTAGACCTGCGTCGCGGTGCTCATCGCGATATCGAGCGTCGGCGGCTCACCGATGGTGGCGACCTTCAGCACGCCGCCCATCCGCGGCGTCTCCTCCGCGCGCGCGCCGTCGACCGCCGTGAGCAGCACGACGACCAGCCCCACGAGCACCACGCGCCTCACGCGCATGCGGATTCTCCCAGTTCTGAACGCTGAGATCACGATGGGTGCCTGGCCGCCGGATAGAGGAGCGTCACGGCTCCGCCGGGACGCTCCGAACGTGTGGGGTTTGGGGGCCATATCGGGGCCCCCATCTTAACTTAACGAGCCATGCGCTCGACGACGCAGCGGGCGGGGTCGGCCTCGGCCAGCACCGGCGCCGGCCGCCCGGAGTGAATGTACTCGGCGAGCAGCTTGCCGGCCATCGGCCCGCGACCGAAGCCCGAGGAGGCGAGACCGCCGACGATCCAGAGATCGTCGCGGCGCGGGATGCGGCCGATCAGCGGCTTGCCGTCGAGCGGAAACGGCATGAGGCCGGCCCAGGTGCGCGCGATCGGCAGCCCGGCCAGGCACGGCAGCACCTCGGCGGCGTGCGCGCGGTTCGCCTCGATGCCACGTGGATCGGGCGTCGTGTTCCACGCCGCCAGCTCGCGATCGCCGCCGAAGATGATCTCGCCGTTACGGCGCTGGCGGCCGTAGAGGTGGCGGGTCACGCGCGCGCCCTTGCGAATCGTCAGGAACGGTGGGTCGTCGCCGGGCTCGCGATACCAGGCGTGCGCCGACTCGGCTGACGAGATCGTCTGGAACAGGCAGGGCGCCGTCGGGGTCGTCGCCCACATCTGTCCGCGCACCGGCACGATCGGGATGTCGAGGCCGAGCAGGATGCCGACCGGACCGCACCACGCGCCGGCCGCGAGCACCAGGCTGCGCGCCACGATCGAGCCCTGGGGCATCACCGCCAGCCAGCCCCGAGCGCGTGGCGTGAGCGCTGTCACCTCGTGCTGCGTGAGGATGCGGGCGCCGCGCCGCTCCGCCAGCGCGGCGAAGGCGCGCGTGGCGCGCGCGGGGTCGGCCTGTGAGCGCAGCGGCGAGTACATCGCGCCGAGCAGCGCCGGCGAGAGCTCCGGCTCGAGGCTGCGCGCCTCGCGCGTCGTCAGCAGCTGCACCTGATGACCGCGCGCCCGCAGCGCGGCGACGCGCTCGCGCTCGAAGGCAAGCTGCTCCTCGGTGTGGATCGCCTGCAGCGCGCCGGACTGGCGCAGCTCGATGTCCTCGCCGTGGTCGAGCTGCACGGTTTTGAAGATGTCGAGGCTGCCGGCGGTGAGGTGCGCCTGCAGATCCGGCTTGTCACCCAGGCCGAGGGAGTCGATGCCGCCCATGTTCACGCCGGAGGCGCCGGAAGCGATCTCACCGCGCTCGAGCAGCGTCACGCGATGACCGAGCGCGGCGAGGTGATACGCCGCCGACGTGCCGGCGATGCCGCCGCCTATCACGAGGACTTCCGTCTCGCTCGTCGTCATGCTCGGGCGCTCATGGTAGCCCTCCCCGTCCTCAACCGCCATCGGTGAGCGGGAACGGTCAGGAATCCGTCCGACGCCGATCAGAAACTGACCGGCAGGCAGGCGAGAACCTGCCGCTGCGACGTTCATGTGCTCGATCCCGCTGGCCTTCTGACCGGCATGCGCGTGGCACAACGCTTGCGCTCTCCGATCACGCCATGCCGCTCGCGCCCCTGACTCGAACGCTGACCGTCACGTTCCTCTGCGTCCTGATCCCGTCGGCGTACACGCTGCTCTCGCTGGCCGGCGTCGCGCCGATGACGGCGCCGATCTTCCTCGGCTGGCTCGCATGGCTCCAGCTCGTGCACGTGACGGCGGCCGTCGTCGTATGGCGGCGGCGGCACGGGCTCCCGACGCGCACGAAGGCCGCGCTCCTGTCGTGGGGCGGGCTCGCCTTCTGGTACTGGCTGCCGGCGCCCGTCTACTTCGTGCTGACCATGAACCTCGATCGGCTGCAGCTCACGTGGACCGCGCTGGCGTTCTTCTGGGAAGTGCCGGTCGTGGGCGGCGCCTTCGTGCTGGCGGCGCAGCGACTCTATCCGGAGCGGCGGCCGGACGTCGAGCCCGCGCGCCGTTATCGCGACGTGCTGCGCTATCCGACGCGGGTCGGCTCGCTGCTGTTCGGCTTCACGCTCGCCGGCTACGTGATCGGCGCGCTGCAGCTTCGCGTGTTCGCCGCGCTGCCCGTGATCGAGCAGGCCAAGAACGTCGCCCACGGCCTCGTGATCTCCCTGCTGCTGGCGGTGTTCTACCACCTGGCGCTCGATCGAGTGCTGGAGCCGGTGCGCGCGCGCATCGCGCGGGAGGCCGGGCTCGGCACCATCGTGGCGCGCACGGTGGCCGGGCGCATCCTGGGCGTCAGCCTCGCGGTGGCGGTGAGCGGCTTCGCGTTGATCAGCCTCTTCGTCCTGCAGGCGTTCCAGACGATGGTCGGCGAGAACGCGGCGGCCCTGCTCGCGCGCGACCTTGCCGGTCTGGCCGTCGCGACCGACACCGGGCGACACCTGGGGACGTTCCCGGCCTGGGGCGCGCATGGCCGGTTGCTGCTGCTTCGCCCGGGCGACGCGCTGCCCGCCGCCGACTTCGCGCCGGCCACGCGGGCGCGGGTGGCCGGGGGCGGCGCCGGCATCGTTCACGACTCGCGGCGCGAGCTCAAGAGCGTCGGCTTCGTGGACGCGCCGCGGCTCGGCGGCACCCTGGTCGGGGTGACCCTGCACACCGACGCCTACGGCGCGCTGCGGGGCGCCGCGCGGCTCCTCGGCCTCGCCGGCGGCTTCGTCCTCATGGTCACGGTCGGGATGCTCGTCTTCGCCAGCCGCGCGTCGACCCAGGCCGTCCGCGCGCTGTCGTCGGCGGTGCGCCGTGTCGAGGCCGGAGAGGTGGACGCGGCCGAGCTGCGCATCGACACCGGCGACGAGATCGGCGAGCTGTCGGCCGTCGTCGAGCGCTACGTGCGCCAGTCGCGTGACCTCCGCGACAATCTCCAGGAGAAGGTGCGCGACAAGACGCGGGAGCTCTCGGCCAAGCTCGAGGAAATCGAACGCGCCGACGCCGCCTTGCGCCGGTCCGCCCACCGCCTGGAAGCGCTGCAGCACATCGACCGCGGCATCCTTGCCGCCGAGTCCGCGGAGGCCATCGCCCGGGCCTCGCTGCCGCGCCTGCGGCGCATCGTGCCGTACGGCTGGGCCGCGGTGCTCCTGTTCGAGCCGGCCGGCGACGTCGCGCGGTTCATGGTCACCGACGGCGACGGCGCGCCGCCCGCGGGCGGCGCCATCTCGATGAGCGAGCTCCCCTCGGGCGGCGTGCTCCAGAGCAAGGGCGTCCGTTACCTCGACGATCTCGCCGGCGGGCGCTATCGGTGCTTCCCCGTCTTCCAGCGGCTCCGGGCCGGTGGCACCCGCAGCCTCATCAGCGCGCCGCTGGTGACGAGCGGCGAGACGATCGGCCTGCTCTGCGTGGCGAGCCGGGAGCCCGCTGCCTTCGACGAGGATCATCTGGAGATCGTCGGTGAGGTGGCCAACCAGCTCGCCGTCGCCATCCATCAGGCGCGCCTGCGCTCGGCGCTCGATCAGCAGCAGCAGCGGCTGCAGGCGATCGTCGAGCACCTGCCCGAGGGCGTGCTGCTGGTCGAGCGCGACGGCCGGGTTGCGGTGGCGAATCCCCTCGGCCGCGCCCACCTCGCCGCGGTGGCCAGGACGACCCCGGGCGGCGAGATCGACTCGGTCGGCAGCGTCTCGCTCGAGCGGCTCCTTGGCAGCGGCCTCGAGCCGCGCGAAGTGGCGGTGACCGGCGGCGGCGTCTTCCAGGTGGCCGCGCGGCCACTGGAGGGCGCTCACCGTGCCGTGCTGGTGATCCGCGACGTGACGCGGGAGCGCGAGGCGCAGCAGGTGGCGCAGCAGCAAGCGCGGCTGGCCGCCGTCGGCCAGCTCGCGGCGGGCATCGCGCACGACTTCAACAACATCCTCATGACCATCGTCACCTCGGCCGAGCTGGCCCAGCGCCGCTACGAGGACACCGCCTTCGGCCACGAACGGTTGCAGATCGTGGTCGATCAGGGCGAGCGGGCGGCTGCCCTCGTGCGGCAGATCCTGGACTTCAGCCGGCAGTCCAATCCGTCGCTGGAGACGGTGGACCTGGCCGCCCTGCTCGAGCAGACGGTCGGCCTGCTGGGGCGCACGCTGCCGGAGACCATCCGGATCGTCGTCGAGCCGGTGACCGAGGCATTCGTCGTAGCCGCCGATCCGCACCAGCTCAGCCAGGTCCTGACGAACCTCGCCGTCAACGCGCGCGATGCCATGGCGCTCGGCGGCGAGCTGCGCTTCCGTCTCGGCCGCGAGCACCGCACCGAGGCCCACGGCGACGCCGCGCCCGGCCCGGGCGCCTGGCTCACGCTGGCGGTGAGCGACACCGGGGGCGGCATGCCATCCGAGGTGTGCGAGCGGATCTTCGAGCCGTTCTTCACGACGAAGGCGCCGGGCAGCGGCACCGGCCTGGGGCTCTCGCAGGCCTACGGCATCGTCAAGCAGCACCACGGCCACATCGCCGTGGAGAGTCGGCCCGGCCAGGGCTCGACGTTCACGATCTACCTGCGCGACGAGTCGTCGGGCATCTCCACCGTCGACGCCACGCCCGGCCTGGACGTGGCCAGCGGACACGGCGAGACGGTGCTGGTGGTGGAGGACGAGCCGCCGGTGCGCCAGGCGCTGGCCCAGGCGCTCGGCGAGCTGAACTATCGCGTGCTGGTCGCCAGCTCGGCCGAGCAGGCGCTCGAGTTGCACGCGGCGCACGCCGACGAGGTGTCGCTGGTGCTGACCGATCTCGTCATGCCGGGCATGGGCGGCCTGCGGCTCGTGCAGGAGCTGCGCGAGCGGAACGTGCGCGTCCCGGTCGTGATGATGTCGGGGTACGTCGCCGAGTCCGCGCGCGTCAGCCTCGAGGGCGTGACGTCGTGGGTGCAGAAGCCGGTTCGCGTCCGGCGCCTCGGCGCCATGATCCAGGAGGCGCTCACTCCCCGCGGGTGAGCCGCTGGCCGGCGACGGCTCAGGCCGCCAGACCGTCCATCCCGTTCCACGGACTTTCCATCCGCCCCGCGTCGGCGGCGCGCGCGATGCGCGCCCTGGCCTGCGGCTCGAGTGGTCCGAACACCCGCTCGTGGGCGGCGATCAGATCGTCGGTGGACAGGCGCTCGGGATCGGCACTCGGCAGTCGGCGAATCGTCTTGTCCATGGTCAGGCGGCCCTCCGGTACACCCGCTCGGGTGACTGACGGGCGACACCCCGGAGCCGGAAGCCGAGCGCGACCAGCAGCAGACCCGAGACGAACGCGTAGGCGCCAACGAGCAGGACCACCGCGAGCGCGCCGATGACCGGCGCCACCAGCACGAGGCCGCCGAACACGATCGACAGCGCGCCGTTCAGCGCCAGCAGCCACTCGCCGCTGATGTGCCGGCGCAGGCGGATGGCGGCGGCGATCTCCAGCGCGCCGGTGACGACAGCCCACGCCGCGATCACGTAGAGCAGGACGAGCGCGGTGAAGGCGGGGGCCGCGAACGCGATGAGTCCGGCCACCACGCCGGCCACGCCCGACAGGAGCAGCGCCCACCACCCGCGGTCGCCGCGGGCGTCGCGAAGGGCGGCGACGATGTTGAAGGCGCCGTCGACGAGAGCATAGGCGCCGAAGAGCAGCACGAGCACGGCCAGGGCGGCGGCCGGCGCCACGAACGTGAAGACGCCGAACACCATGCCGAGCACCCCGCGCAGCGCGAGCGCCCACCAGTTGCGAGCTACCACCACCATGAGCGGTCCTCCGATCGACGGAAGTGCAAGGCGCGGACCAACCACGCGGCTTTGGCGCGCGTGGTAGGCTACGCCGGTCGCATGAAGATCACCGACGTGACGCTGACGTTGTTCGCCTGGGGCGGCATCCCGCCCACGACGTACGGGCGTCACACCGGCCGCTTCAGTGGCACCAGCGAGCTCGGCCTGCTGAGGCTGCACACCGACGGCGGCCTCGAGGGCCACGCGTTTCTCGGCTCGGCCATGCGCAGCGCCGCGCTCGACGCGCAGTCGCTCCTTCGCATGCTGAAGCCACTGGTGCTCGGCCAGGACCCTCTCGAGCGCGAGAGGCTGTGGCAGGCCATGTGGCAGCGCAACCGGACGACCACGCAGCGCGCGATCGGCGCGATGGACGTGGCGCTGTGGGATCTCGGCGGCAAGATCGCCGGTCTACCGATCCATCGACTGATCGGCGGCTATCGCGGCAGCGTGCCCGCCTACGCGTCGTCCGCGGTGCTGCCGAGCGTCGAGGCCTACGCCGATGAGGCCGCCCGGTTCAAGGCCGACGGATGGACGGCCTACAAGATCCACCCGCCCACCGAGCCGGCCGTCGACATCGCGGTCTGCCAGGCGGTGCGGCGCGCCGTCGGCGACGCCTACACCGTCATGCTCGACTCCACGTGGGCGTACCAGTATCCAGAGGCGCTGCGCGTCGGCCGGGTAGCAGAGGCGCTCGGCTTTCACTGGTACGAGGATCCCCTGGCCGACGACGACGTCTACAACTACGTCAAGCTCAAGCAACAGCTGTCGATCCCGATCCTGGCCACCGAGTACGCGCCCGGCGGCTTCACGGCGTTGGCCCCGTGGATCACCGCCCGCGCCACGGATTTCCTGCGCGGCGACGTCGCCGTCAAGGGCGGCATCACGCCACTGGTGAAGTCGGCCCACCTGGCCGAGGCGTTCCACATGAACTTCGAGATCCACCACGGCGGCAACTCGCTGAACAACGTGGCCAACCTGCACGTGACGATGGCGATCCGCAACTGCGAGTTCTTCGAGGTCCTGCTGCCGGCCGCCGCCCAGAAGTACGGCCTGCTCGAGGACATCGAAGTGGACCGCGCCGGCCTCGTGCACGCCCCGTCGGGTCCCGGCCTCGGCGTCGCCATCGACTTCGAGCTGATCGAGCGTCACAAGACCAGCGTGCTCACCTAGCCATCCGTCGGCCAGCGACCGCAACGAAGCGCGGCAACGACTTCGCCGGCCCGAGAGTTTGAGGTCTGGGGCCGTACGGGGGCGACCAAGCCTGTTGGGTTAACGAGGCCCGCAACGGGTTGACGAGGGCCGCAACGGCTGCGCCGGGGCGGCCCGAGAGAGTGGGGGTCTGGGGGGCCATGCCCCCAGGCCTGGCGAGTTGACGAGGGCCGCAACGGCTGCGCCGGGGCGGCGCGAGAGAGTTGGGGTTGGGGGCCATGTCGGGCCCCAGGCCTGGCGAGTTGACGAGGGCCGCAACGGCTGCGCCGGGGCGGCGCGAGAGAGTGGGGGTCTGGGGGCCATGTCGGGGCCCCCAGCTAGAAAGGACTTCTATGCGTCGCTTCGTCGTGCTCACGTTCGTGCTGCTCGTCTCCGTGGTGTCGCCGGGCGCGGCCCAGGAGGTGAAGACGGATCAGGACAAGACGCTTTACGCGCTCGGCGTCGCGTTGAGCGACCGGCTCGCGCCGTTTGCGCTGAGCCCGGCCGAGCTGGAGATGGTGAAGGCCGGCCTCACCGACGCCGTGCTCGGCCATCCACACAAAGCCGAGCCGCGCGAGTACATGGGCAAGATCCAGGAGCTACACACCGCGCGCGCCGCGGTGGTCGCCGCGGCCGAGAAGAAGAGCGGCGAGGCGTTCCTCGCGAAGGCGGCCGGCGAGCCGGGCGCCAAGAAGCTCGACTCCGGCCTCGTCATCACCACGCTCAAGCCGGGCACCGGGCCGTCGCCGAAGGCGACCGACAAGGTGAAGGTCCACTATCATGGCACGCTCGTCGACGGCACCGTGTTCGACAGCTCCGTGCAGCGCGGGCAGCCGGCGACGTTCCCGCTCAATGGCGTCATCAAGTGCTGGACGGAAGGCGTGCAGCAGATGAAGGTCGGTGGCAAGAGCCGGCTCGTCTGCCCGCCCGACCTTGCCTACGGCGATCGCGGCGCGCCGCCGCGGATCAAGCCGGGCGCCACGCTGGTCTTCGAGGTCGAGCTGCTCGAGATCGTCCAGTAAGCCAGCCGTGCCGGAGCTGCCGGAGGTCGAGACCGCGCGGCGGCTGGCCGCGCGCGTCGCGGTCGGCCGGCGCATCGTCGAAGTATGGTGCGCGGCCGACCCGATCGTCCTCGAGAGCGCGCCGTCGCGCTTTCGCGCCGCCTTGCGCGGTCGGCGCGTGCTGGCGGTGCGTCGCCACGGCAAGCATCTCTGGCTCGAGCTCGACCGTCGGCCCTGGCTGCTGATGCACTTCGGCATGACGGGCCGTCTGCACGTTCCCCGCCGGCCACCGCTGCGCCTGCGGTCCACGCGCGGCGCGCCGAGCGACGCCTGGCCGCCGCGGTTCGCGCGGCTGCACCTGCACTTCGACGACGGTGGCGAGCTGGTCATGGCCGACGCGCGTCGCCTCGGTCGCATCCGCTTGCGCCACGACCCCCGCGCCGAGCCGCCGGTGGCCGGTCTCGGCTTCGACGCGCTCCGCGAGCTGCCGCCGCCGGCCCGATTTCACGAGCTGCTGCGCGAGCGCACCGCGCCGATGAAGGCGCTCCTGCTCGACCAGTCGTTCGCCGCCGGCGTCGGCAACTGGATCGCCGACGAGGTCCTCTACCAGGCCGCCATCGATCCGCGCCGGCCGGCTCGCACGCTGTCCGCCGCCGAGTCGGCGCGGCTGCGCGCGCGCCTGCGTGCGGTGCTCACGCTCGCCGTCGACGCCGCCGCGGACAGCGACCGCTACCCGCGCTCATGGCTGTTCCACCGTCGCTGGGATCACGATCCTCTCGCGCGCACGGCGCGTGGCGAGCGCATTCGCTGGGAGACGATCGCCGGGAGGACGACGGCCTGGGCCCCATCCGCCCAGCGCTGAGCGCGCGCCGATGCGTACAATCCTCCCCATGACGCCGACCGGGACCCGCCTCCGCCTCCCGCGCCTCCGCCGAGGCGCGGCGCGACGGCAGCCGTGAACGAGGACGGCCGGGACGTCGAGCGGCGCGTCGTCGAGGTGCTGGACGGCCTCGGCGTGCCGTACACGCTGCAGCCGATCGATCCCGCCTTCGCGGATACGGCGGCCTACTGCGAGCGTTACGGCGTGCCGCTCGATCGCGCCGCCAACACGATCGTCGTGGCGTCCAAGAAGGAGCCGCGGCAGTTCGCCGCCTGCGTCGTGAAGGCCACGACCAGGCTCGACGTGAACCACGCGGTGCGCCGGCTGCTCGACACCAACCGCGTGTCGTTCGCGTCGGCCGACGAGACCCGCGCGCTGACCGGCATGCTGATCGGGGGCGTGACCGTCTTCGCGCTGCCGGCCGATCTCCCGATCTACGTCGACGAGCAGGTCATGGCCCACGACTGGATCATTCTCGGCAGCGGCAGCCGGTCGTCGAAGATCCGCGTCGCCCCCGAGGTCCTCCGCCGGCTGCCCGGCTCGCGGATCATGCCGGGGCTGGCAAGCTCCGCCTGAGCGGGGCTCACACCATCGGCCACACGCTCGACGGCGCCTTCGGGAAGAGCGCCTCGAGGAGGGCGCGCGCCTCGCCGGTGCGGACGATGCAGTCGGGGAAGGCGGCCTCGATCTCGGCCAGCGCGCGGAAGCCGTACAGGAGCTGCAGGAACGTGAGGTCCGGGAACATCGCGAGCGGCCGCCGCGGGTCGCTCGAGGGCCGGCCGAACTCGATGCCCCGCACGTCGACGTCGACCGTCCACGGCTCGATCGCCGTCACCTTGCCGCGCTCGAACGCGAGCCGCACGCCGGCGCGATAGAACCCCAGGGTGAGCGAGCCGGTGTGGCCCGCGCACGCGGAGACGGCCAGACGGCGCTCGAGCGCCGGGGTCACTGCACGCAGGAAGGCCGGCACGTCGGACACGCGGGCGTAGAGCGCGTAGCCGTCGTCCCGCTCCTGGAAGTGAACCACGCGGTACAGCGGATGATCGCGCCCGAGAAGCCAGAAGCTCAGCGCGATGCAGCGTCCGGCCGGCGTGCCCGCGGCCAGCGCGTCGCCGGCCTCGAACAGCGGCGCCAGCGCCGCCGTCCACGCCTCGCGCCACGACACACCCGGTCGGACCTCGAACGCGGTCACCACCAGCGCGCCGCCGAAGGCCTCGATGCCGGACGCGACGTACCCCGCCGGCTCGCCATCGCGCTCGAGGATCCGCACCTCGCGCCGCGGCGCACTGTCGGCGCTGTGCCCGGCCAGCTCGTAGCGCCACAGCGCGGCGTCGCGCGGGACGCTGACGAGTCCGCGGGCATCCGCCGTCGCCGACTGCTCGGCCAGCAGCGGCGCGTCCTCGACCGTCGCCGGCCGCACGCGCCAGCCCGGCGGCGGCAGCGGCAACGGCCCGAGCGCGTCGCGGCGCACGCGAGGCCCGCCGCCGCGCTCGATCGCCAGCTCATAGCCGAACTGGCGGTAGAACCACGGGATGCCGGCGATCGCCTGCATGCGATGCCCGCGCTCGGCGCTCCAGCCGTGCACGACGTCGAACTGGGCGCGCACGAGACCCCGGCCACGGTACGCTGGCCGCGTGCCGATGAGCTCCGGCTGCCCGACGCCGATCGGCACGCCGCCGTACGTCCACGTCTGCGAGATCAGGTGCAGGCACGAGGCGATGGCGCCGGTCCGCGTGTCGGTCACGAGGGTGGTGTCGCCCGGCCGGAACGACGGATGGCGAGCCTGCTGGAGGTCGCGCGTCCACGCAGCGAGGTGGCGGTTCGGCTCGTCGCCGTCCTGGACGCGCAAGACGTCGCCGACGAACGCTGCCAGCGTGTCGCCGTCGGCCGCGGTGGCCGCGCGGAGCACCAGGCCGTCGCCCAGGTCGCGAATCATGAAGCGCGAGAATAGCAGAGCGCGCAATCGTTGACATCCGCGCCGTCGGCGATCGAGAATGCTCGGGCTGATGCTGGCGCCGGCTGCCGTCGAGCCGTTCGGCTTCTTCACCTGGGATTCTCTCCGGGCCGGGTGGTACCTGACCTGGCGCCTGCTCCTCCGCGTGAGCCCGGTCCTCGTCGTCGGTGGTGTCGCCGTCGCGGTCTTCGGTCTCAACAGTCCGATGGCCGGCTTCCTGTTCTCACTCGGCGTGCTGGCGGCAACCGTCTGGTCGCTCACGCTCATCCCCAGGCTCACCAGCCAGTGGGCGCAGGAGCGCTACGGTCAGGCGCTGGAGGGCGCCCTGGCGGTCTGGTGGGGCATCACGTGGCGCAGCATGGTCGTCTCGCTGGTGGCCGCGGCGATCATGGCGGTGCCGAGCGTCGTCGCGGTGAGCCTCAGAACCGCGTACCCGAGCTCAGCGCTCGGCCTGCTGGGCAGCCTGCTGGCGTGGCTCCTCAACCTCGTCAACATCGCGGTGACCGTGCTGGCCACGGGGTGGGCGATGTCGCGCGTCGCCGCCTCGCAGGTCGGCGTGGCCCCGGCCGCGCCCCCGCTGCCGCCGCCGATGGCGCGGGCCGTCGACGAGGCGCGAGCCGTCGAGGTCGCGACGGCGCGCGAGCCGTCACCCGCCCCGCAACCGGCGCCGCGCGCCGCGCCGGCGTCGGTGCCGGCGGCCACCGCCGTCTCCGCCGGAGGCAAGATGCAGTGCCCGAAGTGCGGTCTCTACGAGACCGAGCGCGGGTCGGTGATCGGGTGGTACTGCAAGGTCTGCGGCTGGCGCGAATCCCGCCGCTAGCCGGCTGCGCCTTCTTGGCGTTCCCGACCGCCTCTCAACGGGGGAGGACGGTCACGCGGACGGGGACGACTCCGGGGGTGATGGCGTCGAGCGCGCGCGCAGCCTTGTAGGAGAGATCGAGCATCCGGCCCGGCACGACCGGGCCGCGATCGTTGACTCGCACCTCGACGGCGCGGTTGTTGTTCAGGTTGACCACGCGCAGCCGCGTCCCGAACGGCAGCGTGCGATGAGCCGCCGTGAGCGCGTTGATGTCGAAGCGCTCGCCGCTGGCCGTCAGGCGTCCGTGATGGGCGCCCCCGTACCAGGACGCACGGCCGACGAGCAGGGTGAGCCGGGGTGGGGACGGCGGCGCCGGTATTGCCTGGCTCGGGGGTGGGGCCACACAACCTCCGAGCCCAAGGGTGATGACCACCCAAAGCAGACACCAACGCCGTCGCCCCATGTGTATCGCCTGCCGCAAAAGCCATGCCGCCGGTTCAGCGCTGCCACCAGTCGCGCAGGCGGCGCCACCAGTCATAGATCTGCGAGCCGACGCCGCCGTGCTCCTGGCAGGGCGGTGGCTCCGTCCCCGCCAGGAACGTCTCGCGGCCGACCAGGGGACAGAAGCGGTTGGCGAGCCGGCCGTTGGTAAGGTCGATGTCGGCGAAGGTGATGCCGCCCGGCACGGTGAACGAGGGCTGCGGATACGCCTCGCGTGCCTGTCGCATGAAGTCGACCCAGATCGGCAATGCCGCATCGGCGCCGGCGAGACCGTGGGCCTCGCCACCGTCGAACCCGACCCAGACCGCGACGACGAGCCTCGGCGTGTAGCCCACGAACCACGCGTCGCGCCCGTCGTTGGTGGTCCCGGTCTTGCCGGCGATCGCGTCGGCGGGAGCGACGTCGTGGGCCGCCGCCGCCGTGCCCGACTGGATGACGCCCTCGAGCAACGACGTCATCAAGTAGGCCTCGGCCGGCGTGATCACGGACGTCGGCCGGCCGGCGTCGGATGGGGCGACGTCGCCGTCGCGATCGCGCACCGCCTTCACCGCCACCACGCCGGGCGGCCGCACGCCGCCATTGGCGAGCGGCAGGTACGCGCGCGCCAGCTCGATCGGCGTGGCCTCGAAGACGCCGAGCGCGGCCGCCGGCACCGGCGACAGCTCCCCCTCGAACCCGAGCTCGCGCGCGGTCTCGATGACCGCCGGCAGCCCGACCGAGTCCGCCACACGCACGGTCGCCGCATTGAGCGAGTGCTCGAGCGCGCGCCGAACGGTGACACGTCCCTCGTAGCGGTCCTCGTAGTTCCGCGGGCTCCACGTCTCGTTGCCGACGCTCACCGTGACCGGAACGTCGTCCACGAACGAGGCGGCGGTGAGCGCGGGCGGGTCGTCGCCGCGGTGGCGGAGCGCGGCAAGATAGACGAATGGCTTGAAGGCCGAGCCGGGCTGCCGGCGGGCCAGCGCCGCGCGGTTGAACTGGCTCGTCGCGTACTCCCGTCCGCCGACGAGCGCCCGGATCTCGCCGCTCGTGGGATCGATCGCCACCAGCGCCGCCTGCAGCCGCCGCCACGCGTCGGTGCGGCGCAGCCGCGGCAGCCGTGTCTCCAGTCGATCGAGACCGCGCACGACGGCCGCTTCGGCGAAGCGCTGCAGCGCCAGGTCGAGCGTCGTGTACACGGCTGCGCTCTCGCCGCGGTCGCCGAACCGCTGCTCGATCTCGGCGCGCGCGTAGTCCGCGAAGTACGGCGCCGGCTGCCCGGTCGCCGTGACCGGCGGCACCCGCACCGGCGCGGCCCGGGCGGTCTGCCAGTCGGTGGGCGACAGCATCCCGAGCTCGTGCATCCGCGCCAGGACGACGTCGCGCCGCGCGCGGGCGCGCTCCGGATTCATCACCGGCGAGTAGCTGTTGGGCGCGCGAATCATCCCGGCCAGCAGCGCCGCCTCGGCCGGCGTCAGCTGGTGGATCTCCTTGCGGAAATACGCGCCGGCGGCGGCGCCGAGGCCGCGGATGGCGCGCCCGTTGCGCTGCCCCAGGTAGATCTCGTTGAAGTACGCCTCGAGGATCTGCGCCTTCGCGTAGCGCCACTCGACCAGTGTCGCCAGCCAGGCCTCGCTGGCCTTGCGCAAGAACGTGCGGCGGGAGCCGACCAGCCGGTTCTTGACGAGCTGCTGCGTGATGGTCGAGCCGCCCTGCAGGACGCGGCGGGCGCGCACGTTGGCCCACGCGGCGCGCACCAGGCCGTGGGCGTCGACCCCGCCGTGCTCGAAGAAACGGTGATCCTCGGCCGCGAGGACGGCGTTGATCAGGACCAGCGGCACGTCGGCCAGCCGCACGGGGCGGTGGTCCTCACCGGGCCGGTCATCCGCGCTGGTCAGCACCTCCGGCTCGAGCGCGCTGGCGCCGATGTCGTACCCGCCCCGACTCACGCGCGTGATGCGGTCGTCGCGGACCTCCACGAGCACCGGCACGCCGGCTCCGCTGCGGAGGTGGATCTCCCAGCCTCCGGGCAGCCGACGGAACTGGCCGGGCACCGGCGGCACACCGCGGGAGTCGTGGTACTTCAGCCGCGCCAGCGTGCCGGCCAGGTCGACGCGGCGGACGTTGATGCCCGTCACGAGAGGCTGGGCGGCAGCGTAGACGAAGGTCGCCCGCCGCTCCTCGACACGCTCGAAGCGCGCGAGCGCGACCCAGGAATAGACGACGAGGGTGAGGAGCAGGAGCCCGAGCGCCGCGCCCGCGCCGACGCCGAGCGCCCGCAGCCTGTGCTCACGAGGCCACGGCCATCGCCACGGCCACGTGGGCAGCGGGCGCCAGCTCATGTTGGATTATGCCCACCGTCGTGTGCCCGCGGCGACGGGAAGGGTTTTTCCACACCGCGGGTGGCGAATTCAGGTAACAGGCGGCGCCCGGTGATCGCTAACCCAGCGTGAGGTCTGGCGCGCTGGCGAGGCACGTGCCTTGCAGCACGTGCGGCATCTTCTACAAGGTTGGATACGTCGAGCCAGGTGGGAGGTCCCCGTGCTGATCTGCCGATGCGCGTGGCACCAACGCTATTGTGGCTACCCCCTGGTGAGCGGCGTCGCATCCTGGCGGGGCTGGACAGTCCGATTCACCGACGGGATCTGCGAGAAGTGCCTCGAGCGATTCCGCGCCGAGCACCGCCTCTTCCTCGAACGCCGTCGGACGCCCGCACCGCCCTCGATGACCTCCGAGCCGAAGGGGATCACCTCCGCCGCGTGACGGGCGCTGTTTGGATGGGGGCTCCGACATGGCCCCCCACCCCCCTCCGACGTTCGGACCCGGCCGGTCCTCTGTATAGCCACCTCTGTATAGCCACCTCGGACCGGTCGGAAGAGCCCGACCGGTCTGTCGTCGTCCGTCAGAAGCCGCGGGCCTTGAGGCAGTCGCGGAACGCTTGCTGGTAGGTGGGATCGTTCTTCAGCGCCTCCGATCCGGATGCGCTGGCTGCCGTCGAGGTGCCGGTGCCCGTGGGGCCGGAGGCCGACGTGCTGCTGCTCACCCCACCGCCGCCGACGCGCGCGGATGAGGAGGTCGACGTCCCGGGCGCACTCGTGACCGAGCTGCTGCCCGGCGACGCGCTCACGCTGCCCTGCACCTTGGTCGCCGCCATCTGATGGCAGGCGTCGAAGTCCGTCTGGCTCTGCGCGAACGCGGAAGTCGCTGCCGCGAGGCCGGCCACGAACACGACGAGGGCGGTCGCGCGTGTCAAAGTTGCCATGGTTCTGACCTCCTGGGACCCGCGACGTTGAGGAGCCAAGCGCGGGATGCGCGCGCGCTGAAGGCGTTCAAACGCGGTGCCATCGACGGACGCGCGGATCGGCGCCGCTCGTCTTGCGACGCTGGGGTGTCCTAGGTATGCTGGGTCGTCGGCTCGGGCGTCGGACTCCCGCGAGAGTGGCGAAACTGGCAGACGCGCCGGACTTAGGATCCGGTGGGCGCGAGCCCTTGGGGGTTCGACTCCCCCCTCTCGCACCACTTCTCGGACCACGGATCCGAGCGAAAGAGACCCGCATGAAGGTCGCCGTCGAGGAACTGGAAAGCTGCAAGCGCCGGCTCGCCGTGGAGGCGCCCGTCGACGTCGTGCAGAAGGAATGGGAGCGCGCCTACGGGCGCGTGCAGAAGCGCGCCAGCCTGCCGGGCTTCCGGCGCGGCCACGTGCCGCGTTCGCTCGTGAAGCTGCACTTCGCCGACGACGTGCGACGCGAGGTCGCCGAGCACCTCATTCCCGACGTCTACCGGCAGGCGCTGTCCGAGGCGCGCATCGCTCCCGTCAACGAGCCCGACCTCCAGAACCTGACGCTCGAAGAGAACGCCCCGCTGTCGTTCACCGCGGTCGTCGAGGTCAAGCCGGCGATCACGCTCGCCGACTATCGCGGCGTCGACGTCGAGCACGCGGCGTCGTCGATCACCGACGCCGAGGTCGGGGAGACGCTCGAGCGGATGCGCGAGCAGCACGCCGAGTTCCGCAGCGTCGAGCGCGCGGCCGCCGCCGGCGACCTCGTCGTCGTCGACTACACACTCGCCCCGGCTGACCACGAGCCGACCACCGCCACCGGCTACCACTTCCTCGTCGGCAGCGGCACGGTGCTGGCCGAGATCGACGCCGCCGTCGTCGGCCTCCGCGCCGGCGACGAGCGCGACGTCAGCCTGCGCTTCGCCGACGACCACCGGATGGAGTCGCTGCGCGGCAAGAGCGGCACCGCCCACGTGAAGGTCGGCGAGGTGAAGGAAAAGATCCTGCCCACGCTCGACGACGAGTTCGCCAAGGCGCTCGGCGACTTCGACACGCTGGAGGCGGTGCGGACCGAGGTCCGCAAGCAGCTGGAGGCCGCCCGGGAGACCGAGTCACGGCGGGCGCTGGAGGACAAGCTCGTCGACGCGTTGCTGGCCCGCCACGAGTTCGCCGTGCCGGACGCCATGGTCATGCGGCAGGTCGCCCACCAGGTCGAGCACACCCGCGACCGGCTGCGCCGGCAGGGCGTGGATCCCGAGGCGATCCAGTGGGATTACACCAAGATCATGGGCGAGCTGCGGCCGGCCGCCGAGAAGGCCGTGCGGCGGGCCCTGCTGCTGGAGGCCATCGCCGACAAGGAGGCGATCGCCCCGACCGAGGACGAGCTCGAGGCCGAGATCGACAAGTTCGCCCGCGCCAGCCAGCGCCCGGCGCCGGCCGTTCGGCGTATGATGGAGAAGAATGGCGACCTCGAAGCGCTGCGGCACGGGCTGCGCGAGCGCAAGACCCTCGACATCCTCATCGAGCACGCCCGGATCAAAGCATAAGGAGAGTGTGATGGCCCTGGTTCCGATGGTCGTCGAGCAGACCCCGCGCGGTGAGCGGGCGTTCGACATCTTCTCGCGGCTCCTGAAGGAGCGCATCATCTTCCTGCCCACCTTCATCGAGGACGATCTGGCCAACCTCGTGATCGCCCAGATGCTCTTCCTGGAGGCCGACGATCCCGACAAGGACATCTACCTGTACATCAACTCGCCCGGCGGCTCGGTGACGGCCGGCATGGCGATCTACGACACCATGCAGTACGTGAAGCCGGCCATCTCGACGATCTGCATGGGCCAGGCCGCCTCGATGGGCGCGCTGCTGCTGTGCGCGGGCGCCCGCGGCAAGCGGTTCGCGCTGCCGCACGCGCGCATCATGATCCATCAGCCGCTGGGCGGCGTGCAGGGCCAGGCGACCGACATCGACATCCAGGCCCGCGAAATCCTGAGGATGCGCGAGGAGCTCAACCGCATCCTCGTGCATCACACGGGCCAGGGCATGGACAAGATCCAGCGCGACACCGACCGCGACTTTTTCATGACCGCCGAGCAGGCCAAGGAATATAGAATCGTCGACGAAGTGATCTCTTCCAAGCCGACCACCCGGGCGGTCAGTGAGCAAGCGGCGCTCTCGGCGCAAGTCCAGAAGTAAGGAGTCGATGGCGGAATGGCGCGGACGCGTGAGGGTAACGGGACCTTGAAGTGCTCGTTTTGCGGCAAGAGCCAGAACGACGTCCGCAAGCTCATCGCCGGTCCGACGGTCTACATCTGCGACGAGTGCATCGAGCTCTGCAACGACATCATCGCCGAGGAGTGGGAAGAGGAGAAGTCGCGGGAGATCCGCAACCTTCCCAAGCCCGCCGAGATCAAGTCGGCCCTCGACCAGTACGTCGTCGGTCAGGAGCGGGCGAAGAAGATCCTCGCCGTCGCCGTTCACAACCACTACAAGCGCATCGAATCGGGCAGCGACGCCGGCGACGTCGAGCTGCAGAAGTCGAACATCCTGCTGATCGGTCCCACCGGGTCGGGCAAGACGCTGCTCGCCCAGACCCTGGCCAAGATGCTGCGCGTCCCCTTCACGATCGCCGACGCCACCACCCTGACCGAGGCCGGCTACGTCGGCGAGGACGTGGAGAACATCATCCTGCGCCTGCTGCAGGCGGCGGATTACGACGTCGAGCGGGCCGAGCGCGGCATCGTGTACATCGACGAGATCGACAAGATCGCGCGCAAGTCCGAAAACCCCTCGATCACCCGTGACGTGTCGGGGGAAGGTGTGCAGCAGGCGCTGCTGAAGATCCTCGAGGGCACCGTCGCCAACGTGCCACCGCAGGGCGGCCGCAAGCACCCCCACCAGGAGTTCATCCAGGTCGACACCTCGAGCGTCCTGTTCATCTGCGGCGGCGCCTTCGTCGGGCTGGACAAGAACATCGAGTCGCGGGTGGGGCGCTCCGGCATGGGCTTCGGCGCCGAGATCAAGAGCCGTGAGGACCGCCGGGTCGGCGACCTGCTGGCCATGATCCAGCCCGAGGATCTGCTCAAGTACGGCCTCATCCCCGAGTTCGTCGGCCGCCTGCCCGTCATCGCCACCCTCCACGACCTCGACGAGCCAGCGCTGATGCGCATCCTCAAGGAGCCGAAGAACGCGATCATCAAGCAGTACCAGAAGTACTTCGACCTCGAGAAGGTGCGGCTGAAGTTCACCGACGACGCGGTGGCCGCCATCGCCAAGGAAGCGCTCAAGCGCGGCACCGGGGCCCGTGGCCTGCGGGCGATCCTGGAAGAGGTCATGCTCGAGATCATGTACGAGCTGCCGTCGATCCAGGGCCTCAAGGAATGCGTGATCACGCGCGAGGTCATCCTCAATCGCGAGCGGCCCGTCCTCGTCTCGGAAGCGAAAGAGCAGACGGCCTAGGACTCGGAGGGGGGCTGCGCCCCCCTTCCGACGCTCGGCGCACGCCCGAGGCGTGCGCCTCGCTGCCTCCCCCCAGACCGCGAAGCAGGATTGCGCCGGCGACGCCGACGCGCGAATCACGTGACTGGAACGCTGTTCGTCGTCGCCACGCCCATCGGAAATCTGGAAGACATCACGCTGCGCGCGCTCCGGATTCTGAAGGAGGCGGACGTGATTGCGTGCGAGGACACCCGGCGCACCCGCGCGCTCCTGGCCCACTTCGACATCCACACGCCGACGACGTCGTACTTCGAGCACAACAAGCTCGTGCGCGGTCCCCAGCTGATCCGCCAGCTCCAGGAGGGTCGGCGCATCGCGCTGGTGACCGACGCCGGCACCCCCGGCATCTCCGATCCCGGCTTCATGCTCGTGCGGGACGCCCGCGCGGCCGGTGCCGGTGTGGTGCCGGTGCCCGGGCCGGCCGCGGTCGTGACCGCCCTGTCGGCGGCCGGCCTGCCGGCCGATCGCTTCGTCTTCGACGGGTTCCTGCCGATCAAGCCCGGCCGCCGCCTGAAGCGGCTGGCCGCGCTACGCGAGCTCGACACGACGCTCGTGCTCTACGAGTCGCCTCACCGCATCCTCGCCAGCCTGGAGGCGATCGACACGGTCTTCGGCGAGCGGGAGATCGTGGTGGCCCGCGAGCTGACCAAGCAGTTCGAGGAGGTGGTGCGCGCGCCGGCGGCCGCCCATCGCGCGCGCCTCGACGCCGCCGGCGTGCGCGGCGAGTTCACCGTGGTCATTCCGGCCGAGTGACCGCGGCGTTTCTTCCGGGATCGCCGGCGGGTCGAGTACCCTCGAGGCGTGGGCCTCCGCGCGGTTCGCCTGGTCCCGCTCCTGGTCGTCGCGTTCGGATTCGTCGCCTGTGGCGCCTATCGACCGAGCCTCGACGGCGATCTCAACACCGGTCGGCGCGCCATGCTCACGCGCCGGCCCGGCGAGGCCCTGAAGAGCTTCGACCGCGCGGTGTCCGCGCACCCGTCGTCGGGGCTGGCGCACCTCTGGCGCGGCCGGGCGCTGGAGGAGCTGGCGCGCTTCGACGAGGCGGCCGCCGCCTATGCGCGGGCCGTCGAGCTCGAGCCGTCGGCGGACCACCGCTTGCACGCGGGCGCGCTCGCCGGCCGCGTCGGCGATTCCGCGCGGGCGATCGCGCTGCTCGGCGACGCCGTGTCCGCGCCTTCCGCGTTACGCGGGCCCGCGGAAACCGTCGTGCGGCTGGTCCGGCAACCGCTGGCCGAGGCCGTCATCCGCTGGGCCGTGGCGGACCCCGCCGCCGAGGCGCTGCTGCGGGCGCTCATCGAGTCGGGGGACGACGCGGCCGCGGTGGCGCTCGCGCAGGCTCGCGGCTGGGCACGGCCGACCGCCGACTACTGCACGGCCACGGTCCCCGACCTTTCCGACGAAGGGCGCGCCCTGCTCGCGATGGTGCTCGGAGCGCGCAATCCGGACTGCCTCTACGACGCCGGAGTGACCTTGACCGATGCGGGCCGCATCCGACTCGCCCGCCGCGTGATGCGCACGGTCGCCGAGTCGGCCGAGCGGGAAGGCGTGCGCGGCCGGGCCCGCACGTTCCTGCGCCATCGGCTGCCCTCGCATGAGGTCGCGCCGCTCGTCGAGGCGCTCACGGCCGCCGGGGCGCACCTGCAGCTCGTCGACGGGCTCGCCGTCGAGGCGCGGACGGCCTACGACGCGGCGATCGCCGGCGACCCCGCGTTCTCGTGGCCGTATCGGAAGATCGGGCTGATCTGGGAGAGCCGCGACGAGGAGCGCGAGGCCTTCGCCTGGTATCAGCGCGCCGTCGCCGCCGACCCGGACGATCTGGTCGCGCAGCTCGGCCTCGGTCGCGTCGCGTATCACGGGCGTCGATACGACGACGCGCTGAAGGCGTATCGCCAGGTGACCGTCTTCGATCCGGACGACGTCGAGGGCCACGTCGGCGTCGGGACCGTGCTGCTGGCGATGGGCCGCGAGGCCGACGGCGTCGCCGCGCTCGAGGAAGCCCTCGCCCGCGATCCCGACCATCCCGAGGCCCAGCGACTGCTCGAGGCGCGGGCGCGCGCGGGAACGACTCGCGTCGCGGCGCGTGAGGATGCGGGCGGCCACCTGGCCCGGGCCCGGCAGCGCTTGCGGGACGGCCGCTGGGAGGAGGCGGCCGACGCCGCCCGCCAGGCGGCCGCCGTGGCCCCAACGTCGGCGGCGTCCCTGCTCGCGGCCGGGGGCGTCGTCGAGTCCGTCGGTGATCTCGAGACCGCGAAGATGCTCCACGAGGCCGCCGTCGCCGTCGCGCCCACGGAGATGTCCGTCCTCGTCGCCGCCGCCCGCTTCGCCTCGCGCATCGGCGACGACGAGCGCGTGTGGAGCCTGGCCGACCGCATCGCCGGCGCCGAGCCGTGGCTGGCGACGACATCGACGCGCGCGCTGCCGGAGCTCGGCCGAGGGCTCGTCGTCGCGGTGTACCCGGGTCTCTCGATCGCGGCGGCCCTGAAAGTCGACGTCCTCCTCGAGCGCGGCCGGATCGACGAGGCGCGTGCGCTCGCCGGCCGGTTCGTGCTGGTTCGCTCCGGCGTCGATTACTGCGGCCAGGCGCAGGAGCGCCTGAAGGACGCCACGTCGCGTGACGAGATCTTCCAGGGCTTCCGCCGCGCTGTGCTCGCCCAGCCGACGCGCGCCGAGTGTGCCTGGTGGTTCGGGCAATGGCTGACCGACGAGGGCGAGCTTCGCCTGGCGCGCGCCATGGTCACCGAGGCCCGCCGCGCGACGCCCGGCCAGGACACGAAGGATTCGGCCGCGCGGTTCCTCCGGATCCGGCTCTCCGGCGGCCGCGAGGTGGCGAAGGCCGCCGAGTACCTCGCGCTGCTGGCCCGGCGCCTGGTCGAGCGCGGCGACGATGTCCACGGCCGCCGGCTGCTGGAAGAGGCCGTGCGGCGCGATCCGGGCCTCGTGAGCGCCTACAACGTCCTCGCGCGCCTGGCGTGGGAGCGCGGCGACGCCGCGGAGGCCCTCGCGCGGCTCGAGCGCGCCGTGGCCGTCGACGCCGAGTCGTGGCGCGCGCACCGCAATCTCGGCCTCATGCTCGGGCAGCTGCAGCGCCCGGCCGCGGCCGAGCTGCACCTGCGCCGCGCCGTCGAGCTCTTCGGCGAGGACATCGGCACCCGCGTCGCCCTCGCTCGGGCGCTGTACGCGCAGGGCAAGCTCGCCGAGTACGCGGCGCAGACGCGCACCGCGCTGAAGGTGGCGGACGCCGTCGGCCAGCCGCTGCCGGAGGTCCGGGAGTTCCTGGAGGCCTTCGAGCGTCGCGGCGCCATTCGCGCACTGCCGCCGACGAGCATGCCGAGGGTCGCCCTCGGCTGGAACGCCGACTGACCGGCGCGTATACTGCTCTTCCGTCTATGGCCGTTCCCAAGGCACTGACCGTCGCCGGGTCCGACTCCGGCGGCGGGGCAGGCATCCAGGCCGACCTCAAGACGTTCTCGGCGTTTCGAGTGTTCGGGATGTCCGTCCTGACCGCCGTGACCGCGCAGAACTCCGTCGGCGTGACCGGCGTGCACGACCTGCCGCCGGAGTTCGTGGCGCGCCAGCTCGACGCCGTCCTCGAGGATTTCGGCGCCGACGCCGTGAAGATCGGCATGCTGTCGACCGCCGGCATCATCGCGGCCGTCGCCGAGCGTCTCATCGCCCATCGACAGACGCGGCTGGTGCTCGATCCGGTGATGATCGCCAAGTCGGGCGATCCGCTCCTCCGGCCCGACGCGCGGGACGCGCTCATCGCGACGCTGCTGCCGCTGGCGGAGGTGGTGACCCCGAACCTCCACGAGGCCTCGATGCTGGCCGGGATGGAGGTGACGACCGAGACCGACATGGAAGCGGCGGCGCGGCGTATCCACGCGCGTGGGCCGCGCCACGTGCTGGTCAAGGGCGGCCACCTCAAGGACAGTGCGACCGACCTGCTGTGGGACGGCCGCGCGCTCACGCGTTTCCCGGGCGCCCGCGTCGATTCCAACAACACCCACGGCACCGGGTGCACCTTCTCGGCGGCGATCGCGGCCGGGCTCGCCCACGGCCGACCACTGCCGCAGGCGATCGCCGAGGCGAAGGCCTACGTCACCGCGGCGATCCGCGAGGGCTTCCAGGTCGGCCACGGCGTCGGCGCGCTCCGGCACTTCGTCGGTTCCTGGTAGGAATGGCGCCCCGCTCCGTCGACGACAAGATGCCGTTCCTCGAGCACCTGGGGGAGCTGCGCACCCGGATCATGCGCAGCCTCTTCTGCCTGCTGGGCGGCACCGTGATCGCGCTGCCGTTCAGCGAGAGGATCGTCGACTTCCTGGCGCGGCCGGTGACGAAGCTCGGCTACAAGCTCGTCTTCACGGCGCCCGCCGAGGCGTTCTGGGTGCAGATGAAGGTGGGGCTGATCGTGGGCCTGTTCATCTCCGCCCCCGGCATCCTGTGGCAAGTGTGGGCGTTCATCGCGCCCGGCCTGCACCGGCACGAGAAGAAGTACGCGGCCCCCTTCGTGATCCTCGGCTCCTTGCTGTTCATGCTCGGCGGCGCGTTCTCGCTGTTCGTGGTCACGCCGTACGCCATCGCCTTCCTGCTCTCGTACGCGCGCGAGACGCTGCAGCCGATGATCACGCTCGAGAACCACATCGACTTCCTGCTGAAGTTCACGCTGGCCTTCGGCGCCGTGTTCGAGCTGCCGCTGGCCATCACGCTGCTGGCCCGCATGGGCATCGTCACCGCCAAGATGCTGTCCAGGAACCGCAAGTACGCGATCCTCGGCGCGTTCATCGCGGGCGCCGTGCTGACGCCGACGCCCGACGCGTTCAACCAGACGCTGATGGCTGGACCGCTGATCATCCTCTACGAGGTCGGCATCATCAGCGCGCGCCTGTTCGGCCGCAAGCCCGCCCCCGTCGTCGCGCCAGCCACCTCGGAGGGCACATGATCCCGCGCGCCGAGCGCTGGGGGC
>VBPC01000335.1 GCA_005887895.1 Candidatus Rokuibacteriota bacterium
CCTCGATGCCGCAGTACCGCGTCGGCCATCTCGCGCGCGCCGAGGCGATCGAGCACGCGGCCGCCGCGCTGCCGGGCCTGGCGCTGGCCGGCGCCGCCTACCGCGGCGTCGGCATCGCCGACTGCGTGCGCTCCGGCGAAGCCGCCGCCGAGCGCATGGTTCAGGTCTGATGTCTTGGACATCAGACAGTTGACATCAAGACATCAAGCCGGCATGCTGGCGTCATGCGAACTACGCTGACGCTCGATGACGACGTCGCGGCGCTGCTGAAGCGGGTGCTGGCGCGGCGCAAAGCAGGCCTGAAGACGGTTGTCAACGAGGCATTGCGGGTCGGGTTGCGGCGCATGAGCGCCCCGCCCGAGCGTACAACGCGTTACCGGACACCGTCGGTCGATCTCGGTCGCTGCCTGGTCCCGAGCATCGACGACATCGAAGCTGTGCTGGCTCACGCCGAGGGTGACTGGCACAAGTGATCCTGGTCGATGCCAATCTCCTCATCTATGCCATCGGGCGGTCGTTCCCCCAGCATGTTCGGGCTCGCTCCTGGCTCGACGAGAAGTTGAACGGCAGCGCCGCGGTCGGCTTGCCATGGCCGAGCCTGCTAGCGTTCGTCCGGGTCACGTCTCACCCGCGGGTTTTTGACCGTCCTCACGCGGTAGCGAAGGCGTGGGCCCAGGTGGAGGCCTGGCTTGACTGTCAGGCGGGCTGGATTCCGCTGCCGACCGAGCGACATCGCGAAATCCTCGGCGCGTTGCTGCGGGGCGCTGCCACGAGCGCAGCGCTGGTGGCCGACGCCCACCTTGCGGCCCTGGCGATCGAGCACGGGCTGACCTTGTGCTCCACCGATGGGGATTTTGCGCGGTTCTCCGGGTTGCGCTGGGAAAACCCGCTCGCGTAGCGGCCTACGCCGGTAGCGCGGCCGCGGTATCCCTGCCGGCGACGACCGGCACGATCTCGAAGTCGATCAGCTCCGACCACTCGACGACCCAGCGCTGGAGCAGGGTGACGTCGTCGCACTCCATCAGCTGGAAGCAGCGCCCGAGATCGGCGGACACCCACGAGCCCACGAACGCCAGGCCCTCGGGCATCATGCGGCCCTTGTCACGAAAGCGCCGGTAGACCGCCTTCGACATGGGGGGCCTCGAAAGGGCCCCCCATGGAGGCTCGGGACGCCCCGGCGGAGCCGTGGCGCCCCTCGTTGACCGACGTTAAACGCCGGCGATCGCTCCGGCGGCTTCGAGGTCGGCGATCTTCTCGCGCGGGTAGCCGAGCAGGCCGGCGAGCACGCGGTGGGTGTGCTCGCCGATGCGATACGGAGCGCCCGCCGCCGGCGCGCTCGGCCGGCCGTCGACGTGGAACGGCGTGGCCGTCACGCGCACCTTGCCGCGCGCCGGATGCGGCACCTCGGGAAAGGCGCCGCGCGCGTCGAGATGCGGATGCGCGGCGACTTCCAGCGGCGACAGCACCGGCGAGGCGGGCAGCCGCCCGGCCCGCAGCCCGGCCAGCGCCTGCTCGCGGGTGCCGAAGCCGTCGAGCCACGCGTGGATGATCGGCAGCAGCGCGGGCCAGTTCTGCCGTCGGGCCAGCGGCGTGGCGAAGCGCGGGTCGTCGGCGAGGTCGGGGCGCTTCATGGCCTCCAGCAGCCGCGGCCAGAGCTGCGGCGCGCCGATCGTCTGCATCGCGAAGTCCTGGCCGGCCAGACGGTGCACGACCATGCCGGCGCGCGGCCCGGGGTAGAGGTCGCCGCCGTTGAGGATGGCGCCGTAGGTGACGTCCTCGGCGGCGATCATCGCCTCCAGCATCGAGACGTCCAGGTGCGCGCCGCGCCCGGTGCGACCGCGGCGGAACAGCGCCGCCAGGATCGCGCCGAAGGCGTGGGCGCCGGCCAGCACGTCGGCCGCCTGCAGGTAGCTCAGGCGCGGCTCCGGATCGTCGTGGCTCTCGAGGTGCATGATGCCGGACATGGCGTTGATGATGTGGTGGAACGCCGGATTATCGCGCAGCGGGCCGGTCTGGCCGAAGCCGGAGATCGAGCAGTAGACGATGTCCGGCTTCACGCGGGCGAAGGTGGCGTAGTCGCAGCCCAGGCGACCGACGACGCCCGGCACGAAGTTCTCGATGGCCACGTCGGCCACGCGCGCCAGGTCGAGCACGACCTCGCGCCCGCGCGGGTGCCCGAGGTCGAGGCCGACGCTCTCCTTGCCGACGTTGATCCGGATGAAGTAGGTGGACTGGTCGGTGCGCCCCTCCTCGATCTGGATGTAGCCCTTGCGCGTCTCGTCGCCCTCGCCCGGCCGCTCGATCTTGAGCACGCGGGCGCCGAGGTCGGCCATCAGCCGCGTGCAGTAGGGACCGGCGAGGACGCGGGTGAAGTCGAGGACGATCAGGCCGTCGAGCAGGCGCGAGGAGTCGGTCACGCGGTGCAGGATACGCGATTTTCGCGAGCGCGCGAAGCGCCGGCGCCCGTCGAGCGCCGGCCGCTTGTGCCGCGTCGGCCCTCGAGCGCTACGGTGTCACGACGA
>VBPC01000181.1 GCA_005887895.1 Candidatus Rokuibacteriota bacterium
CGAGAACCGCTTCTACCGCCACGTGGCGAGCCACTGGATCGAGATGCAGCAGGCGCTGGTCGCCATGATCATCGGCGGCGTGTTCGAGTTCCACCCGAAGCTCCGGGTCGGCTTCCTGGAGGCGCAGAACTCGTGGGCGCCGGGGCTGCTGTCGCGGATCGAGTGGGACTATCCGCAGTACCGCGAGTCGCACGCCCCGTACCTCAGGCTGTTGCCGCGCGAGTACTTCCGGCGCAACTGCTGGGCGGCGGTCGAGGGCAGCGAGCCGGAGATCGAGGCGACCGCCGGCCTGATCGGCGCCGACCGGATGTGCGTCTCCACCGACTATCCGCACTTCGACTCCAACTTCCCGAACGTCGCCGACAACGTGCTGAAAAGCTGCTCGCGCGAGACGGCCGCCCAGATCTTCACGGGCGGCGCCCACCTCTACGGGATCACCGACGAGGATTTCAAGCAGGCCGACGCGGCGGCCGCGCGCGGTACCGGCGCGGCGACGGCCAGGTGAGGGCAGGGGAGGAACTGAAGCGTCGCGAGCTGCTGCGCCTGGGCGGCCTGGCGCTCGGGGGCGCGCTCGTCGCGCCGGGCGGCGCCCGGGCGCAGGCGCCCCGGCGCGGCGGCACGGTGACGATCCGCGCGTGGGATCCGCCCTTCTTCGACCCGATGCTGAGCACGGCCTACCGGGTCCAGATCCCCATCACCTTCACGCACAGCCGGCTGCTTCGACACAAGGCCGGACCGGCGGTCTCGCCGGCGACGTTCCCGATCGAGGGCGATCTGGCCGAGTCCTGGAGCCAGCCGACCGAGACGACGTACGTCTTCAAGCTTCGCCGGGGCGTGCGGTGGCACCCCAAGCCGCCCGTCAACGGCCGCGAGCTCACGGCCGACGACGTCCGCTACACGATCGAACGGTTCCTCACGCTCAAGGGCAACCCGTCGGCCTACATGCTGAAGGCGGTCGAGCGCGTCGAGGCGCTGGACCGGTACACCGTCAAGCTGAGCCTCAAGGAGCCGTTCGGCTGGCTGCTCGACGTGCTGGCCAATCCGATGGCGGTCGCGATCGTGGCGCGGGAGTGCGTCGAGAAATTCGGCGACCTCAAGACGCCGCAGGCGGTGATCGGCACGGGCCCATGGATGCTCGACAGCTATCGCCCGAGCGTCGGCCTGACGCTCGTCAGGCATCCGGGGTACTTCGTGCCCGGGCTGCCGTACATCGACCGGGTCGAGCTGGTGGTCGACGAGGACGCCGCCTCCCGGATGTCCGCGTTCCTGGCGGGGCGCTACGACCTCGGCTGGGAGCTGCCGGGCTCGATCAATCGGACGGACTGGGTCCAGATCAAGAACGCGCTGAAGCGGACACGGCCGAATCTGAAGTCCGTCGAGTTCCCGAGCAACGTCGAGACCCACATCTCGATGCGCACCGATGCGCCGCCGTTCAACGACGTCCGCGTCCGGCAGGCCGTCTCGCTGGCCATCGATCGCCAGGGCATCCTCGACGCCACCGCCGAAGGCGTGGGCATCTTCAACCCGGCGGTGCCCGCCGCGTTCAAGGAGTGGGCGCTCACGATCGACCAGCTCGGTGAGGGTGCGCGGTACTTCCGTCACGACCCGGCCGAGGCGCGCCGACTGCTGGCGGCGGCCGGCTATCCCCGTGGCTTTCCGGCCAGCCTCTGCTTCGCGACCTACGGCTCGACGACCTTCGCCGACAGCGCGCAGCTGATTCTCAAGTACCTCAAGGACGTGGGCATCACGACGCGCCTCGACCAGCGCGAGTACGGGGCGTTCATCGCCAGCTGTTACCTCGGCAAGTTCGAGTCGATGACCTACGGCCCCCAGACGCCGTTCCTCGACCCGGACAACTTCCTGTTCGGCATGCACTATCCCGGCGAGTTGAAGAACCAGAGTCACGTGGACGACCCGCTCGTGACCGACCTCCTGGTCCGTCAGCGCCGCCTGTTCGACGTCGCCAGGCGACGGGAGGTCATTCACGAGCTTCAGCGGCACCTGGCGCGGCAGCAGTACTACGTCCAGATGCCGTCGGGCATCTACATCGCGGTGTGGGACGGCGCCCTGAAGAACTACGCCCCGAATCTCGGCTACGACTACGGCGGCCGGCTCGTCCGCCTTGCTTGGCGCGGCCAAGCGCCTGTTCGGCGGC
Source organism: Candidatus Rokuibacteriota bacterium (assembly GCA_005887895.1). Lineage (GTDB taxonomy): Bacteria > Methylomirabilota > Methylomirabilia > Rokubacteriales > CSP1-6 > AR5. Next base: position 2,156 of record VBPC01000181.1, read on the forward strand.
GTCGAGCACCTGCTGCGGATCGGTGCCCTTCTCGGCCTCGGCGATCCCGGCGCTCATCGTCACCGACACCGTCCGTTCGACGACGCGGGTGCGGCCGGGCTGACCGTTCGTCGGCTTCCCGAGCGAGACGTCCACGGTGACGTCCTCGACGGCGTGGCGCACGGCGTCGAGATGCTGGGCCGCCGTCTTGGCGGACACGCCCGGAAAGATCGCCGCGAACCGATGGCCCTCGATGTAGTACGCGCGTCCGCCGCCGCCGACCTTCGCCAGCGGCTTGGCGACCAGGCGCAGTATGCGGCGGGCCGCCTCCGGCCCATGCTCCTGCCGGAAGGCGGGAAACTCGTCGATCTCCGCGTAGGCGATCGAGTAGCGGCGCTTGAGGCGCCGCAGCGCCCGGGTGAACTCGATGCGGGCCTGGAGACCGGTGACGTCGTCCTTGGCGGGCACGTGACGCGGCTCCCAGGTGGCCCCCACCAGGAGGAGCAGCCCCGCGGTGGCGAAGTGGGCGTTGGCCGGGCCGCCGGAACGGGCGCCGTCGAGTGCGAGGAAGCACGCGACCAGCGCCCACGCGGCCCCCGCGGCCAGCGAATGGCCGTGCAGGAAGAAGCGGGCCAGGATCAGGCCGAGCGCCGCCGCGAAGGCGAACACCGCCACCTGCGGCAGCGCCGTCCACGGGCCGAGGCCGCTGCCGACGATCGGGTGATCGAGGGACTCGGCGACGGCGGCGAGCTGCGGGTGCTGGAGCGCCGCCACGATGCCGGCTTGCACCAGCGTGATCCCGAACAGCAGCGCCCCGCGCCCCGCGAATGGATTTTCCTCGCCGAGCCACACGACGAGCGCGATGTTGATCGGCAGCAGCAGGGCGACCGCGTCGAAGATCGTCCGCCCGCCCACGTTGGCGAGCGCGCAATCGGCCAGCGCCAGCACCACGACACCGCCGACGAGGCGTCCGCGTCGCGTCACCAGCCCGAGCAGCGCGCCGCCCGCGAACACGAGCAGCGGTGCTGCGTCCACGGCGGTGGCGAGCGAGTCGGGCAGCGTGCGCGACAACGCCACCACGGCGGCGATCGGAAGCAGCAACGCGGGAGCGACGAGCGACGAAGCTCGTTTCACACGGATCCCCCTTGGCGCCGGAGCCACAGATGGCCGCGGGGACACGAGCTAGCAAGGGAAATACCAAGCGGCGGCGGGGGTCGACTTCGCTGCTACGACGCGGATTAGGACGCGCGAGACGAGGGGGCGCCCGCGGCGGCGGCCCCGATGGCACGTGAACCCGGCACGCGCGTCAGGGTGACCCGGTGGGCCGGGCGGCGACCCAATCCCACATCCGCGCGGCGAACGTGACGGACAGGTCGACGTCGTCCTCGAGCAGGTGTCGCGCGGCGACGAGCGCGCGGGCGGCGGCGCGCACGCGCTCGAGATAGGCCGCGCGGGAAGGGTAGCGCTCCTCGATCGATGGCCGCAGGTCGCCGGATCGCGCGCGCTCGTCGCGCGTACGCGCGAACGGCAGCGTGGCGCCGGCGAAGTACAGCAGCTGCTCGGCGCCGCCGATGTCGGGGTGACGCAGGCTCCACCCGGTATAGGCGGCGACCGGCACCGTGATCTCGGGCACCGCGATGCCCGCGACCTCGTTGCCGTCGTCGTCCACGGCGGAGACGAGAGTGCCGTACGCCGCGCCCTCGCGCGGCGGGATGCGCGTCAGCGCGCGAAGCTCGGGGTCGCCGCCGAAGTCCCGCCGCCCGGCCCGCGCGTGATGTCGCGGGTACGCCGCGCGCGGGATCTGCTCGAAGACCTTGGCCAGCGACTCGGGGGGCACCGCGGTGCCGTCGTCGACCCGCGGATGGCGGCTCGGCGGCGGCTCGACGCCCTCGGTGACCCAGCGGTCGAGGTTCACCAGGCAGGCGCGGAGCAGGCGGCTGTAGTTGATCGTGTTGCGCACATTCTGCGAGCGCTCGGTCCAGCCGGAGGGATCGGCCGCCACCGGCGTCGTGTCCGTGGGCGGCCAGACGCCGACACCATGCTCGGTGCCGGCGAAGTGGTAGACGCGCGTGAACGATCCCGGCGCGACGTCACGACGGCCGTCGGGGTCGGTGTGGACGAGCGAGGCGTCGCCGCGGTGGTACTCGGCCGAGGTGTTGGTGTGAAAGACCTTCAGCCGGCTGCCGCGCGCGTCGAGGCGGCCGTGGAGCGCGTCGGTGGCGCCGGTCACCGGATCGGTCGTGGCCACGTCGGTCGACGGGAACACGTGCGCCATCATCTGGGGCCGGTCCTTGGAGTTCTGGCCGAAGCGCTGGTTGAACTCGCCGCGCATGCCGCCCGCGACGTTGGCGATGATCCCGTCGAGCGCCTCGCGGCCGTCCTCGTCGACGTTCAGATCCCAGTAGACCAGCGTGCGCAGGAAGCGGCCCGTCTGCGAGCGTCCATACGCGTAGGCCCAGCGGACGTCGCCGGCGGCCGGATTGGCGTCGGCCGCGCCGCCGTGCTTGAGCCAGGAGACGCAGTCGCGCAGGGCGGCGAAGCTTAGCCCGAGCACCGGCGCCCCGATCGCCGTGTAGGCGATCTGATAGAGCCGGCCCTTCTCGAAGCCGCCATCGAGCCAGACGTGGCGCGGATCGTCGACCACGCGGCCGCCGACCGCGCGGGCGAAGCGCCAGCGCTGCCTTGGGATCGCCTGGGGCGGGCCGTCGAGCTGGTCGCGCACGAGCAGCACGGCGTCGCGCTCCTCGAGGTCGGCAGCCGGATGGGCCAGGTGACCGCGGTCGGAGAGCAGGAAATGGGGTACGGGCTGGGGCGCCTGGAGGTTGACGTAGATCCGGCCGCGCAACGGGTGACCGCCGGCGTCACGCGCCTCGGGCGCGTAGAGCCGGAAGAGCCCCGGCAGCTCCGGCACGTCGCACTGCCAGCCGCACGACACGACGGCCCAGCCGCGCCGCATCAGGAAGCCGTCGCCCACGTCGATCGGCGGATTGGCGTCGGCGTCCGGCCCGAACACCGGCCGGGTGGCGTGGTTGAAATTGGGCACGGTCACCGTGTTGCCGCGGTTGACGACGTCCGGGGCGAGCCCGATGTCGGTGATCCGCTCGTTGGCGGCGTGCGTCGGGTCGACGGCGAAGCTGAGGCGTCCCTTGAGCTCTTCGTAGGGACCGACCTCCCCGAAGGCGCGTCCCCCGGCGAGCGGGCGTCTGAGCGCGATGTCGAAGCGGGTGACGGGCATCGGTGTGGCGAGACTGTGCGCGCGCCCTGCGGCGTTGTCAACCGGAGCGCGGCCGGCGGCAGCGCCGGTCGCGCGGTCTCACGCCACGCGGCGTGCTCGCGCGGCCGTCCGGCCGGCGTCCGGCTGCGCCGCGTGGGCGATGGCGGCGTTGACCTCGGCGCCCAGCAGCAGCACGAGGCTCGTCAGGTAGAGCCAGAGCAGGAACAGGATGAGGCCGCCGATCGAGCCGTACATCACGTCGTAGTTCGCGAAATGCGCCACGTAGAAGCGGAGCCCGAAGGAGGCGAGCAGCCACAACGCCGTGGCCGTCACCGAGCCCGGCGTCACCCAGCGCCACCGGCCGTGCCCGGCGGGCGCGAAGTAGTAGATCAGGTCGATGGCGGCGAGGACGAGCACGACGGCGATGGCCGTGGCCAGGGGCTGGCCGAGGATCTCGATCCTCGCGCTCAGCATCAGCAGGAGCGTCGAGACCACCAGGAACACGGCGAACACCACCGTCAGCAGCACGGCGATCACGCGCCGCCTCAGCCACGAGCGGTGGTCGGTGACGTTGTAAACGACATTGAGCATGGTCATGACGGAGGCCATTCCGGTCGACCCTGCCCAGACCGCCGTGAGCGCGCCGAGCGAGACGAGGCCGCGATAGCCATTGTTGGAGACCACCTGACGCAGCGTGGCCCGGACCATCGCGGCGGCCTCGGGGGGCAGCACCTGGGCGACGGTGTCCATGAGCTGGCCGATCACGTGGTGGATCGGGAGCAGACGCACGATCGCGGTCGTGAACAGCAGCAGGGGGAAGATCGAGAAGAGGAAGTAATAGGACAGCGCCGCCGCCCGGTGGCCGATCTCGTCCGCCTGCGCGGCCTTCCAGACCCGCGCCGCGAACTCGCGGAGGCTGAGCCCGCCGAGGCGCCACGGTGATGGCCGTCGAGGCATGTGCCGTCGACCGGTGCATGCCGCGTGCCGTCCGTACGGCTCGTTGACCGCCCCGACGCCCGCGAGTAAGCTCCAGCCACTCGTCGCGGCGCTGTCCCGTCGTGGCCCATGGAGGCCGGCATGCGATCGCTCGGTGCGCTCGTCCTGCTCTGCGTGCTCACGCTCGGCTGTGCCGGCGCCGCGGGCGCCCAGCCGGCCGGCACGCTGACGTGGGCCGTGCACGTGACGCTGGCCACGCGGTGGCTCGACACGTCGGAGACCGAGTCCGACATCACGCCGTTCATGGTCCTCTATGCGCTGCACGACGCGCTGGTCAAGCCGATGCCCGGCAACCTGAACGCGCCCTGCCTGGCCGAGTCGTGGACGGTGGCGAAGGACGGGCGGACGTGGGAGTTCACACTGCGCAAGGGCGTGCGCTTCCACAACGGCGAGCCGGTGACGGCCGAGGACGTCAAGTTCTCCTTCGAGCGCTACCGCGGCGCCGCGTCGACGCTCTTCAAGGAGCGCGTGCGCGAGGTACAGGTCGTCGACCCTGGCCACGTGCGGTTCGTCCTCAAGGAGGCGTGGCCCGACTTCATGACGTTCTTCGGCACCAGCGCCTCCGGGGCCGGCTGGGTGGTGCCGAAGAAGTACGTCGAGAAGGTCGGTGAGGACGGGTTCCGCAAGGCGCCGATCGGCGCCGGCCCCTACAAGTTCGTGAGCTTTCAGCCCGGTGTCGAGCTCGTCCTCGAGGCCTTCGACGGCTACTGGCGCAAGACACCGGGCGTGAAGCGCCTCGTGCTCCGCAGCGTGCCCGACGAGGCCACCCGGGCGGCGGCACTCAAGCGCGGCGACGTGGACATCGCCTACTACTTGAACGGTCCGATCGCCGACGACGTCCGCCGCACGCCGGGGCTCACGCTGAACGCCACGCGCACGAACGGAGTGCTGTGGGTGGAGTTCCCGGAGCAGTGGACGCCCGGCTCGCCGTGGGCCGATCGCCGGGTCCGACTCGCCGCCAGCCTGGCCATCGACCGCCAGGCCATCAACGAGGCCGAGGCCCTCGGCTTCTCGGCGCCGACCGGCAACATCGTGCCCCGCCACCAGGAGTTCGCGCTGCCGATCGAGGCTCATCCCTACGATCCGAAGCGCGCCCGGGCGCTCCTGGCCGAGGCCGGCTATCCGAACGGGTTCGAGGCCGGCGACCTCACGCCGTACCCGCCGTACTTCGGGATGGGCGAGGCGATCGCGAGCTACTTCGCCGCGGTGGGGATCAAGACGCGCCTGCGGACGATGGAGCGCGCGGCGCTCCTGTCGGCGTGGCGCGACAAGAAGCTGCGGGGCGTCTTCGTCGGCGCCACCGGCTCGGCCGGCAACGCCTCGACGCGGCTGGAGGCGTTCGCGACCACCAAGGGCGGTCTGGCCTACGGCGCGGTCCCCGAGGTCGACGCCCTCTTCGCGCGGCAACTGCAGGAGGTCGATCGCCGCAAGCGCGAGGAGACGCTGCACCAGATCCAGCGCCTGCTCGCCGACCGCGTCGCGTTCGCGCCGATCTGGGAGAACGGCTTCATCCGCGCGGTCGGCCCGCGCGTCGAGGAGTCCGCGCTCACGCTCATCCAGGCCTTCCCGTACTCGGCCCCCCTCGAGGACGTCCGGCTCAAGCGCCAGTGACCATGGAGACCATATGGCCTACGACCTGATCGTCAAGAACGGCATGATCGTCGACGGCACGGGCTTCGCGCGCTACCGCGCCGACGTCGGCATCGAGGACGGCACCATCGTGGAGATCGGCCGCCTCGGTGGCATGGCGGCGGCGGCGACGATCGACGCCGACGGCCTGTTCGTGTCGCCCGGCGTCATCGACCTGCACACCCACTACGACGCGCAGCCGTTCTGGGACCGGCTGTGCACGTCCTCGGTGTGGCACGGCGTGACCACCGTGCTGACGGGCAACTGCGGCCTCACGCTGGCGCCGCTGCGACCCGAGCACCGCGAGCCGATGCTGGCCACGTTCTGCTGCGTCGAGGACCTGCCGCTGCGCTCGCTGAGCGGCGTGCTGCCGTGGACGTGGCAGACATTCGACGAGTATCTGCAGGCGATCGACATCGGCCTCGGCGTCAACATGATGCCGCTGGTCGGCCACAACCCGCTGCGCCTCGGCGCGATGGATCGGGCCGCCTGGGACCGCGCGGCCACCGAGGACGAGATCGCGACCATGCAGCGGCTGCTACGCGAGGCGATGGAGGCCGGCGCCTGGGGCTGGAGCACCACCAACTCGCCGACGCACGCCGGTCCGCGCGGCGAGCCGGTGCCGACCCGCCTGGCCGACGACGCCGAGCGGGTGGCCCTGGGCCGTACGATGGCCGAGTTCAACCGCGGCGTGATCGAGATCCTGCCGCCCTCGGTCACCCAGCCGGACGAGGCCGATCGAAAGCACCTGCTCGACGTGGCCCGTATCAGCGGCCGGCCGGTCTTCTTCCTCGTGTTCGACGCCACACCGCGCGAATGGATGGAGTCGGTGGCCGGCGACGGCGCCCGGCTGCAGGCGCTGCTGCGCGCCATCCCGTTCAACCCGCGCTTCACGCTGAAGAAGACGACGTTCTTCAGCAACCTGGACGTCTGGGACGGCGTGATGGCGAAGCCGCTCGCGGATCGTCTGGCGGTGCTGGCCGACCCGGCACGCCGAGCGGAACTGCGCGAGGCTGCCATGCAGCGCCAGCGGCGGCGCCCCGGTGTGCCGGGCCGGTTCGTGCCGTGGGCGTCGATCGTCGTCAAGAAGGCGGCGCGCGACGAGAACCGCGCGCTCGAGGGTCGCGGGCTCACGCAGCTCGCCGAGGCGCTGGGCAAGCATGTCGCCGACGTCATGCTCGACCTCGCCGTCGAGGAAGGGCTCGACACCGAGTTCCAGCTGCAGACGCGCCCGCCCGAGCGCGACATCGAGCTGGCCGACTTCGTCCGCTCCGGTCACGCGCTGCCGTCCCAGTCGGACGCCGGCGCCCACCTCAACACCAATTTCTGCACCGCCGGCGAGTCGAGCTACGTCCTCGGCGAGTGGGTCCGCGAGCGTGGGCTGCTCGGCCTGGAGGACGCCGTCCGGCGGTTCACCTCCCAGCCGGCGCGCGTCATGGGGCTGCGCGACCGCGGCCTCGTGCGCGAGGGGATGGCGGCCGACCTCATGGTGTTCGATCTCGCGCGCATCGGCGTCAAGGACGACGAGGTCGTGCGCGACGGCCCCGGCGGCACGCCACGACGCGTGCAGGGCGCGGAGGGGATCCATCACGTCGTCGTCGGCGGCCAGGTCGTGCTCAATCACGGTCGGCACACCGGCGCGTTCCCGGGGCGGGTGCTGCGCGCCGGGCGGGCACGCTGAGGCCGGCGGCAGGGTAGGAGAACTCCCGGGTACGTCGATAGCGCTGCCCCCGCTGGGAGTGAGGCCGCTGATCGTCTTCGCTGTAGCGATCGCCGGCTGTGCGACCGGAATCTACGCCACCGAGGATCAGCGGGCGGCGCAAGCCTGCTACGATCACGCGCCGCGGGGGAGCCGCGATCGAGCCGTCGTCATCCGAGACCAGGAGACGGCGCGCCTGGTCGCTGAGGTCGCCGGGACGCGGCCGTGGCGGGATGTCGACGTCGCCGCGGTGGTCGAGTGCATCGACCGCTACATGCGGGAGAAACGCGCGCGCAATGTCCACTGAGACGCGCGGCGTCGGAACAGGATCTGGGTAGTAAAACTCCCAGAATGGCGACGACGACTCCCATGTCGTCTGCGGCCCGCAGGGCAGCGTCTTGACCTCACGGCGTTTCCGTCTGGCACACCCCTTGCCCTGGGGACGCCCGCGGAGGTGCCCCCATGAAGCGCCTTTTGATTGCTCTCGCACTGGCCGAAATCCTGACGACCCCCGTGCTCGCGGCCCCGGGCGATCCGCGGCTGATCCAGGGAACCATCGAGTGGCCGGTGGCGCTCGCCAGCGAGCCGGTCATGATCGTGCGCGGCGACGACGGCCGCGTCTACTCCGTCGACGTCAGCGGAGCCGTGCGTCACGGCAACGTCGCGCTCCGTGGCGGCGGTCGCGTCGCCCTGCTCGGCCTGGAGGCCGCCAAGTCGCACGAGCTGACCGCGCTCGTCATCGGCAGCGGTGATGCCGCCACGCTGGCGCGAGCGCTGTCGCAGGGGCTGACGCCGGTCACCGCGCCGGCGGCGACCGCGGCGACGCCTCCGGTGACCGTGGCGACGCCTCCGGTGACCGCACCGCCGGCGAGCGCGACCGCCCCATCGACCGTTGCTGCGCCCGTCGCCGCGGTCGCGACACCCGCACCACCCGCCGCTGTGACGGTGCCGGCGACGGCGGGGACTCCGCCGGCGACCGCCGTGACTCCGCCACGGGCCGCGCCGGCCCCGCCGGCGACGGCACCGGCACCTGCGGCCACGCCGGCCGTCGCCACCACGCCGGCGCCCGGCACGCCGAGCGCTCCGGTGGCCGCGCCGGTCTCGGTCACGACGCCGGTGGTCGCGCCCGCGCCGCCGGCGGCGCCGGCTCCCGTCACGACGCCCGCGCCGCAGCCGGCGCCCGCCGCGACGCCGCCGGCGACGACTGGAACGGTCCCGCCGCCATCAGCGAATCCGCCGGTGCCGGCCGGCACCCGCGTCATGGCCACGCCGGCCGTCGCGTCGGCGTCGACCGAGCGCAAGCAGTGGGCTCGCGTCGACGGCCGCGTGCACTCCGTCGAGGCCACCACGCTGATCCTGCGCGACAGCAACGGCTCGCTCGTGCTGGTGGACATCTCGAACCTGAATCCGAACGTCACCCGGGTGCTACGCCCCGGCAGTCCGGTCAGCGTGTACGGCTATCCGGTCGAGCAGCGCTTCGAGGCCGCCGGCTACATCGAGCTGGACCCGGCGCATCCCGAGCCGCCGCGCACGCGCTGGACGCGATAGCCTGCGGAGGGGCCTCGACGGCCCCCTCCGAAGCCTCCCCCGCACGGCGTCTGGCGACTAGGCAGCCTGCGGCATTCCCTCTCTATCGGGCGTGCGAGGTGGGCGGAAGGCTCACGCGTCGGCCGGTCACGCTCGACCTGAGGGCGGCGGCGAGGACTTCCTGCACGTCGCGGCCGACGTCGGCGGCGCACGGGCCGGCGATCTCGCGACCGTCGCGCAGGCAGGACAGGAAGTAGGTCGGGCCGTCACGCTCGTCGTCGGGCAACGCCGGCGGCTCGAGCACGCGGCTCGCGTCGGCGCCCACGATCTGCACGCGGCCCGAGCCGGCGCGCTCGCCCTCACGCATGGCCCGCGGCTGGTGCACGATCAGCGTCCCGCGATCGCCGTAGACGATCATCGCGAACGCCGGCTCGCCGCCGATCTGCGTCCAGCTCGCCTCGAGCAGTCCCAGCGCGCGCGGATACGAGAGGATGACGATCGCGTTGTCCTCGCTGGCATGGTCCAGCTTGCGCAGGTGCGCGGCCACCGCCGTCACCGCGTCGGGGCGTCCGAGCAGCAGGCGGCACAGCAGCGCGCCGTAGCCGCAGTAGTCGACGAGCGCGCCGGCGCCATTGCGCCGCGGGTCGTAGAGCCAGTCCACGAACTGCGGCGAGCAGCCGTACTCGCGCGGGCCCGCGTGGCCGCCGCGATGGCTGAGCTGCACGGGCTCGCCGACCTCGCCCGCCCGCGCCAGCGCCAGGCCGTGACGCAGCGCCGGCCGCCAGGCCGTCGGCCAGTTGACCATGAGCGGAAGGCGCGCCGCGCGCGCGGCGGCCAGCAGGGCCTCGGCGCCCGCCAGGTCGGCCGCCATCGGCTTCTCCAGCATCACGGGAAGGCCTCGACCGAGCGCCCGGGCGCCGAGGTCGGCGGAGGCGCGGTTGTCGGCGAACACGAGGACGGCGTCGAGATCCCGGCGCTCCAGCAGCGCCTCGAAGGTCTCCTGGAGCGCGACGCCGCCGTGGACGGCGCGCAGCCGCTCGCGCAGCCGGGGATCGGGATCGGCGGCGGCGACGAGGTGGCCGAGATCACCGGCGGCCAGCGCGGCGAGGTTGTTCCAGACGTGATCGTGGCTCAGTCCGAGGACGCCGACGCGCAACCGTGCCATGCCCCAGCATCGTACCGCCCTCTGGTATCCTTCGACGCCAGGAGGTCTCCCGGCATGCCCGCTCGACTGCTCGCGCTGATCCTCGCCGTGGTGCTCGTCGTCACGCTGGCGACGCCGGCCAAGGCCGAGGCGTTCGACGTGCTGACCGGGCTCGCCATCGCGGGCGCGGTCGTCATCGTGCTCGTCCTCGTGGCCTATCTGGTCATCGCCAACGTGGAGGGCGACAAGCGCGTCGAGCAGCGCCGAGAAGTGTGGCTCGCCTGCGCGGGCGAGCGATGCGTGACCCTGCCGGGAGCGACGGCCCGCGCGGCGTTCGCCACCCCCACGCCGGAGGCGCCATGAAACTGGACGGCATCGGCCACGTTCTGCTGAGGGTGGTCGATCTCGAGCGCGCCCGGAAGTTCTACACCGAGGTCCTCGGCTTCGAGGTCATGGAGCAGGATCCCGAGCACGGCGGGCTCTTCATGGCCCTGGCCGGCCACGCCCACACCCTCGACCTGTTTCCGGCCGCCGAGCCGCAGGCGCCGCCGCGCGCGCCGGGCTCGCCGGGGCTGGGCCACGTGGCGTTCCGCGTGGATAGCGCCGACGCGCTGCGCGAGGCGTACTTCGACCTGCGCGATCACGGCGTCACGATCACGCGGGCGGTGGACCACGTCAGCCAGCGCAGCATCTACTTCCGGGATCCCGACGGCAACACGCTCGAGATCTACTACGAGGTTCCGAACGCCCGCGCGCTGTTCCAGCAGGGCCGCCACGACCGCGACGCTCCGCTCGTGTTCGAGCGCTAGCCCCGGAGAGGACCGCCGTCGTGGATGCCGCCACCATCGTCATCGGCCGCCTCGCGGACGGCCCGACGCCGCCGACGGCGGCGAGCGCGACGTCGCCCAACATGCTGCACACGCGGGTCGCCGAGGTCGTCGCGTCGATGGGCCGGCCGCCGTGGTCGCGACGCATCATCGCCGACGAGCGCCAGCTGGTGACGCTCATCGCCAGCCCACCGGGCGGCGGCAACCGGCCGCACTGGCATCGCGAGTTCGACGAGTGGTGGGTGGTCCTGACCGGGCGCCTCGAGTGGGAGCTGACCGGCGGCGTCGTGCTGCGGGCGACGAAGGACGAGATCGTGTGGGTGCCGCGCGGCACCGTGCACCACATCCGCAACGTGGGCGACGACCTCTCGCTGCGCCTGGCGGTGGCGATGCCGCCCGCCATGCACTACTTCAGCGCCTGCGAGCAGTGCGGCTACACCGACGACGGCCCGCGCGAGTGGTGCGCGTGACGAGCCCGCGCTTCGGCCTCAACCGCTTCGACGCGCGCTCGGTCGACGCCTTCGCGGCCGACGTCCGCCGCGCCGAGGCGCTCGGCTGGGACGCCGCGCTGCAGCCGGACTCCCAGCTGCGTCGTCGCGACACCTACGTGCTGCTGGCCGCCGCCGCGCGGGCCACCGAGCGCATCACGCTCGGCCCGCTGCTGGCGAACCCCGTGAACCGGCATCCCACGGTCACCGCGTCCTCGATCGCCACGATCGACGAGCTGGCGCCGGGCCGCGTGCTCCTCGGCTGGGGTGTCGGCGACACCGCCGTGAGGCTCGCCGGGCTGCGGCCGGCCCGCGTCAAGGAGCTCGAGGCGAGCACCCGGCTCATGCGGGCGCTGCTGGACGGCGAGGCGGTCGAGGTCGGCGCGGCGCGGCCGGCGCGGCTGCCGCACCATCGGCCGGTGCCGATCTGGATCGCCGCCGGCGGTCCGCGCACGCTGCGCATGGCCGGCGGCGTCG
>VBPC01000326.1 GCA_005887895.1 Candidatus Rokuibacteriota bacterium
GCCGGCTCGCGCGCGAGCTGGCCAGCGGAGCGGCGGCGTGATCCTGCTCACCGGTTTCGAGCCGTTCGGTGGATTCACGGTCAATCCGGCCGGCGAGGTCGCCAAGGCGCTCGACGGCCGGGCGTTCGGCACCGAGGTCGTGCGCGGCGCCGTCCTGCCCGTGCACCATGCCGCCGCCGCGCTGTCGGTCAATCGGTTGATCGACGAGCTCGCGCCGCGCGCGATCGTGCACCTCGGGCTGGCCGGCGCCCGCACGCGGATCGCGCTGGAGCGCGTGGCCGTGAACGTGATGGACTTCGAGATCGCCGACAACGCCGGCTACCGCGCGAGCGGCGAGCCGTGCGTGGCCGGCGGGCCCGTCGCGTACTTCAGCACGCTGCCGCTCGGCGCGATCCTCGAGGCCCTCGTCGCGGAGGGCGTACCCGCGTACCTGTCGAACACGGCCGGGACCTATCTCTGCAACCAGACGATGTACACGACGCGGCATCTGCTGGAGCGGCGCGGGCTCGCCATCCCGGCGGGCTTCATCCACCTGCCACTGTCGGCGGCCATGGTCGCGGCCTCGGGCCTCGATCAGCCGAGCATCGACCTGCCGCTGATGATCCGCGCCATCGAGACCGCGCTGCGCGTCACGGCCGAGGCTATATAGTTTGGGGGCCCCGAAATGGCCCCCAAACCCCCCAACGCTCGTCGCGTCCCGGGGAACCCGTGACGCGCCTCGATCCTACTTTGCTCCTCGCGTCCGCTCGCTGAGAAAGGCGCGCAGCCGTCGCTTCATCTTCGTTTGGGGGCCCCGACATGGCCCCCAAACCCCCAACGCTCGTCGCGTCCCGGGGAACCCGTGACGCGCCTCGAGGCTAGTTTGGCGGCTCCGGCAGGCGCTGGCTGAGGAAGGCGCGCAGCCGCCGCTTCATCTTAGTTTGGGGGCCCCGAAATGGCCCCCAACCCCCCAACGCTCGTCGCGTCCCGGGGAACCCGTGACGCGCCTCGATCCTACTTTGCTCCTCGCGTCCGCTCGCTGAGAAAGGCGCGCAGCCGTCGCTTCATCTCCTCGGGCATCTCGACCTCCGCCGCGCGCCCGGCGATCCGGATCGTCGCGCGCAGCGTCCGCAGATAGGCGCGGCAGGGAGCGCACGTGCAGAGGTGCAGCACGAGGCGAGCGACGTCGACCGGGCCGAGCTCGCGGCCGAGGAACGCCGACATCCGGGCGATCGCCTCGCGGCACGTCAGCCTCATCGCCGCGTCTCGATCGCGCTCACGAGGCCTCCGAGGCCGCGTCGGTGCCGAGGCCGTCGAGGATGGCCGCGTCGGCGGGGTCGACGGACGTGAGGTCGATCCGCACGCGTCCGGCCGCTTCGCCCGTGACCTTGCCCCAGAGGTCGCCCGACACGCGGCCGAGGTCCGGCCACGTCAGCCGCAGACGTACGTTGGTCAGCGGGGCGAGCGACGTCTCGACCTCGGCGTCGAGGTGGCGCGCGCCGAGACGGCGCACGCGGCCGGCGAACGACTCGCTGCGCACCTGCTTGCCGTCGACGATCCAGCCGACGAGTGGTAGCGAGACGTCGCGGCCGGACTCGGCGACGGTCTCGCGACGCTGCGCCCAGCGCCCGCCGAGCCCGCGCAGCTCGTAGAGGGCGACCGGACCCTCGAGGCCCTTGAGCTCGACCCTGACCGGCGGCGCAACCTCGGCGAGGGGGCCCAGGTAGCGGACGGTGGACTCCGTCATGAGTATCTGGCCGCCCACCGTGCAGCCCTCGACGCGCGCGGCGAGGTTGACGGCGGCGCCGACCACCGCGTACTTCGTCCGCTGCTCGGAACCGATGTTGCCCACGACGGCCTCGCCGGTGTTG
>VBPC01000327.1 GCA_005887895.1 Candidatus Rokuibacteriota bacterium
GGCGAGCGCCTTGGTGAGGTTCTGGCCGGCGGCGTTGCAGGCGCCGGGCACGATCTCCCAGTAGGAGTCCTTCACGCCGTCGTTGCCGATCAGGTTCACGACGCGACCGCCGCCCTGCTGCTTCATGATCGGCAGCGCGGCCCTGAGGCAGCGGACGTAGCCCATGAACTTGAGCTGCAGGCCCTGCTGCCACGCGTCCTCGTCGAGGGCTTCCAGCACGCCGCCGGGCGCGGAGCCGGCGTTGTTCACGAGGATGTCGATCCGCCCGAAGTGGCGCGCGGCCCCACGGACGAAGTTCTCGGCGTCCTCGCGCCGCGTGAGGTCGGCCGGGATCGCGAGCACTGCTCGCCCGCACTCGCGGCGAATCTCGTCGGCCGTCGCCTCGAGCACGTCCTTGCGTCGCGCGCAGATCGCCACCTCCGCGCCCTCGCAGGCCAGCACGCGAGCGATGCCCTTGCCGATGCCGAGGCTGCCACCGGTCACCAACGCCACCTTGCCGCCGAGCTGCAGATCCATGGGCCACCTCGTGTGCTAGGATGCCGCCGCGATTGTACGTGTGAACGATCAGCCCGTCACGCCACCCACCCGCGAGCGCCTCGTGGGCGCGGCCGTGCGGCGTAGCGAGGATCATCGCTTCGTCACCGGCCGCGGCCGCTACGTCGCCGATATCGTCGCGCCCGAGCATGGCCACGCCGTGGTCGTGCGCAGCACCGTCGCCCACGCGCGCGTTGTCCGCGTCGACGTCGCGCCGGCCTTGCGGATGCCCGGCGTGCTGGCGGTGCTCACCTTCGCCGACCTCGGCGATCTCGGGACGCCGATTCCCATCCGCATCGCCCCGCTGCCGGGGTTCGACCGCTATCTGCAGTGGCCGCTCGCCCACGATCGCGTTCGCTACGTCGGCGAGCCGCTGGCGCTGGTCGTGGCGGAGGCCCGCGACGCAGCCGAGGAGGCGGCCGAGCGCGTCGTCGTGGATTACGAGCCGCTCGAGGCCATCGTCGACCCGCGAGCGGCGCTGGCCGACCGCGTCCTGATCCATGAGTCGACCGGCACGAACGTGGCGTCGAGCTATCGCGTGTCGCGCGGCGATCCCGACGGCGCATTCGCGTCTGCCGCGTACACACGGCGCGAAACGTTCCGGTGTCAGCGCCACAGCGGTGTGCCGCTCGAGACCCGCGGCCTGGTGGCGACGTGGGACGCGACCTCCGGGACGCTGAGCGTGCTCGGCGCCACCAAGGTGACCTTCTTCAACCGCCGGGCGCTCGCGCGCATGCTCCGGCTCGACGAGGCCCGCATCGAGCTGATCGAGGTGGACGTCGGCGGCAGCTTCGGCGTGCGCGGCGAGTTCTATCCCGAGGATCTGCTGATCCCGCTGGCTGCCATGAGGCTCGGCCGCCCGGTGAAGTGGATCGAGGGCCGGCGCGAGAGCTTCATCGCGACGAACCACTCCCGCCAGATCGAGTGCGAGCTGGAGATCGCCGCGGCCGCGGACGGCACGATCCGGGGTTTGCGCGGCCGCCTGCTCGCCGACATGGGCGCGTACGTGCGCACGAACGGCGGCGTCGTCCCCGCCAAGGCCGCGCAGTTCCTGCCGGGCCCGTACCGCATCCCGCACTTTGCCTGCGAGGTGCAGGCGGTGCTCACCAACAAGACGCCGACGGGGACGTATCGCGGGCCGGGCCGGTTCGAGGCCAACTTCTTCCGAGAGCGCCTGCTCGACCTGATGGCCTCGGACCTGGGCCTCGATCCCGCCGAGGTCCGGCTGAAAAATCTCATCACGCCGGCGGAGCTGCCATGGGACATCGGCACACTCGTGCCCTACGAGGCCTCCGGCGAGTACGACGGCGGCGACTATGGCGGCGCCCTCCGCCGCGCCCTGGAGGCGAGTGACTATGCCCGCCTCGCCAAGGACAACGGCCGGCTCGTGGACGGCCGGCTGCACGGCATCGGCATCGGCTGCTTCGTCGAGTCGAGCGGAGCCGGTCCCGCGGAGACCGCGCGCATCGTCGTCCGCGGGCCCGGACGCGTGGAGCTCTACACCGGCTGCGCCTCTTCGGGCCAGGGCCACGAGACGGTCATGGCGCAGATCCTCGCCGATGCACTCGCGATCCCGTTCGACTGGATCAGCGTGTTCCACGGGAGCACCAACCTGGTCGCCGAGGGCTGGGGCACGTACCACAGTCGCGCCGTCGTCGTCGGCGGCAGCGCCGTCGTGGCCGCCGCGTCAGCGCTGAAGGCGCAGCTCGTCGCGCTCGCCGCCA
>VBPC01000163.1 GCA_005887895.1 Candidatus Rokuibacteriota bacterium
GGCGGCGACGCTGGCCGGCTCCATGAACTCGTCGAACGACGACGTCTGCGCGATCGTGTCGTGGCGCACCGCGGTCAGCGTGCCGTCGCGCCGCGCCCCGAGCGCGATCGCCTGGCGGGTGCGCGAGCGGAAGCCGACCGGTCCGAACGTCTGCGGCCGCCGCAGGGCGAGCTTCACCGGGCGATTCACGCGCCGGGCCGCCATCGCCGCCAGCACCACGTGCGACCACGTCGGGCCCTTGCTGCCGAAGCCGCCGCCGAGGTACGGCGAGATGACGTGAACGTCGTCGGGCTTCAGGCCGAGGAGGTCGGCGACGCGCTGGCGGCAGCCGAAGATCCCCTGGGTCGCGTCGTAGAGCGTGAGCCGGGCCGGACCCTCCCAGACGGCGATGGTGGCGTGCGGCTCCATCGGCACGTGGGTCTCGAACGGCGTCCGGTAGACCTGCTCGAGCTTGACCTCGGCCTCGGCCAGCGCGGCATCGACGTCGCCTTGCGCGCTCGCCGGCGGCTGGTCCGGACGCCCGGCGTGTTTCGGCGGCCTCGCCTCGGCCAGGCGGGGCTCGAGACGGACGTCGTGCTTGTCCGTCGCGTAGGCGACGCGCACGAGGCCGGCCGCCTCGTGGGCGGCCTCCAGCGTCTCAGCCACGACGACGGCGACCGGCTGGTTGGCGTAGCGCACGACGTCGTCCTGGAGGAGCTGCAGGACGCGGTCCGACGGGCGCGGCGGGTGGTCGCCGCTGCGCGACGCGGCCGGCAGGCGCGGGGCGTTCACGTGCGTGAGGACCGCCAGGACGCCGCGTACGCTCTCGGCGGGGCGGGTGTCGACCGACGCGATGCGGCCGCGGGCGATCGTGCTCATCACGAGCGCGGCGTGGGCGACGTTCGTCAACGGGTGCTCGGTCGTGTAGCGCGCGCCGCCGGTCACCTTGGCGCGGCCGTCGACCCGGTCGAGCGGCTGGCCCACGCTCATGTCAGCGCCGCCGTCGTCGCCAGCGCGCGGGCGATGCTCCGTCGCGCGAGCTCGACCTTGAAGGCGTTGTCGCGGCGGGGGCGAGCGCCGGCCACCGCGGCCTCGGCCGCCGCCCGCCAGGCGCCGTCGCCCGGCCGCTGGCCCACCAGCCGCTGCTCGGCCTCGGCCACGCGCCACGGCTTGTGGGCGACGCCGCCCAGTGCGAGGCGCGCCTGGCGGATGACGCCCTGGCCGTCGAGGTCCAGGGCCGCCGCCACCGAGACCAGCGCGAACGCGTAGGAGTTGCGATCGCGCACCTTGAGATAGTGTGACCGGCGCCCGAACGGCAGCGCCGGCAGGTCGATGGCGGTGATCAGCTCGTCGCCCCTGAGATTCGTGTCGAGCTGCGGCGTGTCGCCGGGCAGGCGATGGAAGTCGACGATCGGAATGGCGCGCTCGCCGCCGGGGCCGACGACCCGCACGACGGCGTCGAGCGCCGCCAGCGCCACCGCCGCGTCGCTCGGGTGCGTCGCGATGCACGCCTCGCTGGCGCCGAGGATCGCGTGCATGCGGTGATAGCCCTGCAGCGCCGCGCAGCCGGAGCCCGGCACGCGCTTGTTGCACTCGGCGAACGTCGGATCGTAGAAGTAGGCGCAGCGTGTGCGCTGCATCAGGTTGCCGCCCATCGTCGCCATGTTGCGCAGCTGCGGCGAGGCGCCCGCGACGAGCGCCTCGCTCAGCACGCGATAGCGCTGTCGCACCAGCGGGTGATTGGCGACATCGCTGTTGCGCGCGGTGGCCCCGAGGCGCAGCCCGCTCTCGCGTTCCTCGATGGCGGCCAGCGGCAGCCGGGTGACGTCGACGAGGTGGCCGGGGTGCTCGACGCCCATCTTCATGAGGTCGAGCAGGTTGGTCCCGCCGCCGAGGAACTTGACGTCCGGATCGCGGGCGGCGGCGACGGCGCCGCTCACGTCGGTGGCGCGCGTGTAGGCGAAGGCCCTCATGCCGCTCTCCGGCCGCCGGCCGCGCGCACGGCGGCCACGATGTTCGGGTAGGCGCCGCAGCGGCAGAGGTTGCCGCTCATGCGCTCGCGGATCTCCTCGTCGCTCAGCGCGGCCGGCGCCAGCCGGCTCACGTCGGCGGTGGCGGCGCTGACGGCGCCGGCCCGGATCTCGTCGAGCAGCGCGACGGCCGAGCAGATCTGGCCGGGCGTGCAGTAGCCGCACTGGAACGCGTCCTGCTCGAGAAACGCCGCCTGCACCGGGTGCAGCGTCTCGCCCCGCGTCAGCCCCTCGACCGTGACGATCTGCTCACCGTCGTGGGCGACGGCCAGCGACAGGCAGGCGTTGATGCGGCGCCCGCCGGCCAGCACCGTGCACGCGCCGCACTGGCCGTGATCGCACCCCTTCTTGGTGCCGGTCAGGCCCAGGTGCTCGCGCAGCAGGTCGAGCAGGGTGACCCGCGGATCGAGCGTGAGCTCGTGGCGCTGCCCGTTGATCGTGAGCGCGGTCTGGACCGGCGGCGGCGCCCCGGTGCTCGCGGCCTCGGCGCGCTGGGCGTCGGCGGGCCACGTCGAGGCCACCCCGCCCGCGACCATCGACCCCAGGAATCCGCGTCGACTCACCGAGAGATCCGACTCCATGGGGCGGTGGGTTCTGCAGTCGATGTGCCAGCGGCCGCCGCGCGACACGAGACGTAACTTCGACAACGCGCGACGTGCAGACCCGTGCAGTATCATCGCTGCGTGATGCGACGGTTGTGGCCCCCGGACGCCGCCGCCCCACGGCCGTTCCTCACGGCCGCCTGGCGCGATCTCGTGATGCTCAACTACGAGGTCGATCCTGCCGTCGTGACGCCGCTCGTCCCGGCCGGCACGACGCTCGACCTCTGGCAGGGCCGCGCGCTCGTCAGCGTGGTCGGGTTCCGGTTTCTCGGCACCCGCGTGCTGGGCGTGTCGGTGCCGTGGCATCGCGACTTCGACGAGGTCAACCTGCGCCTCTACGTCCGGCGGGAGCTCGAGGGCGGCGAGATCCATCGCGGCGTCGTCTTCGTCCGCGAGGTCGTCGCCCGGCCGGCCATCACGTGGCTGGCCCGCGCCGCCTACAACGAGCCGTACCGGACGCTGCCGATGCGGAGCGCGGCGTCGGGGAGCGTCGCGCGTCGCCGGCTGACGTACGAGTGGCGCCTCGACGGGCGCTGGCAGCGCGTGGGCGCCACCACGGTCGAGGCACCGGAAGTGCCGCCGCCCGACTCGGAGGCCGCGTTCGTCACGCAGCATCACTGGGGCTACGCGCGCCGGCGCGACGGCGGCACGATCGAGTACGCCGTCGAGCATCCGCCGTGGCGCGTGTGGCGCGCGGAAGCGCCCGTGCTCGACGCCGACGTCGCCGCGCTCTACGGTCCGGCGTTCGCCCCGGCGCTCGCGGGTGCCCCGGCCTCGGCCCTCGTCGCCGAGGGCTCGCCGGTGACGGTCTTCCGGCCACGCACCGTCTCTGATTCTGGGCATTGACGCGTCCGCGCGTGACTGCGAGGGTGCGCCATGCTCCGCGCGCTCGTCGTCGCCGCCGCGTTCGCCGCCGTCGCGACGCATCCGCCGGCGGCGCCGACGCCGAGCACCGGCAGCGTCGTGTTCGTCGTCGACGGCGACACGATTCACGTCCAGCTCGGCAGTCGCGTCGAGAAGGTCCGCTACATCGGCGTCAACGCGCCGGAGATCCCGCACCCGCACCACCGCGCGCACGGCGGCGCGCGGCGGACGAACGGCTACTTTCCGCACACGACCGCGGCGGGCGAGGCGGCCAGGCAGATCAACCTCGAGCTGGTCGGTGGCAAGTCGGTGCGGCTGGAGTTCGATCATCGCCGGCGCGACGAGTATCGGCGCCTGCTCGCCTACGTGTGGGTCGGCGGCGTGATGATCAACGCCGAGATGGTGCGCCGGGGCTACGCGGAGGTGATGAGCGTGCCGCCCGACTTCCGCCACCGGGCGCTGTTCGTGCGGCTGCAGGACGAGGCACGCGCGGCCGGCCGCGGGCTGTGGCAGGCCGCGCCGCCGGTGAAGCTGCCGCCGCCGCACGGTGCGCCGCGGCCGGCGAAGTGATCACGAGCGTGAACGTTGGGGTTTGGGGGCCATCTCGAGGCCCCATCACGATCGAGGAGTGATGACGAAGAGGAAGCGCGCCGCCGGCCGGTCATAGCTGGCGAAGGTGTCCTGGACCTCGCGCGCCGTGAACCGCTCGTACTGCGCCGGGGCGTCCAGCAGGTCGCCAACGGTGAGGCCGCGGTAGTCGAGCGTCGCCAGCGCGCTCGACCAGTAGTCGGGCGTCTTCAGCGTCTCGTCGAGCAGGTTCGCCGTCTGCTTCTTGGCGACCGTCAGCTCCTCGACCGTGGGCCCGTCCTTGGCGAAGCGCGCGAACGTCTCCTCCAGCGCCGTCGACAGGGCGTGGACCTTGCCAGGCTCGGTGGGGGCGACGGCGACGAAGACGCCGAAGCCCGGGTAGGTCACGCCGGGCTCGGAGGCCGCCCGGATGCTGTAGACCAGGCCCTTCTCCTGCCGGATGCTCTTGAGCATGCGGGTGCTCAGGACCTGCGCGGCCAGGTTCAACAGCCGCATGTCGCGCAGGTCGCGCAGGTCGGCGCCGAAGAATCCGGCCAGGACGGCGCCCTGCGGCGTCAAGGCCTCGATCGTCTGCTCGACGCGCACCGCGCGTTGCGGGCGCGCGATGGTGCGTAGATTGGCCAGGGTCTTGTCGCCGATGCGCGCCCGGGAGGGCAGCGCGCCCAGGTAACGGAGGACCAGGCGGGTCGCGGACTCGCGATCGATCTCGCCGACCACCGACACTTCCAGCGGCGCGTCGGTGATGAGCCGCTCGAGCCAGGCCTGGCCCCCCGCGCGGGTGATCGCGCGCACCTGCTCGAGGGTGAGCGACTGGGGGCGCGTTTCGCCCGGCGGATAGAGCGCGGCGGTCTGGACGTCCATCAGCGCCTGCATCGGCTGGCGCTTGCGCTCGTGGAGCCGCTGGGCCTCGGCGTCCTTCCACTGCTCGAGCGCGGCCGTCTCGATGAGGGGATCGGTCAGGAGCAGGTAGGCGAGCTGCAGCCCGCGCTCCAGCTCGGCTGGATCGCCGGAGACGCTGAGGCTCACCGTGTCGCCGGTCATGCCGGCGCGCACGCGCACCTTGGCGCCCGTCAGGAGGTCGCGGATCTGCGTGCTGGACAGCGTGCTGGTGGCCGGCCGCTGCCAGGCCCGCAGCGCGGCCTCGGTGATGCCGCGATTGGCCGCCGTCTCCTCGATGACGCCGCCGGCCAGGGTGATCGCGATGGTCGCCTCGTGCTTGCGCTGGTCCACGAAGCGGTGGTGCACGCGCACGCCGTTGTCGAGCCACATCGAGGTGATGCCGCTGGCCGCGTGCGTCCGGCTGTCCACCACGGCGCCCCCGCCGGGCAGCGTGGCCAGCAGCGCGGCGGCGCGCGCCACGTCGGCCGGCTTGTCCGGCTTGACGTCGACGGCGGTCCGGCCGAGCGCGAGCAGATCGGCCTCGCTCGGCACGTCGTCGGTGACGGGCAGCTCGCAGATGAAGAGGGCGCGGCCCGGATCGAAGGCGGCGGCGAAGATGTCGGACACCTCGCGGGCGGTGATGCCCGGCAGCACGCGCTGGAGCAGCGCCAGCCGCTGGGTAGCCGACATCGGTGGCGTTTCCGCGGTGACCGCGCGGTTCAGGGCGCGCAGCACCTCGCGGGCCGGGCGCGTCGTCTCGCGCCGCACCGCCTCCTCGGCGTCGGCGACGAATGCCGCCCGCGCGTCCTGTAGCTCGCGTTCGGTGAAGCCGTGCAGCCGGGCCCGCTGCAGCTCGGTCCCGAGGTCGCTCAGCATGGCGCGCCAGGTGTCGGGGCGGCCCGAGGCGGCCACCGTGACCATGCGCAGCGCCCGTGGCCAGTCGTCCAGCGACGCGTCGGCGTTGAGGAAGGCCGCCTGGCCGGCTGCCACCAGGGCGCTCATGCGGCGGTTGAAGGCCCAGGAGCCCATCGCCTCCACGATCTCGCGCCGCCGCTGCGTCACCGTGGTCACCGGCGCCAGCGGCGGCTGCAGCCGGGCGATCGAGACTTCGGCGCGCGTCAGCTCGGGGTCGGTCACCACGATGGCGCGCGGGCCGGCCGTCGGCTTGACGCCGACGTCGCGGGGCGGTGGCAGCGGCACGGCGGGACCGCTGCCGAACTGCTGCCTGATGACGTCGGCGACCGTGGCCGGATCGGTGTCCCCGACCACGAGGACGGTCATGTTGCTGGGCACGTACCAGCGCGTGTAGTAGTCACGGAAGTCGGTGGCGGTGACGGCCTTGATGGTCGGCTCGATCCCGATCGGCAGCCGCCGGCCGAGCGTCGACTCGGGGGCGAGCTGGGCGAACAGCTCGTCCTGCACCCGCTGGCGCGCGCTCGCACGGGCGCGCTTTTCCTCGAGGATGACGTGGCGCTCGCTGTCGATCGCCGTCGGGTCCAGGCTCAGGCGCAGGGCGACGTCGGACATGAACAGCATGCCCTTGGCGAGCAGGTCGCGGTCGGCGCCGGGCAGCGTGAGCTGATAGGTCGTCTGGTCGAAGCTGGTGAAGGCGTTCTGGTCACGGCCGAAGGCGAGGCCGAGCGACTGGAAGAACGGCACCACCGAACCGGGCGCAAAATTCGCCGAGCCATTGAACGCCATGTGCTCGAGGTAGTGCGCGAGCCCCTGGGTCGTCTCCGTCTCGTTGAACGAGCCGCTGCCCACGTGCAGCCAGATGCCCACGCGCCCCTCGGGATTGCGATGCGGCCGGATGATGTAGCGCAGGCCGTTGGGCAGCCGGCCCGTCGTCAGCGCGGGGTCGGTCGGCAGCGCCTCGTCGGGCGCGGTCGCGGGGTGGGCCGGGACACTGGGCGCCAGCAGCGCGACCAGCGTCAGCAAGGTCACGAGGATGCGCATCCCGCTGATCCTACCGGCGGCCGATGAGAGGGGCGTGAGGCTCAGGTGAAAACTCTCTCAGCCGAACAGCTCGCGCGTCGCCAGGCGTGCACCCTCGGCGAGCGTCGCCAGCTTCGCCCACACGATGTCCGGATCGACCGCCGACTGGCCGACCCAGGTGCCGAAGCCGCAGTCCGTCCCCGCGATGACGTTGTCGCGGCCGACGAGGCGGGCGTAGCGGCCGATGCGCTCGGCGACCAGCTCGGGGTGCTCGATGAAGTTGGTCGTCGAGTCGATGACGCCGGGGATCAGCACCTTGCCGGCCGGCAGCTTCACGCGCTCGAAGACCTTCCACTCGTGGGCGTGGCGCGGGTTGGCCGCCTCGAACGAGATCCCGGTGGGCCGCGCGGTGAACACGACGTCGAGGATCTCCGCCAGCGGCACGTCGTAGTGGTGCGGCCCCTCGTAGTTGCCCCAGCAGAGGTGCACCCGCGCCTGGTCGGGCGGCACGTCGGCGAGGGCCTGGTTGAGCGCCTCGATGTGCAGGCGCGCCATCTTCCGGAACTCCTCGACGCTGAGCTGCGCGAACTGGATGTGTCGCCCCATGGCGAGATCGGGGCAGTCGACCTGCAGCACGAACCCCGCCCGCGCGACGGCCGCGTACTCGTGCCGCATCGCCTCGGCGATCGCGAAGAGGTAGGGCTCGTGGCCGGGATAGTGCTCGTTCTTGAAGAAGAGGGAGATGACGCCCGGCGAGGCGGCGGTCAGGAAGGCCTCCGCCACCCCGACCCCGGCCAGCGCCGTGCGCAGGTTCTCGGCGTCGGTCGACGCCGCGGCGCGATCGCGGACGCCGATGGCGCCGTTGCAGGCGGGGGTGCGGCGCCGCGCGCGGCCGGGATCGCCGAAGACGCGGCGGGCCATGCCGGGAAAGTCCACCAGGTCCTGGTACTGCAGCGGGTGGCTGGCGCCGCCGAAGCCGGTCAGGCGGTCCTTCACGTACGTCGCGTAGCTCGGCTTGCTCATCTCGCCGTCGCTGACGACGTCGATGCCGGCCCCCGCCTGGCGGCGCACGACGTCGGCCACCGCGGCCCGGATGTGTCCGGCGAGCGCGGCCGGGTCGACCGGCACGCCCTCTTCCCGGGCGAACATCGTCCGGATGAGGGCGTCCGGGCGCGGCAGGCTGCCGGTGTGCGTGGTCAGGAAGCGCTCGGTGCTGCGCTTCATCCGCGCCGGCGACTCACGGCGTGGTGCCGGGCGTGCTGTCGAGGTCGCGCGCCCCCGACGTGCGCTGGCGGAACTCGGCCGGGACCTCGCGCCCCGCGCTGGTGAAGGCCTGGCGAATGGCCTCGACGTTGGGGCTGAAGATCGTCTTGCGGTTCCCGCGCGCCCACTCGTTGGAGCCGCGCGGCCCCTCGCCCGAGCCCTGGAAGTGCGGCATGACGTAGCGGGCAAACAGCTCGTAGCTCTTGCGCGTCTGCTCGCGGTTGGCCCACTCGTGTGCGCGGAAGAGCAGGCCGCCGAAGCCGCCGTCGCTCAGCTCCCACAGCTTGCGGATGCCGCGCACCACCGTGTCGACGGAGCCCACCAGCGTGGTGCCCATCTTCACGCCCTCGGTGAGCGGATCGTCGGAGCGCCCGGGCGGCCGGCCGAGCGTCTCCTCGAAGTAGGTGATGGTCTCGTGACGCTCGGCGCGCTTGACCTGGCGCAGCGCCTCCTCGTCGTCCTCGGCCACGTGCACGTTGACGACGAGCTTCCAGCTCTTGCGGTCCATCGTCTTGCCGTGCCGGGCGGCGACCTCTTCGCCGATCTTCCACTGCTGGGCCAGCGCGTCCGGCCCGCCGGGAAGCCCGGCGCCGAGCGACAGCACGCCGAGGCCGTGACGGCCGGCCGCCTGCACGCCCGACGGCGTCATGACGCTGGCGACGGCGATCGGAAAGTGCGGCTCGGTGTAGGGGGCCAGGTGCAGGCGCGCCTGCCGCAGCTCGAACCAGTCGGTCTTCAGCGTCACCGGCTCCTCGCAGCGCAGGAGGGCCATGATGGCGTCGAGCGCCTCGTCCATGCGCGGGCGCTGGGTGACCGGCTCGATCCCCATCATGTACGCGTCGGACACGAGCGCGCCCGGTCCGCAGCCGAGCATGGCGCGGCCCCGCGTCATGTGATCGAGCTGCACGAAGCGCTGGGCCACCAGGAACGGATGGTGATAGGGCAGGCTCGTCACGCCCGAGCCGAGCATGATGTGCCGGGTGCGCTCGGCGGCCGCGGCGATGAAGATCTCCGGCGAGGCGATCAGCTCCCAGCCGGCCGAATGATGCTCGCCGATCCACACCTCGTCGTAGCCGAGGTAGTCGAGCCACTCGATCAGCTCCATGTCGCGGTTGAGGGCGAGCGTAGGGTTCTCGCCGAGCTTGTGGAAGGGCGCCAGGAAGATGCCGAACTTCATGCCTTTGTGCGTCATGGGCCGAATCGTAGCACGCCGCCGTCTCAGCCGGCCGGCTCGCCGGCGTTGACGGGCAGGACCTGGCCGGAGATGTTGCGGGCGAGCGGACTGCAGAGGAACATCGCGGCGGCCGAGATGTCGTCGGCGGTCGCCATGCGCTTGAGCGGCGAGCGCTCGAGCATCGCCTTGCGCATGGCCTCCGGCGAGACGCCGCGCACCCGGGCCTGGCCCTCGATGACCCGATCGATCCGATCGCCCTCGATCGCCCCGGGGGCGACGCAGTTCACCGTGATGTTGTGCGGCGCCAGCTCGAGGGCCATGCCGAACGTCATGCCGACCTGGCCGGCCTTGGCCGAGCAGTAGCCGATGCGGTAGGGCAGCCCGCGGCGCCCGGCGCCGGAGGAGATGTTGACGATGGCGCCGCCGCCGGCCTTGATCATCTCCGGCACCACGAAGCGGATGCACATGTACGAGGAGGTCAGGCACGAGTTGATCGTGTAGAACCAGTCCTCCTCGGTGTACTCCTGCACGGGCTTGGTCGGCCCGCCGTCGCCCGCGTTGTTGACGAGGGTGTCGAGCGTGCCGAACGCCGCGAGCCCGGCGGCCACCACGCGCTTGACGTCCGCCTCCCGGGCCGCGTCGCCGGTGATGGCGATCGCCCGCCCGCCGTCCTTGACGATCAGCGCCGCCGTCTCCTCGACCAGCGCGCCGGAGCGCGCGGTGCACACCACCGCGGCGCCCTCCCGCGCGAAGAGCCGGCTCATCACCCGCCCGATGCCCTTGCTCGCGCCCGTGATCAGCGCCACCTTGCCGTCCAGCAGGCCCATCGACGACTCCTGTCGCCGGGGGACCGGCAGCGGCTCCCCCGTTCCGGATTTGGAGCGACCCAGCGTACACCAGGACGACCGGGGTCAGGCGCCTGGGTCGGGGGAACCCCGACAGTCCCGGCCGTGCATTCTCCTTGGTGCCCCGGCGCCCGGCCTTCTATGCTGGAACAATCGAAGCGCCCATCCCCAAAGGCGATTCTGATGCCACGCATGGCCACGACATGACCGCCGGCCGGATCCTCATCGTCGACGACGAGCCAGTCAATGTCAGGCTGCTGGAGCGGCTCCTGCAGTCAGCCGGCTACGGCGAGATCGCCACCACGACCGATCCGCGTCGCGTCCTGGCGATCTATCGCGACTTCAAGCCTGACCTCGTCCTGCTCGACCTGATGATGCCGCACCTCGACGGGGTGGCGGTGCTCGGCCAGCTCAAGGCGGAGATCCCCGCCGAGGCCTACCTGCCGGTCATCGTGCTGACGGCCGACGCGACCGCGGAGGCGAAGCGACGGGCCCTGTCGGCGGGCGCGCGGGACTTTCTCACCAAGCCGTTCGAGCAGTTCGAGATGCTGCTGCGCATCGGCAATCTCCTCGAGACGCGCCGGCTGCACGTGGCGCTCGCCGAGCACAATCGCTCGCTCGAGGAGACGGTTCGCCAGCGCACCGAGCAGCTGCTCCAGAGCGAGAAGGTCGCCACCATGGGCGCCCTGCTGGCCGGGGTGGCGCACGAGCTCAACAACCCGCTCGCGGTCGTCAGCGGGCAGGCCCAGCTGCTGCACCGGCCCAACCAGGATCCGAGCGTCCAGCACCGGGCCAAGCGAATCAGCGACGCCGCCGACCGGTGCGTGCGGATCGTCCGCAACTTCCTGGCGCTGGCCCGGCAGCGGCCGCCCGAGCGCAGCCGCACCATGCTGAAGGAGGTGCTCGACGGGGCGGTCGAGCTCCTCGGCTACGAGCTCAGGACCGACAGCGTCGAGGTCGTCGTCGACGTTCCCGAGGGTCTGCCCGTGCTCTGGGCCGATCCCCATCAGCTCCACCAGGTCCTCGTCAACCTGATCACCAACGCCCACCACGCCATGCGCCGCCAGGAGCGCCCGCGCCGTCTCAGCCTGACTGTCCGGCACGATACCGCCGCCGGCCGCGTCTCGCTCGCCATCGCCGACACCGGCGCGGGAATTCCCCGCGAGATCCAGCAGAAGATCTTCGAGGCGTTCTTCACGACGAAGGCCCAGGGCGAGGGGACGGGGCTGGGGCTCTCGCTCTGCCGGAGCATCGTCGAGGAGCACGGCGGCGTCCTGACGGTCGAGAGCACGGTCGGCGTCGGCACGACGTTCCGGATCGAGCTGCCCTCGTCGTGGACGACGAGGCCTCGATCGCCGAGGTGCTGGCCGACTCGTTCGAACGCGACGGGCACACCGTCGCCGTCGCGAGCAACGGCGCGGTCGCGCTGGAGCTGCTCGAGCGCGAGCCCTTCGACCTGGTCGTCTCGGACACGAAGATGCCGGTGCTCGACGGGGAGCGCTTCTACGGCGAGGTCGCGCGACGGTTCCCGGCCCTCCGGCGGCGCGTGATCTTCGTGACCGGCGATGCGCTCAGCCGCGAGAAGCGCCAGTTCCTGGAAAGCACCGGCGCCCCGTTCCTGAACAAGCCGTTCGACCTCGAGGAGCTCCGTCGGCTGGTGCAGTCCGTCCTCGCTGGAGAGCGACCGTCTGCGTGACGCTTCGGCGACGCTGAACCGAGGCGGGGTCTTCCTGTCGACGCTGCCGGCCGGGTCCGGTGAGCGCCGGCTCGCCCTCGCGACGGTGCTGGCGTCGGTCGCGCTCTTCCTCGCCGCGGTGCCGTTCGCGAAGGTTCCGCTCGGGCAGGTGTGGGCCTTCATTCCGATCTATCAGTCGGCGCTGGTGGTCAACGACCTCATCACGGCGATCCTGTTGTTCGGCCAGTTCGGCTTCTTGCGCTCGCGGGCGCTGCTGGTGCTGGCCGGCGGCTACCTGTTCACCGCGGTCATGGCGATCTCCCACATGCTGACGTTTCCCGGCTTGTTCGCGTCGACCGGCCTCCTCGGCGCCGGGCCCCAGAGCACCGCCTGGATGTTCATGTTCTGGCACGGCGGTTTTCCCCTGTGCGTCATCGTGTACGCGATGCTCGAGGACGAGGGATGGGACACGAGCCGGCCGCGCGGTCGCGCCGGCGGAGCCATCCTGTCGACCGTGGCGACGGCGCTCCTCGCGGCGGCCGTCCTGACGCTGCTGGCCACCGCGGGCCAGGGCGCGCTGCCCGCGATCATGGAGGGCAGCCACTACACCGCGTCGATGCGGGTCGTGGTGTCGAGCACGTGGGGGCTGAGTCTGCTGGCCCTGGTCGTGCTCTGGCGACGCCGGCCGCGGGTGGTGCTCGATGTCTGGCTCATGGTCGTCATGTGCGCGTGGCTCCTCGACATCGCCCTGGCCGCCATTTTCAACGCCGGGCGCTTCGATCTCGGTTTCTATGCCGGGCGCATCTACGGCCTGGCGGCGGCCAGCTTCGTGCTGGCGGTGCTTCTGGTCGAGCACGGCCGGCTCTACGCGCGGCTGGTCGAGGCCCATGAGGGCGAGCAGCACGCGCGGCAGCGGGTGCAGGCCGCCCTGCTGGAGAGCGAGGATCGTACGCGGCTGATCGTGGATCACGCGCTCGACGCGGTCATCACGATGGACGTCGAGGGGCGCATCACGAGCTGGAACCCGCAGGCCGCGGCGATCTTCGGCTGGCCCGCGGAGGCGGTCGTCGGCCGGCGGCTGTCGGAGACGATCGTTCCGCCGGCCCACCGCGAAGCCCACGAGCGCGGCCTCGCGCATTTCCGCCGGACGGGCGAGGGCCCGGTGCTGAATCGCCGCATCGAGCTGACCGCGCTTCGGCGCGACGGGACCGAGATCCCGGTCGAACTCGCCATCACGCCGCTGCAACTCGGGGGCGCCACCGTCTTCAGCGCGTTTCTTCGCGATATCACCGAGCGGCGCCAGAGCGAGATCGCGCGGACCCGGCTCGCCGCCATCGTCGACTCCTCGGACGATGTGATCGTGAGCAAGACGTTGGCGGGCGTCATCACCTCCTGGAACCGAGCCGCCGAACGGATGTTCGGCTGGACCGCCGCCGAGGGAGAGCGTGTCGATCACTTCGAGACGATCCGGGTCACCAAGGACGGACGGCACGTGGACGTATCGCTCACGGTGTCGCCGGTGCGGGACCCCGCCGGCACCATCGTCGGCGCCTCCAAGATCGTTCGCGACATCACCGAGCGGCGGCGGATGGAACAGGCGCTTCGGGATAGTGAAAATAGCTTCCGCCTCCTGTTTGCGGGCAACCCCGTGCCGATGTGGGTGTATGACGTGGCGACGCTGGACTTCCTGGAGGTCAACGCGGCCACGGTCGCGCACTACGGCTACTCGCGCGCGGAATTTCTCCGAATGCGCATCACCGACATCCGTCCGAATGAGGATATTCCCAGGCTCCTGGAGACGGTGGCCACGCTCTCGGCGAATGCTCCGGCGCACGTGCACCACGCCGGAGCCTGGCGGCATCGGCTCAAAGACGGTCGCGTGCGAGACGTGAACGTCGCGTCGCACGCCATCGAATTTGGTGGCCGCCCGGCTGTCCTGGTCGTCGCGACCGATGTGACCGAACTCAAGCAGGCCGAGGTCGCCCTCAAGACGTATGCCGAGCGGCTCGGCGTCCTGCACGAGATCGACCAGGCGATCATCGCCGGCACAGCGCCGGTGGCCATCGCCGAGGCCGCCCTGCGACGGCTACGAGATCTACTCGGCGTTCCGCGCACGATCGTGAACCTGTTCGATCTGCACGCCGGCACGGTGGAGTGGCTCGCCGGCGTCGGCCGCCACCGCACGCACCTGGGACCCGGCGTGCGCTTTTCCCTCGAGTTCATGGGCGATGTCGAGGCTCTCCGAAGAGGGGAATTGCAGGTGCTCGACCTCGCGGGGCTGCCGTCCGGACCGGAGGTCGACGCCCTGCGGCAGTCCGGGGTCCACACGTACATGGTCGTGCCCATGATCGCTGGCGGCGAGCTCATTGGTGGACTCAGCTTCGGTGGAGCGCCGAGCGAGTTCTCCCCGGAGCAGATCAGCATTGCTCGGGAAACGGCGGCGCAACTCGCCATCGCGATCGACCAGGCCCGCCTCCACGAGCGCGTGAAGCGTCAGGCGGAGGAGCTCGAAGAGCGCGTGCGCGAGCGCACGCTGGAGCTCCGCGACGCCAACGAGGCGCTGGAGGCCGAGGTCGAGCGGCGCCGGCAGGCCCAGGCCGAGGCCGACCGCGCGAACCAGGCCAAGAGCAGCTTCCTCTCCCGCATGAGCCACGAGCTGCGCACGCCGCTGAATGCCATCCTCGGGTTCGGACAGCTGCTCGAGATGGCCGCCGACGGTGGTCGCGATCGCGAGAGCGTCCAGCAGATTCTCAAGGGTGGCCGCCATCTGCTGACGCTGATCAACGAGGTCCTCGACATCGCGCGGATCGAGGCCGGGCGCCTGTCGTTCTCGCTGGAGCCCGTGCAGGTGCACGATGCCATCGCGCGGGTCCTCGATCTGGCGCGGCCCCTGGCCGCCGAGCGTCGCATCGCCGTGGAGACGGATGCCACGGCCGTCGGCGACCGGCACGTTCTCGCCGACAGCCAGCGCCTCCAGCAAGTCCTGCTCAACCTGGTGTCGAACGGGATCAAGTACAACCGCCCGGGTGGAACGCTGTCGGTGACCTGCCGCGAGGCGTCGCCCGGGCGGCTGCGAATCACCGTCAGCGATACCGGCCCCGGGCTCGCGCCGGCCCTCCAGGCGCGCCTGTTCATGCCGTTCGAGCGTCTCGGGGCCGAGACCGGAGACGTGGAAGGCACCGGGCTCGGTCTGGCGCTGTCCAAGGGGCTCGTCGAGGCGATGGGCGGCGTCATCGGCGTCGACAGCGTGGAAGGGGAGGGCAGCCGGTTCTGGGTCGAGCTGCCGGAGACGGACACGCCGGTCGCCGCTCACCTGACCCCGGCCCAGGGCTCGACGGTGGCGACGTCGACGCACGAGCACGGCACGGTGCTCTACGTCGAAGACAATCCCTCGAACCTGCAGCTCGTGGCCCACGTCCTCACCCATCGCCCCGGCGTGCGCTTGATCCCGGCCATGCAGGGGCGTCTCGGCCTGGAGCTGGCCCGCGAGCATCGTCCCGACGCGATCCTGCTCGACCTGCACCTGCCGGATGTTCCGGGCGAGCACGTGCTTCGCGCGATCCGCGCCGACGCCGACTTGCGGCCGACACCGGTCATCGTCCTGAGCGCCGACGCGACGCCCGGACAGGTCAAGCGGCTCCTGGATGCCGGCGCCGACGACTATCTGACCAAGCCGCTGGACGTCCGACAGCTCCTCGCCGCCGTCGATCGCGTCCTGACCGCGAAGCACCGGCCGCCGGCTCCCGGTCCCTCCCGCGCGTAGATCCCCATCGGCTCCCGGCGCTTGAGCGCCGCGCGGTCGTCGCGCACAATGCAATCGCTCGGGCACCGACTGCTCGCGGGAGGAACCCATGAAGCGTTTCCTATTGCTCGTGTGTCGGTCGACATCCCACGGCCGCGCCCGCTGGCCGCCAAGCGCCAGCCGGCGATGCTCGCGTGCGTGGACGAGATCTGGCGGCTGATCGAGGAAGAAGTCCGGCCGGGCCGGCGATGAGCAAGGCCGCCCGCCGGTGAGCGTGGACGACGTCGAGTTCTACCGGATGGTCCGCGCGCGGCTCGAGCACGAGGCCGGGCTGACGGTGAACCGGTTGTCGTGGCTGGTGGCCTCGCAATCGTTCCTGTTCACGGCCTACGCGATCACGCTCAACGGCGTCGCCGCCGGCCCCGGGCTCGCGCCGGCCCTCCAGGCGCGCCTGTTCATGCCGTTCGAGCGTCTCGGGGCCGAGACCGGAGACGTGGAAGGCACCGGGCTCGGTCTGGCGCTGTCCAAGGGGCTCGTCGAGGCGATGGGCGGCGTCATCGGCGTCGACAGCGTGGAAGGGGAGGGCAGCCGGTTCTGGGTCGAGCTGCCGGAGACGGCTCGCGCTGCTGATCGCCGGCCGCTAGCGCGTCTTGATGGCCGGCACGACCGACATCCCGGGGCCGAGGCGGCTGGGATCGTCGGGCAGGCGATCGAAGACGATCTTCACCGGCACCCGCTGCACCACCTTCACGTAGTTGCCGGTGGCGTTCTCGGGCGGCAGCAGGCTGAAGCGCGCCCCGGTGCCGGCCTGGATGCTGTCGACATGCCCCTTGAGGACGACGTGCGGATAGGCGTCGACCTTGATGTCGACCGGCTGCCCCGGCCGCACATTCGTGAGCTGCGTCTCCTTGAAGTTCGCGATGACCCAGAAGTCGTTCGGCACGATCGTCATCAGCGCCTGCCCGACCTGCACGTAGGCGCCTTCTTCCACGGTCCGGTGGGTCACGCGCCCCGCCTCCGGCGCGGTGATGCCGGTGTACTCGAGCTTCAGCTCGGCCTCGGCCGCCCGCTTGCGCGCGGCCTCGGCGTCGGCGGCGCGCATGCGGGCCGTGGCCAGTGCAGTGTCGAGCGCCTGGCGCGCGATCAGCTGGCGCGCGAAAAGCTGCTCGGCCCGACGGGCGTCGGCGGCCGCGTTCTCGGCGGCGACCGCGGCTGCCTGCGCCTCGGCCTCGGCCTGGTCGGCCTGGGCCCGGTACTCGCGGTCGTCCAGCTGCACGAGCAGGTCGCCCTGCTTCACCCATTGGTTGTCGGCGACCGCGAGGCGGACGACGCGCCCGGCGACTTGGGCGCTGATGCGAACGATGCGGCCCTCGATGAACGCGTCGTCGGTCGAGACCCGCCCCGAGGCGCGCCACCACCAGGCGCCGGCCGCGAGGGCGACGACGATCAGCGCGATCACCATCGCCAGCCTGAACCAGCGCTGACGGTACAGCGGCCGGGGCAGCGTCGGCCCTGGTTGCGGCCCGCCGCCGTCGGTGGCGGGCGGCGAGGTCTGCGTGGTCGTCGACGTCGGTTCCATCCCAGCGCTCGCTTTCAGTGTACGGCCGCCGCCGCGTCGGGGCGCGCGCGGACCCGCCGGAAGAGGAAGGCCAGCGGCACGCACAGCAGGCACACCAGCGCGATCAGCCGGAAGTTGTCGATGTAGGCCAGGAGCATCGCCTGCCGCAGCAGCGTCTGGTAGATGAGCGCCGTCGCCTGCTCACCGGCGCCGGCCCCGAGCTGCGGCGTCAGCGCCGCCGTGAGCGCGCCGAGCTGGTCGAGGTAGACCGGGTTCTCGGGCGTGAGGTGGCCCACCAGCAGCGCCTGGTGGCGCTGGGCGGCCCGCGCCAGCAGCGTGGTGGTGGCGGCGATGCCGACCGAGCCGCCGAGGTTCCGCATGAGGTTGTACAGCCCGGTGGCGCCGCCGAGCTGGTCGTTCCGCAGCATGCCCAGGGCCAGCGTCGTCAGCGGCACGAAGATGAAGCCCATCGCGAAGCCGGCGATGACGTTCGGCAGCACGATGTTGCCCATCGCCACGTCGAGATCGAGCCGGCCGAGCATGAAGGTGGCGACCGCCAGCCCGCCGAACCCGGTGGCGATCAGCAGGCGGCCGTCCACGCGGCCGACCAGGCGACCGACCACGAGCATCGAGGCGAGCGCGCCGAGGCCGCGCGGGCTGGTGGCCATGCCGCTCTGCAGGGCCGGATAGCCGAGGAGCGTCTGCAGAAACAGCGGCAGCAGCGAGAGCGACGCGTAGAGCACCGCGCCCATGACGGTGATCAGCAGCAGCCCGACGGCGAAGTTGCGATTGCTCACGATGCGCAGCTGCACGATCGGCGCCTCCGTCGTGAGCTCGCGCACGACGAAGCCGGCCAGGCCGAGCACGCCGATCACGGCCAGCCAGCGCATCGTCACGCTCGCGAACCAGTCCGCCTCCTGGCCCTTGTCGAGCAGGATCTGCAGCGCGGCGAGGCCGACCGCCATGAGCCCGAAGCCCAGGTAGTCGATACGCCCGCGCCGCCCGCCGCGCAGGTAGGGCGGATCCTCGACGAACGTCTGCGTCATCAGGACGGCGAGGAGGCCGACCGGCAGGTTGATGTAGAAGATCCAGCGCCAGGAATAGTTGTCGGTGATCCAGCCGCCCAGCGTCGGTCCCACGATCGGCGCGACCACCACGCCCATCCCGTAGACGGCCATCGCGACGCCCCGGCGGTCGGGCGGAAAGCTCTCGAGCAGCACCGCCTGGGCAAGCGGTTGCAGGGCGCCGCAGCCGGCCCCCTGGATGACGCGCGCGACGATGATCATGCCGAGGCTGGTGGCGGCGCCGGCCAGGACCGAGGCCAGCGTAAAGATGACGATGCAGGTCGTCAGGAACCGCTTGCGGCCGAACGCCCCGGCGAACCAGCCGGTGGCGGGCAGGACGATCGCGTTCGACACCAGGTAGCTCGTGAGCACCCACAGCGCCTCTTCGTTGGTGGCGGCCAGACTGCCGGCGATGTGGGGCAGCGAGACGTTGGCCACCGAGGTGTCCAGCACCTCCATGAAGGTGGCCAGCATGACGGACGCCGCGATGACCCAGGGGCTCGCGGAGGGACGCCAGGCGGGGCTCGCAGCGGCGGCGTTGTCGGGCACAGCCACGGGAGGTTCATGTTCTGTGCCCGGGAAACTCGGCGCGCGATCCGAGCCTTTGGGTGGTCTGGGGGCCATGTCGGGGCCCCCAGTTTCAAACAGTCGCTGCCTTCAGCTCGTCGACGTGCTCGGTCCAGTGCTTCGCCAGCAGCTCGAGGCGCTGGCGGCCGGTCAGCAGCTCGCCGGTGGCGCGTCTGAAGCACGGCCGGTCGAGATCGGGGGCGCGGCGGGCGGCGCGCATCAGTCGCGCGTGGGCCTGTCGCAGCTGGGCGAGCAGATCCTCCACGCTCTCGTGCTCGCGCAGCCGGCGGCAGACCTCGTTCACGGTGTCGGAGTCGGCCGGAACCGGCCACGGTGGGCCGCCCTGGGACGCCGACTCGATACCCCACGCCGTGGCGTCGTGGAAGTAGATGAAGTGCATCAGGATGTCGCGGGCCTGCCAGCGGTCGACGCGGGCGCCGGTGGTGCGCCCGGGGCCGGCGAAGTAGGCGAGCGTCGCCTGGGCGACGCGATCCATCGCGTCGATCGCGGCGTTCGCGGACGGCGAGGCGGGCGGCGAGAGACTCATGGCGACTCCCGTTGAGCGCGCGCGGGCGCGCGGCTAGACTGCCTGGGCATGCGCATTCACAGCCTCGAGGCGATCCCGGTCGAGATCCCGCTGACCCGCAACTTCGGCGGCAGCACCTACGCGGTGCTCTCGCGCTGCACGGTCATCACGCGGCTGCGGACTGACGCCGGCCTCGTCAGCGAAGTGTACAACGGCGACAACCGCCGGGACGGCCGCGAGATCGTGCGGGTCATCCACGCGGAGCTGGCGCCGTGCGTCCGCGGCCGCGACGTGTTCGAGCGCGAGCGCATCTGGGAGGCGATGTTCGCGCTGAGCCACGCCCAGCGCGACCGCAAGCTGCTGCTGGAGGCGATCGCCTGCGTCGACTGCGCGATCTGGGACGCGGTCGGCAAGGCCGAGGGCCGCAGCGTGTGCGAGCTGCTCGGCGGCGACCGCCGCGCGCTGCCCATCATCACCATCGGCGGCTACTACCGCGAGGGCAAGACGCTGGCCGACGTCGGGCGCGAGCTGGAGGCCTACCGCGAGGCCGGCATGGCCGGCTGCAAGTTCAAGGTCGGCGGCCTCTCGCCCGCGGACGACGCCGCCCGCGTGGCGGTGGCCCGCCGGGCGGCCGGCCCGGACTTCGTCCTGGCGGTCGACGCCAACCGCGGCTGGTCGGTGGACGACGCGATCGCGTTCGCGCGACTGGTGGAGCCGCTCGAGATCCGCTGGTTCGAGGAACCCTGCCACTGGTACGACGACGCCGCCATGATGGCGCGCGTGCGGCAGGCCACCCGCATTCCGATCACCGCCGGTCAGAGCGAGATCACGAGCCACGGCGTGCGGCGCCTGCTCGACGCCGGGGCCGTGGATCTCGTCAACTTCGACGCCTCCGAGGGCGGCGGCGTCACCGAGTGGCGGCGGGCGGCGGCGCTGTGCGCCGCGGCCGGCGTGCAGATGGCGCACCACGAGGAGCCGCAGATCGCCCAGCATCTGCTGGCCGGCGTGCCGCACGGAACCTACGTCGAGTGCTTCGCCGATCCCGAGCGCGATCCCGTGTGGCAGGCGCTGTGGGCCAATCGGC
Organism: Candidatus Rokuibacteriota bacterium; assembly: GCA_005887895.1. Lineage (GTDB taxonomy): Bacteria > Methylomirabilota > Methylomirabilia > Rokubacteriales > CSP1-6 > AR5. The sequence goes on from VBPC01000163.1 coordinate 20,376, forward strand.
CCGCCGTGAAGGACGGCATGCTGGAGGTCGCCGCCGGCCCCGGCTTCGGGCTGGAGCTCGATTCAGCGATGATCCGCCGCTATCGCTGCGACTGAGGCGCGACGCCCGGCTCGAGCGTGCGCGACTCGCGCACCAGCAGGCCGGCGGCAACCAGGACCACGGCGGCGGCACTGAGCGCCAGCGACCAGTGGACGTCGATGAGTGCGCCGAGCACACCGACGGTGACGCCGCTGCCTGCCCGCAAGCCGAGGATGGCGGTGTTGAAGAGGCCGACCACGGCGCCGCGGACGCGGGGCGGCGCCAGGACCTGCACCAGCGTCTGCGCCATCGAGGTGAACGCGATGTTGAAGGCGCCGGCGAGGACCAGCAGGGTCACCGCCACGCCGTAGCTCGTGGCGGCCGGAAAGAGACCGATCGTGAGGCCCCACAGGCCCGCAAAGACGATCGCGGTTCGCGTGGTGGGGCGGATGGCGGTCACGGTCTCCAGCAGGAGCGTGCCGGCGATGGCGCCGGCGGCGTTGGCGGTGAGCAGCAGGCTGTACCAGGCGCCGGCGTCGTCGGCGCCGAGGTCGTGGGCGTAGGCCGGCATCTGCGCCTGGAACGCGTTGCCGACGAAGAACGACGTGGCGCCGCCCAGCACGATCATCGTCACGATCCGGCGGTCGGCCCGCACTTCGCCCAGCACGCGCCAGCTGTCGGCCAGGCGCGGGCGGCGGGCCGGCCGCGGCGCCGCGCCGTGGCGCGCGTGACCGGTGTACGGCACCTGCATGAGGAAGATCGTGAACGGCAGATAGAGCAGCACGTTCGTCAGCAGCCCCCAGGCCGGCCCCAGCAGCAGCATGAGACCGCCGCCGATGGCCGGGCCGAGCAGGATCGCCAGGTAGCGCGCGCTGGCGTTGAGCCGGATCGCGCTGGGCAGCTCACCCGGCCGAACGACGTCGTGGATGATGAGCTGCACCGCCGGCGAGATGATCACGCCGGCGGCGCCGTGAACGAGCAGGATCACGGCGGCGTGCCAGATGCGCAGCGAGTCGGTGAGGAAGAGCACGCCCCACGTCAGCGAGGCCAGCATGAACAGCGCCTGCCCGACCTGGATCAGCTTGCGGCAGTCGTAGCGGTCGGCCAGCGCCCCGGTGTAGACGGAGAAGAGCAGGAACGGCAGCCAGTGGCTGATGACGGCGAACCCGCCGAGCGTCGGCGAGTGGAACTTCTGAAAGATCACCCAGTAGCTGATGACGTGCTCGATGTTGTCGGCGGTCATCGACAGCAGGCTCAGCGCGAAGTAGCGCCGGTAGTCGCGCTCGTGCAGGGCGGCGAAGCGCGCCGGCGACGGCGCGACGACGGCGGGACCGGGCGGAGGGCTCACCGGGCGGATCGTACCATCGCCGGGCGATGACGAGGTACGCGCGGGGAGAACGAGGGCCGCCAGGGCTGGACGCCGAACAGAGGAGCGCCCCGGCTTGGCCGGGGCGCTCCGAACAGTCGGGGGGCGTGGGGCCCGTTCGAGGCCCCCCATCCAATCAAAAACTCAACGTGCTTGCCGAGAGCGCCTGCCAGTTCGCGCTGATGCCGTCGGCCGTGACCCAGAGCGTGTTGTCCGTGGCCCGGACGAAGATCTGCGGCGTGCCGCTGGCGTCGACTTCGACGTGCGGGCCCGAGGCGATTGTGACCGCCGCCGGCGTCCCCAGCGTTGTCCAGCCCGAGTACCCGCCGCCAGGGATCGTCTGCCCGGTGTGCCACAGCCCACCGTCGGTGCCGATGGCGGCGACGTCGAGCGTGTTGTCGGCGCGACGTGTGACCGCCGGAGCGGACGTGATGACTCCCCCGAGCGACGACCAGCCGGCGAACGATCCTCCGGCCGAGGCCTGAGCGTTGTGCCAGAGGGCGTTGTCCGTGCCCCGGCCGAAGACCTCGAGGCGTCCGTCGAAATTGACGGCGACCGCGGGGGCCGTGGTGAATCCGCCGCCCAGCGACGTCCACGATGTCCACTGGGGGCTGCCGGGCGAGCTCTGGGAGATCGTCGCGATCGCGCTGCCGTTGATGCGGACGAAGACCTGCAGCGTGTTGCTCGACGGGTTGCGCACCACGACCGGGATCGACGTCAGATCTCCACCGAGCGACATCCACGTCCCCCAGGTGCCGTTGACCGCGTTCTGCGCGATGTGCTGGAGCGTGTTGTCGGTGCCCCGCGCGAACACCTCGAGCCGGCCGTCGGCGTTGACGCCCACCGCGGGGCCCGAGGTCAGCACGCCGCCCAGCGATCCCGGCGGCACCCAGCTTCCATCCGTGCGCTGGCCGATGATCCAGAAGCTGCCGTCGCCCTTCCGATAGAAGACCTGCAGGCGGCCATCCGGCAGCACCACGGCCGCGGGTTCGGCATTCATCCCGCCGACCCCGAGGGCGTCCCAGCCCGTCCACGCACAGGTGGCGGTGAAGGTCGGAAGGGTTCCCGGCGTCGGCGACCAGACGACGCCGGGTCCGCTGAGCGACGGCAGCGGGCGAGGCGCCGGCGGCGGGCACTGGCTCTCCGTCATCAGAGAGTTGAAGTTGCCGCGCACGACGATCGCGATCCGACCGTCCGGACGACGCGTCACCTGCTGGCCTCCCTCGAGGCCGTTGCGCACCCGGGCCGGCTCGAGCGTCGCGGCCGGCACGGCCATCGGCGCCGCCTCCATGATCCGATCGATGCCCACGGCGTCCAGCCCCCGCGCCACCCACGCCTCGTGGAAGTCGAGGATCGTCGGCCACCGGCCGAGCGCGCCGAGCTCGTGATCGAAGATCTGGAACACGTCGCGGTCCTGGCGCGCCAGCGTGTCGAACGTCTCGGGGCCGAGCGTGCCCCCGGCGCCGTTGGGATCGCCCGGCATGTCGAAGAGGTCCCACAGCGTCCCGGCGACGAAGTCCTCGACCATGTCGGAGGTGACCGTGTGCGCCGGCGCCAGTGCGATGGCGCCGCCGACGACGCCGGCGAACAGCAGCGGGTCCGCCGCTGCCACGCCGATCAGCTCGGGATGGTCGGCGGTCTCCCCGATCACCGTCGCAATGACCGACGAGTCGAGCGCCGTCGCACCGACCGTGGCACAGGCGGCGGGAGCCTCGAGGGTTGCGATGATACTGGTGCCACCGGTCACCGTCCCCCCGTTGCCGAACGCCCCGACGAACGTCCCGGCCGGCAGCGACAGCCGCACCGCCTGCGCGAAGTAGTCGGCGAATCCCTCCATCCACGCATGCTCGGCGCTGTTGTAGATGCCGGAGCCGATGCTCGCCGTGCAGCCGTCGTGACTCGAGGGAAACGCCAAGAACGTGCTGATGTGGTGCTGCAGGTAATGCCCCGTCTCGTGGAGGGTCACGAAATCCTCGAAGCCGCCCACGCTGCCCGAGCCGCCCGTGAAATTGGGAGAGATGATGACGGTGCGCCGTACCGGGTCGTAGTACGTGCCGGTCGGCGCCGGTGAGAGGGTGGTCAGCTCGTAATTGATGCGCGGCATCGGATCGCCCTCGCGGGGGTCCCGGCGAGCGATGGCGTAGCTGAACGCACGCCGCCCGACTTCGGCGATGTTGTAATGGGCCGCGATCGTCGGATCGGAGAACGTGAAGCTGAAGTCCAGGGTGTCGGTCGCCATGGATACCGTGCGGTGGATCTGCGGACCCGGCTCACCGGGCTCCTTGTAGAAGCCGGTCGTGTGGAACACGTCGCTCCAGACCACGGCGCCGAAGTTGACCGCGGCGACGCGGACGGCATAGATCGCTCCGCTTCCAACGAACGGGATCGGAGCGCTGATGACGCCGTTGGCGTCGGTCGTCACCTTCGTCACGCCGCCCCAGGTGCACCAGCCGAGGAAGGCTGGCCCGCAGCGCCAGATCTCGACCTCCGCGAACGCGATCGGCCGAGTCGCCGTCGAACCGTTCGACGGATCGGTCCTGACGTAGCTGAACGTCCCCGTGATCGTCTCGGCGCGGCCGGGGACGACGCCGGCGAGCAGCAACCCGACGGCGACAACGACGCTTGCGAAGACGGTCTTCATGGCTGGTCTCCATTGTGTGTGGTGAACGCCCGGGGTTGGGCCTGCGTGACGTACTTGAGCGCGGCCAGCGCGCGCCATGAGCCGATCTCGGAGAGCGCATCGGCGGCGGCCGCCCGCACGGCCCGCTCGGGGTCATCCCGCGCGATCCGTGCCAGCAGATCGACGAACGAGTCGTCGCCGGTCGCGGCCATCGCGGCCGCGGCGCGTGCTCGGGCGCGTGGATCCGGATCGTGAAGCATGGCGACCGCGTTGGCGAGCGGCGGTTCGTCGGAGTCGAGCGGCCGCAGGTCGGCCGCGACGGCCTGCGCCCGATCGGGCCAGACCCACAACTCCGCCGGCAGGGCCGTCGACGCGCTGGGGTACGAGAAGACGAGATTGGTGTCGGCGCCGAAGATCCGGAGGAGGCCGGCTTCCAGCGGGACGCCCCTCAGCGAGGCCGTCACCGTGGCGTCGACTCGCACTCGCAGGTGGACCGCGACGCCGGTCACCCGGCTCAGCTCGTCGACGACGCGGCCGAGCGGCTGGTCGCGAGCCTCGAGAGTCAGCCGGTCGTGGTCGAGCTCGACGCGCAGCACCGGATCCGGCGGGCGCTCGACCGCATCGGCCACGGAGGCGACGGTCGCGAGAAGGACGACGGCCATGCCGAGTGATTTCGCGTTCACGGTGTCTCGCCTCGGCAACGGCGGTGCCAAACGCGTCGGCGTGTACGGATGCGCGGGAATCTCGTCGCTTAGCGGTGGTGAGCGCGCCGCGGGGAGCGCGGCCGTCGGCACGGCCGCCCGGGCGTGGTCCAGCGTTTCGGGAAGGGCGCCCGACACGGCCGGCGGCGCGGGGCCGCCGGCCGCGATCATTCACTCAGGCGATCTGGTAGCGCTTGACCGTCGCCTGATCGAACGCCAGCCCCAGCCCCGGCTTCGCCGGTACGACGAGCTGACCGCGCTCGAGCTTCGGCGTCTCCTCGAACAGCTGCAGCGTCCACGGCATGTACTCGACGGTGAGGCCGTTGGGCGCCGCCGCCACGAGGTGCACGTGGATCTCCGGGACCAGATGACTGACTACCGGCAGGTTGAACGCCTCCGCCATGCCGGCCACCTTCATCCACTGCGTGATGCCGCCCACGCGCAGGAGATCGATCATCGGGATGTCGATCGCGCGCGCCTCCAGCAGGTGACGGAACGGCGCGATGCCGTAGTGGTATTCGCCGGCCGCGATGGGGGTGGTGAGCGCGGCGGCGATGCGGGCCAGGCCGGGATAGTCGTCGTGCGCCGTCGGATCCTCGAGCCAGAAGAGGTGATGGGGCTCGATCCGGCGGCCGACCTCGATCGCGTGATCGACGCTCCACAGCTGGTTGATGTCGCACATGAGGTCGACGTCGGGGCCGATCGCCTCGCGCATCACGCGCACGCGCTCGACCGACGCCGCGATGCTGGGCTCGCTGCCGCACTGCATCTTCATCTGGCGGAAGCCCAGGTCGCGCAGGCGCGGGCCGGCCTTGGCCAGATAGTCGATCGGATGCGGACGCATGAGGGCGCCGCTGGCGTAGGTCGGCACGCGCTCGCGCAGGCCGCCGAGCAGCGCGCACACCGACCAGCCCAGCGCCTTGCCCTTCAGGTCCCAGCACGCGATGTCGATGGCCGACAGCGCCAGCGTGAAGATGCCGCCGGGGCCCGAGCTGCCGGCCGCGCGGCGCAGCTTGGCGGCGATGGCCTCGGTCTGCGTCGGATCGTCGCCGACCACCAGCCGGGCCAGGCCGTCGACGGCGGCTCGCAGGGCGCCGGTCAGCGCGCCGCCGAAGAACGTGAGGCCGATGCCGACGAGGCCCTGATCGGTGCCGAGCTCCAGGGTGACGAACTCACGGGTGTCGGTCGGCGCCGGCAACCCGACGACGAGCGGGTTGTCGGCGGGCGTGCGGAGCAGATGCGTGGTGACGTGGGTGATCTTCATGAAGCCCTCCCTCGCTGGTCGACTAGACTACGCAACCGGCGAGGCGAGGGCCATCGTTCGGAGCGCCCCGCCGCAGCCGGGGCGCTCCGCGATTCTGGGGCAGCTGCTAGCGGTGGCGCTCCCAGCCATCCCGGTCCCAGCGATGGCCCCAGCCGTGGTAGCGCGGCGCGTACACGAAGCGCGGGCCGTAATAGACGGGCGGCGCCGGATAGTACGCCACGGGCGGTGGCGGCGGCGCCACGTACACCGGACGCGGCGGCGTCACGTAGACGGGCGCCGGCGGCGCGACGTAGACGGGCGCGGGCGCGTAGACCGGCGGCGAGGCGACGACGACCGGCGCCGGGGCAGCGAGCGCGCCGAACACGCCGGTGCCCGACAGGATCTGGTTGAACACCGCGAAGGCGCCGAGGCCGAGGGCGGCGTCGGTCGCTGAGCCGGCCAGAGCCACGCCGGGGAGCAGGAGCACCGCCAGCATCACCGCAAGACCGAACGGCTTCATCGCATTCCTCCTTGCCGGTCGGCCGGCCCTGGAGCATCGCTTCTGGTGGCTTGGACGGCGCCCGGGCGTCAGCTATTCGACGGGGTATGCTCGCAGCCATGGAGCGCTGCCGATTCGGTCGGACCGACATGACCGTCAGCGTGCTCGGCTTCGGCGGTTCGGAGATCGGCTATCAGCGGGTGAGCGAGCGCAGCGTGGCGCGCCTGCTCGGCGGCGCGCTCGACGCGGGGCTCAACGTGATCGACACCGCCGAGTGCTACGAGGACAGCGAGGTGCTGATCGGCCGGGCGGTGGGGGCGCGGCGGCGAGAGTTCCATCTCTTCTCGAAGTGTGGCCACGCGCGCGGCTGGAGCCGGGCCGACTGGCGGCCGTCGGCGTTGCTCCACAGCATCGAGCGCAGCCTCGAGCGCCTGGCGACCGACCGCCTCGACCTGATCCAGCTGCACAGCTGCTCGCTGGCCGAGCTCCGCAAGGGCGACGTCATCGCGGCGCTCGAGCGGGCGCGCGAGCGCGGGCTCACGCGCTACATCGGCTACAGCGGCGACGGCGAGGCGGCGCGCTTCGCGGTCGAGTGCGGGCGCTTCGACGCGCTGCAGACGTCGGTCAGCATCGCCGACCAGGAGGCGATCGACCTCACGCTGCCGCTGGCCCGCGCGCGCGGCCTCGGCGTCATCGCCAAGCGCCCCCTTGCCAACGCCGCGTGGCGTTACGCGCGCAAGCCGGCGGAGCCGTACTATCAACCGTACTGGACACGGCTACGGGCGCTCGACTACGAGTTCCTGCGCGCCCGGGCCGGCGGCGCCGCGACCGCGCTGCGCTTCACGCTGAGCGTGCCGGGCGTGCATACCGCGATCGTGGGCACCACCAGGCCGGAGCGCTGGGGGCAGAACGCCGCGGCGCTCGAGGCCGGTGCTCTGGGCGCCGAGGAGTTCGCTCGGATTCGCGCCCGCTGGCGCGAGGTCGCCGAGCCGTCGTGGACGGGGCAGGTGTAAACGCTCCGCGGCGCTCGGGCGTCGAAGCGGGCAAGGGCGATTTCCGGTCGCGAGACGGAGGACCGCGCGTTGAGTGGACAGATCGTGCGTCGAATGGTGGTGGGCGGATGCGTCGGACTGCTGCTCTCCGGGTGCGTCGTGGCCGAGCCGCGGCCGGTGGTCGTGGCGGCGCCGCCCCCGCCGCCGCCGGTGCAGGCCGAAGTCGTGCCGGTTCCACCGGCGCCGGGCTACGTCTGGGTCGCGGGCCACTGGGCGTGGCGCGGCCGCAACTACGTGTGGGTGCCGGGCCACTACGCCGTGCCGGCCCAGCCCGGCTACGTCTGGGTCGCCCCGCACTGGGCGCCGCGCGGAGGCGGCTGGGTGTGGGTCGAAGGGCACTGGCGCGCCCGGTAGTGGGCGTCTGATGCGCGTCGGCATCCTCATCCCGACCCGCGGCGTCGTCATGCAGTCGGCGCGGCGGCCGCCGCTCGAGGAATGCTGGACGATGGCGCGGCTCGCCGACGAGACCGGCTACGACGCCGTGTGGGTCGGCGATAGCGTGGTGGCCAAGCCGCGCCTGGAGCCGCTCACCACGCTCGCCTATCTCGCCGGCATCACGACGCGCGTGCGGCTCGGCACCGCGGTGCTGCTGCCGGCGCTGCGCCATCCGGTCGTGCTCGCGCACCAGATCGCCAACGTCGACCAGATCTCGCGCGGGCGCGTCGTGCTCGGCCTGGGTGTGGGCTGGAGCCTGCCGTCGGCCGAGCGCGAGTGGGCGGCCTGCGGCGCCCACCACAAGCGCCGCGTGCGGCGCCTCGAAGAGCACGTGGAGGTCTGGCGTCTGCTGTGGCGTGGCGAGCCCGTGATGCGGGCGGGAGAAGACTGGACGCTGGAGGACCACACGATCGGGCCGCTGCCGTGGACGGCGGCTGGCCCGCCGGTGCTCATCACCGCCGGCAACCGCGGTGAGCTGCTGGACGCGCAGTTCGACCGGTTCGCCCGGCTGGGCGACGGCATCATCACCACCTACATCGACGCCGAGGAGTGCCGGCTCGTGCGCGAGCGCGCCGAGGAGGCGATGGCGCGTCGCGGGCGGCCGCGCGCCGACTTCCCGCTGTGCGTGTACACGACCGTGCGGATGGACGACGACCCGCGCGCGGCCGAGCGCGACACGCGGGCGTTCCTGGACGCCTATTACGGCGGCGGCGTCCACCAGCGCGGCACGATGGGCCTCGGGCCGGCCGACGTGGTGATCGCCGCCCTCCGTCGCTACGCCGCGGCCGGCGTCACCGACCTCTGCGTACGCTTCATCGGCCACGACCAGCTCGCCCAGCTCGAGCGCTTCACGCGCGAGGTCCTGCCGGTGCTGGCGAGTATTTCCCGGTGAGTTGCGGCGTCGTTCCCTCCTGAGCCTTGTTCTGGCGATCGAGGCGGGTTTCGCGCGCCCAGGTGCGCTTGAGGTCGTCGCGGACGCCGAAGGTCAGCCGGCCGAGGCCATCGACCTCGAGCTCGACGCGGTCGCCGTTCTGGAAGCCGCTGAGGCCGCGATGGTTGGTGCCGGTGGCCACGATGTCGCCGGGCTCGAGGGCGTGGATCGACGTGACCCACTCCAGGCAGCGCGGGATCTTGTGGGCCATGTCGCTGGTGTTGAAGTTCTGCTTGAGCTCACCGTTGACCCACAGGCGGATCTGGACGCTGTGCGGGTCGCGGATCTCGTCGGCGGTGACGAGACAGGGTCCGATCGGGGCGAAGGTGTCGCGCGACTTCATCTGGTAGAACGTGTTGCCGGCCGGCGGCAGCCCGCGCGCGGAGCCGTCGATGAAGTTGGTGTAGCCGAAGACGTAGCTCATGGCCTCCGCCGCGCGCACGTGGGAGGCGCGCCGGCCGATCACCAGCGCCACCTCCGCCTCGCCCTCGAAGATCGTGGCGGGGACGTCGGGCAGCACCATGGTGTCGCCGTCGCCGATGACGGCGTTCGGGGACTTGTGGAACGCGTTGATGGGTGCGGGCTCGGCGCGCGTGCCGTCCTCCATGTAGTTCACCGCCATCGCGACGATGTTGTACGGCTTCGGCAGGGGAGGGCGGATCCTGACCTGGCCGACCGGCACGCCCCGGCCCCGCCCGACCGCGTCCGCCAGGCGCCCCTGGTAGTCGGCGAACCGCTCGATCAGCCCGCTGACGAGATCGTGCGGCCCGGTGTGCGGAATGTCGCGGACCACCTGCGACACGTCGACGACCGCGTCGCCCGTGAGCACGCCCAGTCTGAAGTCGTCGAAGAAGAGGAGCTTCACGGCGTCACTTCGTGCGATAGACGACGAGCCGATCGGCGCCGGACTCCGGCGCCCACACCTCGCCGGGGCGCCCGAGGATCTGGCGCACGTTCGCGCCGCCGCGCTCGCTCGGAAACGCCTGGAACTTCTCGGTCTCCGGGTCGAAGCGGACCATCGCGTTCGCCCCCCAGTCGGAGAGCCAGACCATGTCCTTGTCGTCCACGTAGACGGCATAGGCGCGCGGCGCTGCGCCGGGGAGCCTCCACGTCTTCCAGGCGCTCGTCGCCGGATCGTAGCGGCTCACGTTCCCGGAGTTCCACTCGCTGACCCAGATCCGGCCCTTCCCGTCCGACCAGACGCGGCGCGCGCCCTGGTCCTTCGTCGGCGGTTCGATGACCGTGGCGCCGCCCGTGTCGAGGTCCACGCGCGCGATGTGGCTGCCGGCGAGCGAGGCGTAGTACACGGCGCCGTCCGGCGTCGTCGCGATGCCGTAGGGGCCGCGGCCGCGCGGGGCGTCCCAGACCTGCATCGCGCCGCTGTTCGGGTCGAGCCGGCCGTAGACGCCGCTCTGGCCGGTGAACCAGACGCGGCCACGCTTGTCAAAGGTCAGCGTGTTGAGGTTCGCGTAACCGCGCGCTTCGGGCAGCGGCCAGCGCCTCACCGCGCGGGTCTGCGGATCGACGCGGACGATCGCGTTGGTGCCGCCCTCCGTGACCCACGGCGCGCCGTCCGGCCCGACGATCACGCCGTGCGGGGCGGCGCCCGCGCCGAGCGGGATCAGCTCGACCTTGCCGGTGGCGGGATCGAGCCGCCCGAGCTGCCCCGCGCGCTGGGCCGTGTACCAGACGACGCCGTCGGCGCCGACCGCGACGTCGTGCGGCCCGCCGCCCTTCGGTAGCTCGTACGCCTGCACGACGACTTCGGCCCGCGCGGCGGGCGGCAGCAGGAGCAGGACGACGACGAGCGCGAGCCGCGTGAGGCGCATGGTGAGCTCCTCCATTTCTTAGGCGTAGTGTACCCTGTCCCCCGATGCCCCGCGCCGACCGCAAGCCGCACACGCTCGCGGCGTCCCTCCGCCGGATCCTCTGCGTCTCCGCCCACCCGGACGACAACGAGTTCACGGTCGCGGGAAGCGTCGCCCGGTGGGCGCGGGAGGGCCGCGACGTTGCCTTCTGCCTGGTCACGAGCGGGGGCGCCGGCACGAACGAGCACACGCCCCGGTCGGAAGGCCTCATCCCGAGACGCGAGCAGGAATCGCGGGAGGCGGCGCGGATCCTGGGCGTCAAGGACGTCGTGCTCCTCGGCTACACGGACGGCGCCCTCGAGCCCACGCTGGCGCTGCGCCGCGACCTCACGCGCGTCATCCGTCAGCAGCGTCCCGACGTGGTGGTGTGCAGCGATCCGACGCCGCGCTGGTACGGTGACAACTATCTCAACCACCCCGACCACCGGGCCGTCGCCAGCGCCGCGCTCGACGCGGTGTTTCCGTCCGCCGAGACGCGAGCGATCTTCCCCGAGCTCCTGGGCGAGGGCCTCGAGCCCCACAAGGTCAAGGAGGTCCTGATCGTGGGGGCGCTCGAGCCGAACGCGTGGATCGACATCGGCGACACCTTCGACGTCAAGTGCGCGGCGCTCCGGGCGCACGCGTCCCAGGTCGGCGGGGGAGAGTGGGTCGAGGGGCTCCTGCGCGGCTGGGGCGAGCGCGAGGGCAAGCGCGTCGGCGCGCGCTACGCGGAGGCCTTCCGCCGGCTGGTGCTCTCCTGAGCTCGGACCGCGGGCGTGTGTCAGGCGAAGCCGAGGAAGTCCTTCAGGGCGGCGAGGACGGCCTCGGGGTTGTCCTCGTGCAGCGTGTGGACCGCACGCGGGATCTCGATCAGCGTCCCGCGCGGGAGCTCCTTCGCCATCCGCTCGGCGACGTCGCGGTCGAGCACATGGCTCTCCGCCCCCCGCAGCACCAGGGTCGGCGACGTGATCGCGCGCAGGATGGCCCACCAGTCGACGTCCGCCTGGGAGCGGCGCTCCTTGATGCTCGGGTGCCAGGCCCACACCAGCGCCCCGTCGGCGCGCTGCCGGAGGCTAGACGAGACGACCCAGCGGTAGTAGTGGATGCCGGGGTACGGATTCGCGCGGTGGAGGTGCTGCGCCGCCTGCTCGATGCTCTCCCAGGTGTCGGGCTCGGCCGGCCCGGCCGAGGGGAGCGCCGCGCGCGTGCTGATCTCGGGACCGATGTCCACGACGACCAGCGTCCGGACGCGGTCGGGTCGCTTGGCGGCGAAGTACATCGCGTTCCGGCCGCCCATCGAGAGCCCGACGAGGACCAGCGAGGTCAGGCCGAGCTGGTCGACGACGCCGGCGATGTCGTCGAACGCCGCGACCGCGTTGTAGACGTCCGCCGGATCGCTGTCTCCGTGACCGCGCTGGTCGAGCGCGTAGACGTGAAAGTGCGGCTGCAGCGCGAGGCTGAGGGTGTCCCAGGCGTGCGCGTGCCCCGTGAACCCGTGCAGGAGCAGGAGCGGCGTGCGATCGCCGCCACCCCAGTCGAGGACGTGGAGCCGAAGCCCGTTGACGGCCAGATGGCGGCTGAGCGGCCGGAGGAGGTTCATCGGAGCCTCAGGTCCTCACACGGCGCCGCGTACGGGTAGCCCTGGATCAGCCCGGCGCCGGATTCCTCGACGCGCGCCCCGACCCCCCAGATGAAGCCTTGCTGGAACAGCGGCGCGACGAGCACGCGCTCGGCGACCATCTTCTGGATCCGGTGCAGCATGGTCTCGCGCTGCTTTCGGTCCAGCTCCTTGGCCTGGCGCTGGAACAGGTCCTCGAGCTCGGGCACGACGCCGTACGAGTACATGCCGCCCCTGGTCACGAAGGGCTCGAGCCGGGCCGCGGCGTTGCCCGCCGCCCCCGTGGCGCCGATGAGGAGCCCCTTCAGCTTCTTCTCTCGCCAGGCGGAGAGAAAGGCGGCGCGCTCCATCGTGCGGACCTTCGCCCGGATGCCGATGGCCCGGAGAAAGTCCGCGACCTCTTCGCCCAGCGACGTGTAGGGCGGGAGCGGCGTGAGGTCGCCCGCGTCGAACCCGTTCGGATAGCCCGCCTCGACGAGGAGCTGCTTGGCGCGCGTGGGATCGTACGGGGGCGGGTCGATGGGCAGCGCGAACTCGAACGTCGGCGGCACGAACGAGCCCGTCGTCCGCCCGAGACCGAGCATCTCGGCCTGGTTGATGGCCTGGCGGTCGATGGCGAGGCTCGCGGCCAGGCGCACGCGGCGATCGTGCCACGGAGATTTCGGCTCCCACTGGTCGAGGAAGTCGAGCCAGTACATGCCGTAGAGCAACGGCGCGACGATCTTCACGCCGGGCGAGCGCCGCAGCTCCTCCGCGAGCGCTCCGCCGAACAGATAGGCCAGGTCGACCTCGCCCGTCTTCACGGCGGCTGCCCGGGTCGACTCGTCGGGAATGCTGCGCATGACCAGGCGCTTCACGTGCGGCGCCTTCCGCCAGTAGTCCGTGAACGCCTCGAGGACCAGCTCGACGCCCGGCGTGAAGGAGACGAACTTGAACGGCCCGGCCCCCACCGGGGCCTTCTTGAACCCATCCTCGCCGACCCTCTCGACGTATTTCTTCGGCACGATCCAGCCGGCGCCGGTGGCCGACGTGCCGTAGAAGGCCATGAAGTCCGGCCAGGCCTCCTTCAGCAGGAAGCGGACGCGGTTCGTGGCCACGACCTGGATCTCCTTGACCTTGTCCTTCAGGAGCTTGGCGGAGGCGCCCTTGTAGCGGTCGAAGGAGAACCTCACGTCGTCCGCCGTCACCGGGTCGCCGTTGTGGAACTTGGCGCCCTTGCGGAGGACGAACTCGTAGGTGAGGCCATCCTTCGAGACGGTCCACGCCTCCGCCAGGCTCGGGGTGGTGAGTGAGGCCGGCATCGGCTTGACCAGTGCATCGTGGAGTGCGTAGAGGACCATGAACGGGGTGATGAGGCCCTCCGTCTCGCCGGGGTCGAGCCAGCGGTTGACGAGCGTCACGTGGACGCCCCACGTCAGCGTCCCCTCGGGCGCCGCGTGCCCCGGGGAAGCGCCGGCGAGGACCACCACGACGAGCAGAAGCGCGCCGAGCGCGAGCCGAACCCTCATCTCCGCACCCCCAAAGATAGCGACCGATCCCCCGGGCGTGACGCCGGAAGGATAACATTTGCTACTATCGGGCGCGCACGAGCGACGCATCATTCCGACGACGTGAAGGGGAGGGCTCGATGGGAACGTTCCGGCTCTACAGCAGCGCCGACGGGCAATCGCGCATCGACACGATCGACCTCGGCCGGACGACGGAATGGACGAAGGGGCTGGCGGCGACGCAGATCGCGTTCCGCGTGTGGCCGGTCGGCCAGTTCCTCGACTGGCATCCCGCGCCGCGCCGCCAGTTCGTCATCATTCTCGCGGGCCGGCTCGAGATCGGCCTGAGCGACGGCAGCACGCACGTCTTCGGCGCCGGCGACGCCCGGCTGGTCGAGGACACGACGGGTAAGGGGCACACCACACGCGTCCTCGGCACGGAGCCCGCCGTGACGGCCACGATCCCGCTGGCGCAGCAATGAGCGACGCGCGGCGACCAATGAGCAAGATCCTGTTCGCACCCACGCAGCCCGACGCGATCCTCGACATCGCCCGATCGCTGGCGCCACCCGGCTTCGAGCTCGTGGTCGCCGACCCCGGCACGCCGGCGTTCTACCAGGCGGCGGCGGACGCCGAGTACTACCTGGGCCTCGCCCGCCAGATGGGCGGCGAGTTCTTCCGCGCGGCGCCGAAGCTCCGGCTGGTCCAGCTCCTCAGCGCCGGGTACGACCGGGTCGACCTGGAGGCGGCGCGGAAGGCGGGCGTGCCCGTGGCCAACAACGGCGGCGCCAACGCGATCGCCGTGGCCGAGCACACGCTGATGCTCATGCTCGCCGTGCAGAAGCGGCTCGTCCGGTTCCACAACGACGTCGTCGCCGGCAAGTGGCGGGTCGGCAACGCGGCGGACACCCGAGTCTACGAGCTGGCCGGCAAGACGCTCGGCCTCGTCGGCCTCGGCAACATCGGCAAGAAGGTGGCGCGCCGCGCCGCGGCGTTCGACATGCGCGTGCAGTACTACGACGTCGCGCGGCTCACCGAAGACCAGGAGGACGCGCTTGGCGTGCGCTTCGTGCTCTTCACCGAGCTGCTCCGCACCTCGGACGTGGTCAGCCTGCACGTGCCGCTCGACGACACGACGCGGAACATGCTGGCGGCACGGGAGTTCGCGGTGATGAGGCCGGGCGCCATCCTCATCAACACCTGTCGCGGGCCCGTCGTGGACGAGGCGGCGCTCCACCGGGCGCTCGTCGACGGGCAGATCGCCGCGGCCGGGCTCGACGTGCTGGTCGAGGAGCCGCCGAGGCCGGATCATCCGCTCCTCCGGCTGCCAAACGTCACGCTCACGCCGCATTCCGCCGGGCCGACGTGGGAAAACTGGACGGCGAGGTTCCGGAACGGATTCGACAACATCCAGCGCGTCGCGGCCGGCCGCGCGCCGCGCTGGGTGATCCCGGAGCTCGCCTGAGGGGGGAGGCTCGATGCTCGTGCTGGTGGTGTCGCTCAAGGTGAAGCCGGAGATGCGCGCGAAGTTCCTCGAGGCCGCCGAGGACGACTCGACGTGCTCCGTGCGCGACGAGCCCGGGTGCCTGCGCTTCGACGTGGTCCAGGACCAGGCGGACCCGAACCACTTCTTCTTCTACGAGGTCTACCGGGACGAGGCGGCGCTCGAGGCGCACCGGAAGACGCCGCACTATCCGCGCTGGCGGCAGGCGGCCGAGGTCTGTCTGGCGGAGCCGAGCCAGGTGACCCGCTCCGTGAGCGTCTTCCCGCGCGCCTACCGATAGCCGCGTCGCGCGTGGCCAGCTGGCTCGCCGCGCCGATCGCGGCACTGGTGTGGGTGGGCGCGTCCTGGGCCACGATCGGCCAATGGGCGCCGCGATTCTTCTTTCCGACTCTGGCCGTGGTGGGCGCCGGGCTGCTGTCGGTCGCGTTCGTGCGCTCCCTCGCCCGATTCGCACGGCGCTCCCGGAGCGGCGGGCGCGTTCGGGTCATCGGCGTGCTCGTCAATGCGGTGGCGACACTCTTCCTCGTGGTGCTGCCGCTGACGCGCGTTCTGGGCGTCGTCACGGCCCCGGGAGGTGGCGCCCCACGCATCATCGCCGGCTTCGGCGACTGGCTGGGCGGCGAAGGCTACCCGCGGCTCAGCCCTCATCGCGGGATCGACATCGCGGGCAGGATCGGCGCCGACGTGCTCGCCGCGGCCGACGGGCGCGTCAGCGTGGCGCGGGACAGCCGTGACCTGTGCGGTCTGATCGTGGTCATCGTCCACGATCCCCATGACTACCGCACGGTCTACTGCCATGTTTCCGCGATCTCCGTGACGCCCGGAGAAGCGGTCAGACGCGGCCAGCGGATCGGCGCCGTCGGCACGACGGGGCAGCGCGCGTGGCCCGGCTACGAGCACGTGCACCTGGAGCTGCAGCGAGGGCGCGACAGCCGGGACGTCGAGGACCCTGTCCAGCGAATCGTCGGATGCTTCGACGGGACGACGCGGTACCCGGCGGACCGCCTGGTGCTCACGTATCCGGTGAGGTGCTGAGCGCGCGCCTCAGTCGACCCTGATGATCAGGTCGGGCGACAGGTCGGCGAGCCTCGTGCGGCCGCAGAGTCCCATCGTCGTGCGGATCTCGTCGCGCAGGATCTCGAAGACACGCGCGACGCCGGCGGCCCCGTCGGCGGCGAGGCCCCACAGCGCGGTCCGCCCGAGCGCGACCACCTTGGCCCCGCGGGCGAGGCCCTTCACCACGTCGGTCCCGCGCGAGAAGCCGCCGTCGACGACGATCTCGGCGCGCCCCGCCACGGCGTCGACGATGGGCGGCAGCGCCTCGATGCTCGACTGCGTGTGATCGAGCTGGCGGCCGCCGTGGTTCGAGACCCAGATCAGGCGCACGCCCATGTCCATCGCGCGGCGGGCGTCGGGCACCGTCATAATCCCCTTGATGCCGACCGGAAGCTTCGTGGTCTTCATCAACCACTCGACGTCCGCCCACGTGAGCCGGGCCTGGTACTCGGGGTTCGGCCCGCGCGGGTTGGGGGCGATCTCCATCGCCTTGCGCGGGCTGAAGCGGGCGAGGATGTCGCGCTCGCGGCGGCCGTAGAGCTGGACGTCCACGGTGAGGGCGACGGCCTTGTAGCCGGAGGCCTCCACCCGCGCGAGGAGCTCGGCGACCCAGCCGCGGTCGCCGTGGTGGTAGAGCTGGAACATCAGCGGGCCCGACGCCGCCTTGGCGACGTCCTCGACCGGCCACCCGGTGGCGCCGGAGAGCCACTGGAGCGTGTCGGCCCGCCCGGCGCCCCGCGCCATCTCCACGTCGCCCTCCGGATGGAAGAGGACGAGCCCGCCCATGGGCGCGACGGCCACCGGCCAGGTGAGCGGCACGCCGAGGAGGCTCGTCCGGAGGTCGATCGCGCGCACGTCCACGAGGACGTTCTGCTGGATGGCGAGGCGGTCGAGGTGGCGGCGGTTACGGCGCAGCGTCCGCTCCGTCTCGGCGCCGCCGTCGCCGAAGTTCCACGCCTCCCGCGGCAGCCGCTGCTTGGCGGCGCGGCGGATCTCGGGCAGAGTGACGAAGCGCGGGCCAGAGAGCTCGGTCATTGGTAGCGGGGTCCGCGAGGCCGGCGTGAACCGTGGGTGGCCTGAGACAGGCGCGCGTCGCTCATGGCGTCAGCGCCCCCGGAACTGCGGGCGGCGCTTCTCGGAGAACGCCTTCACGCCCTCCTGGTAGTCCTGACTGTTGAAGCAGTCGGCGATCAGCTTGTCGAGCAGGGCGAGGTCGCGGTCGCCCGCGGGCTTCACGAGCTGCTCCACGGTCGCCTTGGCGGAGCGCAGGGTGAGCGGCGCGTTGCGCGCGATCGTCAGCGCGTAGTCGCGCGTGAAGCGCTCGAGCTCACCGCGGGGCACGACCTGGTTCACGAGCCCCATGCGCAGCGCGTCCTGGGCGCTGAAATCGGTGCGGGCCGTGGAGAAGATCTCCTTCGTGTAGGCCGGCCCGACCAGCTTCATCAGCTTTTCCATGCCGTGGTAGTGGTAGCCGAGGCCGAGCCGCGCCGCCGGGACGCCGAAGCGGGCGTCGTCCGCCGCGAGCCGGATGTCGCAGGTGATCGCGATGCTGACGCCCCCGCCCACGCAGTACCCGTAGATCATGGCGAGGAGGGGCTTCGACAGCGCGGCGAGCGCGTCCTGCCCGCGTCCGGAGATCCGGCGGTACTCCTCCTCGTCGGCCATGTTGCGGCGGCGGTCCTTGAACTGCGAGATATCGGCGCCGGCGACGAACGCCTGATCGCCGGCGCCGCGCAGGACGACCACGCGGATGGCGTCGTCGGTGGCGAGGTCGTGTACGTAGTCGGGCATCAGCTCCCACATCTCCTGGCTCACCGCGTTCCGCTTCTCCGGCTGGTTGAAGATGATCCAGCCGATCGGCCCGTCCTTCTCGACCAGCAGCTTCGGCGTCTCGGTCATCGCGTTCTCCCCTTCACGGCCGCGTGCCTCCGACTATTGCCAGCCGTTCCGCCAGTAGAAGCACATCCGCTCGATGTTCCCCGGCAGGAACTCGTTGTAGCGGCCCCATGGCTCATACTTCGGAAGCTTGACGTCCTTCATCGCCTGATCGGCGCACTTGCCTTGGTCCGCCGCAATGCGCACCGCTTCCTTCAGGTCGGTCATGTACCCCTTGAGCGCCCGCACGTCGTCCTTCGTGCCGATGCCGCCCTGACGGGGGTGACCGGCGATCAGCCGCTCCCAGTCCAGCGCGAGCACCCGGTCGATCGAGTCGAACCAGTCGTCGATGTACGAGTCGGGGACGTTGCGGAAGAGGACCTCGCGGATCGGGAGGAAGTCCACGGCGAAGAGGATCTTTTCCTTCGGCAGCAGCACGACGAGGCTGTTGTCGCTGTGGTTTCGTCCGACGTGGTGCAGCTCGAGGCGGGTGCCGCCCACCGTCAGGACGGCGCGGTCGTCGACGACGAGATCGGGGATGACGACGGTCGGGTTCTTCAGGCGCTCCAGCGTGGTCTTGCCCCGACGGTGGGCGATGAATGTCGCCCCGGCCTCCTTGAAGGGCGCGCCGCCGGCGATGTGATCGAAGTGATGGTGGCTGTAAACGACGTATCGGATCGGTGCCGGCGTGATCTTGCGGATCTCCTCGAGGTAGATCTTCGCGGCCGCGGGGCTGATGGGATCGGTCGCCACGACGCCGTCGGCCGTGACGACGAACATGGACTGGTGGCCCACGTGCCGGTAGACGTAGACGCCCTCGGCGACTTTCTTCGTCTCGTACGGGGGGGCCTGCTGGGCGGCAAGCGGCGTCGCCGCGAGAGCGAGCGTCACGGACAACCCCACGAGCAGTACCTTTACCTGAGGCATCACGCACCTCCTCGGGCTTAATGCATGACCAGGCCGCCGTCGACGCTGAGCGCCTGGCCCGTCATGTACCCGGCGCGGCTGCCGGCGAGGAAGGCGATCACGTTGGCCACGTCCTCCGGGCGCTCCATCCGTCCGAGCGGCACCTGCGCGGCGCGCTGCCGCGTGAACTCCGCGGGCGAGAGGCCCATCAGGGCGCCCTGCTCGCGCGCGACGACCGTCCACATGTCCGTCTCCACGAACCCGGGACAGACGCAGTTCACCCGGATCCCGTCCTTGGCGTGCGCGAGGGCGAGGCTCTTGGTGATGCTGATCACCGCGGCCTTGCTCGCATTGTAGGGGAGGTTGTTGCGGTTGCCGATCTTCCCGGCCATCGACGCGAGGTTCACGATGCTGCCCCGCTTCTGCGCGAGCATCGTGGGTAAGACCGCCTGGCAGGCGAAGAACACCGCCTTGGCGTTGACGGTCATCACCGCGTCCCAGTGCTCCTCGGTGACGTCGAGGGGCGCGGCGGCGCGGTAGATGCCGGCGTTGTTCACCAGGATGTCGATGCGCCCGAACCGGCTGCGCAGCTGGCCGACCATCTCGTCGAGCTGGTCACGCCGGGTCACGTCGACCGCGAACGACTCGATGATCTCGCCATTGAGCTTCAGCGCCGAACGGGCCGCCTGCAGCGCGTCGGCCGACAGGTCCACCAGGGCGACCGTTGCCCCCTCGTCGAGAAATTTTCGAGCCGTTGCATAGCCGATCCCCTGCGCCGCGCCGGTGATGACAGCCACCTTTCCCTTCAGTTTCATCGCTTCGCCTCAGGTCAGTCCATCACAGAAATCGAGCACCTCGTCCAGGTAGCGGTCGAAGTCCGACAGCGCGTGATCGGAGCCCTGGATCACGCGTTGCCGGCAGCCCGAGTACTTGGCTGCCATCGTGGTCCAGTCGATCACCTCGTCGCCGGTCGCGGCAATCAGGAAATAGCGCTCCGGACGGGTAATCCGGGGCGTGTCCGCGCCGCGCAGCTCTGCCAGATGATCTCCCGTCAGCTCCACGGTCTGATCCGAGAAATAGACCGGGTGTCGCCCGAGTTGGGAAGCCAGTTCGCGGTACGGGAAGACGGCCGGGTTCAACAGCACGGCACGGCAGCCGAGCTGCTCAGCCACCCAGGTCGCGTAGTAGCCGCCCAGCGAGCTTCCGACCAATGCCAGCTTGGCCGGATGCTCCAGCGCGGCCGTCGCCAGCGCCACATTCACCGCAGCCCGCGGCGACGCCGGAAGCTGTGGGCAGGCGAAATCGCCGGCGCGCCCGCGTGCGTCCAGCGCCGACCGGATCCGCTGCGCCTTGGTGGAGCGCGGCGACGAGCGGAAGCCATGCAGATAAAGGATCATCCGCCGTTGCCGACCGCCGGCGGCCCGGCGCGGCGCGCCAATTGGTCCAGGATCCGGTGCGGCATGCCCCCGAAACCCCCGTTGCTCATCACGACGACGTGATCGCCCGGCCGGACCGCTTCGGCCACCTGCGCTGCGAGCAGGTCGAGATCCTGCACGACGCAAGCGCTTTCGAGTTCGCGCAGCACCTCGGCGGCGTCCCAGGCCACCGCGCGGCGCCCCTCGCGCGGCGCATAGCAGAACACCCGGTCGGCCAGCCGCAGGCTGTCGACCAGCGGCTGCCGCATCGAGCCCAGGCGCATCGTGTTCGAGCGCGGCTCGAACACGGCCACAACGCGAGAGGCGGCGGCCGGCGTCGAGTCCACGCGCCGCCGCAGCCCCTGCAACGTCGCCGCGATTGCGCTCGGATGGTGTGCGAAATCGTCGTACACGGTCACCCCGAAGGCCTCGCCAGCGACCTCCAGCCGGCGCCGCACGCCGGCGAACGTGCCCAGTGCCTCGATCGCGCGGCCCGGCTCGACCCCGGCCGCCGAAGCGGCGGCAATCGCGGCCAGCGCGTTGCACCGGTTGTGCTCGCCGGCCAGCGCCAGGCGCACCCGCCCGTGAACGGTGGAGCCGACCATCACATCGAATTCGTGCAGGCGCCCTTCCTCGATCCGGGCCGCGTGCCAGCCCTCGGGGTCGTTGAAGCGGTCCACCTGGCTCCAGCAGCCGCGCTGCAGCACGCGCGTCAGCGCGGCGTCGACCCCGTTCACGATCAGCCGCCCGCTGGCTCGCACGCAGCGGACCAGGTGGTGAAACTGCGTCTCGATGGCCGCCACGTCGGCGAAGATATCCGCGTGATCGAATTCCAGGTTGTTCAGCACCGCAATCCTGGGAAAATAGTGGACGAACTTGCTGCGCTTGTCGAAAAACGCGGTGTCGTATTCGTCGGCCTCGATCACGAAGCGTCGGTCGTCTCCGATCCGCGCCGAGGTGCCAAAATCGAGCGGTACTCCCCCGATCAGGAACCCGGGCGATGCGCCCGCGGACTGCAGGATCCACGCCAGCATCGACGCGGTCGTGGTCTTGCCGTGCGTTCCGGCTACCGCCAGCACGTCGCGACCGCCAAGGACGTTCTCGTGCAGCCACTGCGGACCCGACACGAACGCCGCGCCGCTGTCCAGGATCGCCTCCATCAGCGCATTGCCGCGCGTGACCACGTTGCCCACCACGAAGCAATCCGGATTCAGCGCCAACTGGTCCGCCCCATATCCTTCGATCGGGTCAATGCCGGCCAGCTTCAATTGCTCGCTCATCGGCGGATACACTGCGGTGTCGCAGCCGGTCACGCGATGTCCGGTCGCCTTCGCCAGCTGCGCGAGGCCACCCATGAACGTGCCGCCGATCCCGAGAATGTGCAAATGCATAGCAACCTGATAGGCGTCTTTCAAATGCCGGGCGACTCGGAAGTGCCGGATCGTTGCGACCGCGCCGTACGGGGTACGGCCTCGGCAGTGGCACGGACCAGGGACCGCAGTGTGGACCGCCGTGCAGACCCGGCGGCCCTTTGTCCAGCCGCGACCGCAGGGGACGATTTCACCCGGCCTGCTGCGGCGCAGAAATGTAGCATTGTCAGGCGCTGGCATGGTCGCGGAGGGCCACCTAAACGATGAGCGAGAATCCCGTCCGCAGCGCCGTCCGGGGAGACGACCTGAAGACGGCTGTCGCCGCCTCCGCCGCGCGCTGGATCGCCGAGGAAGGCTGTGACTACGCCACGGCCAAGCGCAGGGCGGTGCGCGAACTGCTGGGCGAGGCGGCCGGCGCGCTCGGCGCGATGCCCGACAACGCGCTGGTCGAGTCCGAGCTGCGGCGCTATCTGCGCCTGTTCGCCGCCGACAGCCAGCCCGCGCAGCTGGCCACGCTGCGGCGCCTGGCGCTGCGATGGATGAGGCGGCTGCACGAGTTCAACCCGCACCTGGTGGGCGCGGTCCTGAACGGCACCGCAACGGGTCATTCGGGCATCCACCTGAACCTGTACACCGACAGCGCCAAGGACGTGGAGATCTTTCTGCTGAATCAATCGCAGTCGTTCGACGTGCGAGACGCCGGACCGAACGCGGAAACGACGCAGGAGGTTCTCGAGTTCCTGGTACGGGCCCCGCAGGACAGCGGGCTCGACAGCGCTGTGGGCGTGACGCTCAGCGTGATGGACCCGGTCGCGCTGCGCGTGGCTCCGGCCGGACGGGCGAAAGACCCGGACCTGCACCCAGTCGAGCGGGCCGGGCGCGCCAACGTGTCGATGGTCGAGCGCCTGCTGGCCGAGACCGACCCGCAAGGTGGCGGCAGCACCGTTTGACATGAGTGATCGCTGCGCGCACTCACCCCCGCCCCTCTCCCACTGGCGTAGGAGAGGGGAGTTATGTGCGGGAAATGGTCGGCAACCATTTCCCGAAGGACCGGATGGATGGCGCGCCGGACCGTTCTGATCGCGCTTGCCGTGTCGGCTGCGGCCTTCGCCGTGGCGGCCGGCGCCTTCTGGGGCTTGCGGCGGCCGGCGCCGGACGCTGCGGCCGATCAGGAGGCCGTAGCGCTGTTCGCGATGAAACTGCCGGACGCCGATGGGGTCGAGAGACCTCTTCTAGCCTGGCGGGGCAAGCTGCTGGTCGTGAACTTCTGGGCAACCTGGAAGATCCGCGACTTCCGCAGCCAGCATCGACTGCGCATTCCGCTGCTGGCGGCCGGATTCGATGGGATGCAACTGGCGCAGCGTCTGGGCAACCCGGAACCGGTGCTGCCCTATACTGCGCTGATATCGCCCGACGGCCGGCTCGTCGAGGAGCATTCGGGCCGGATCCAGGAGCCCGAATTGCGCCGCTGGGTCGCGGAGCACGGTAGCCGCTGAGCACTTCGGGACTCTGACCCCGGGCTGGACAAAAGTGCGTGAATTGTAGACAATTCGCCGCTTCATACTAATAACAGACGCCTTCTGCCATCTTTTCCCGGACGGCGGAACCCTCGGTGGCACGCTCTGTCCTCGTCGTCAACGGGCCGAACCTGAATTTGCTCGGCAGCCGCGAGCCCGCGGTATACGGCCACAGCACACTCGCCGACATCGAGCGCGAGCTGGCCCAGGTCGCGGCCGGACTCGGGGTCGCGCTGCAGACCTTCCAGAGCAACCACGAGGGCGGTCTGATCGATCGGCTGCACGCGGCAAGGCTCGACGGCACGCAATTCGTCATCATCAACGCCGGCGCGCTGACGCATACCAGCGTCGCGCTGCGCGACGCATTGGCCGCCGTGGCCATTCCGTTCGTCGAAGTACACCTGTCCAACGTGTACCGGCGCGAGCGCTTTCGCCACCGCTCGCTACTGGCCGACCTGGCGGTCGGATCGATCGTCGGCCTGGGAGTCGCCGGATACCGGCTGGCCCTGGAATTCGCCGCCACCTACTCGTTGCCGCCCGCCGCGGCCCCCGGGTGAGCCGGCGGCGATGGACCTTCGAAAGCTCAAGACGCTGATCGACCTGGTGGCCGACTCCGGGATTGCGGAGCTCGAAGTCACCGAGGGCGAGGACAAGGTGCGTATCGTCAAGCAGGCCGGCGCGCACGCGGCGGCGGTGCTGGCGACGGTCCCGCTCGCGCCAGCGGTCGGCTCGGCACTGCCGCCCGGTACAGCGGCGGCGCCGACGGCCGAAGAACCCAAGGGGCACCAAGTGAAATCGCCGATGGTGGGCACGTTCTACCGGGCATCGGGGCCGGACGCCAAGCCGTTTGTCGAACTCGGCCAGGCGGTGAAGCCCGGCGACACGCTGTGCATCATCGAGGCGATGAAGCTGCTGAACGAGATCGAGGCCGAGGTGGCCGGCACGGTGAAGGAGATCCTGGTCGAAAACGGCCAGGCTGTCGAATACGGCCAGGTCCTATTCGTGATCGCCTAGCCGGCCGATGTTCGGAAAGATCCTGATCGCCAACCGCGGCGAAATTGCGCTGCGTATCCAGCGGGCTTGCCGGGAGCTCGGGATCAGGACCGTGGTCGTGCATTCCGAAGCCGACACGGACGCCAAGTACGTGAAGCTGGCCGACGAGTCGGTGTGCATCGGGCCGGCGCCGTCCCGGGACAGCTACCTGAACGTTCCGGCCATTATCAGCGCGGCCGAGGTCACCGACGCCGAGGCGATTCACCCGGGCTACGGTTTTCTTTCCGAAAACGCGGACTTCGCCGAGCGCTGCGAACGCAGCGGGTTCGTGTTCATCGGGCCGCGACCCGAGTCGATCCGGCAGATGGGCGACAAGATCACGGCCAAGCGGACGATGGTCGATGCCGGCGTGCCGACCGTACCGGGGTCTGACGGTCCGCTGCCCGAGGAGCCGCGCGACATCGTGCGCGTCGCCCGCTCGGTCGGTTATCCGGTCATCATCAAGGCGGCCGGCGGCGGCGGCGGCCGGGGCATGCGCGCGGTGCACACCGAGGCGGCCCTGCTGAGCGCGGTGGCGATGACCCGCCAGGAGGCCCAGAGCGCCTTCGGCAATCCGTCGGTCTACCTGGAGAAGTTTCTCGAAAATCCGCGCCACATCGAAATCCAGGTGCTGTCCGATCAGAGCCGCAACGCGGTCTGGCTGGGCGACCGCGACTGTTCGATGCAGCGGCGCCACCAGAAGATCCTGGAGGAGGCGCCCGCCCCCGGAATCGCGCGCAAGCTGATCGAACGCATCGGGGAACGCTGCGCGGAGGCGTGCCGCAAGATCGACTACCGCGGCGCCGGCACATTCGAGTTTCTGTACGAGGGCGGCGAGTTCCACTTCATCGAGATGAACACGCGCGTGCAGGTCGAGCATCCGGTCACCGAGATGGTGACCGGTATCGACATCGTCCAGCACCAGATCCGGATCGCCGCGG
>VBPC01000182.1:0-12013 GCA_005887895.1 Candidatus Rokuibacteriota bacterium
CGAACAGGTCGCCGATTCTCGCGCCCTTCAGCGTTCGCCCGAGGGCCCGCAGCAACGCCAGCCGACCCCCGAGACCGATCAGGGGATTGTCGACGGATACCTGGAGGCCGGTGGCCAGCCGGCTCTCGTCGAGCTCCTCGAGGGCGATGGCGTCAGCCCGCCAGGCATGCGACGGATCGCTCGAAAACAGTCCCGCCTCGAACATGCGAAAGCTCGCCACCGCGAGGCCCTCGGAGCGCGTGAACGTCTGACCCGTCTGGACTTCGCGGTATCGCCAGTCGCCCCCCGCCCCGGCATCGAGCAACACGCTCGTGGTGATCAGGTCGATCTTGGCGCGCGCCTGCTCATCGGCCGGCAGCCGGCTGATCGCGGCCCGGAACGCCCCGCCCCGGCCGAGTCCACCGGCGTCGAGGTGACGCCACCGGCTGTGATAGGGAATGTCGAGACCGGGGTAGCGCCGGCGCGTGACGTCCGCCACGAACTCGGCCGCAGCCGGAAGGCGGGCCAACGCCACGTCGAAATGATCCAGGCGACCGGCGAGACCGGCCTCGAGAATGTTGCGGCATCGCTCGCGGATCGCGCCGGGGAGGCGGAGAAGCGCGACGGCGGTCCCGGGGTCCTCCCGGATCACTCCAGGCCGCGCCCCTTGGATTCCATTGCGGGGTCGCGGCGAATGGGTCCTTCACCATCGGTGAAGTAGCCGGCCGCCATCTTGGCGTCGATCTCGACCCGGGCGTCTTCGGGTACCAGCGCCTCGGGAAGCCGCACCCGCGTCTCCACCTCGATCCCGGATTTCACGATGGCGTCATACTTCGTGTTGCTCATGGACAGCAGGCGATGAATCTTTCGTATTCCGAGCCAGTGAAGCACATCGCGCATCAGCTCCTGAAATCTCATGTCCTGGATGCCGGCCACGCACTCGGTCCGTGCGAAGTACTGGTCGGCCCGGTCCCCGCCCTGCTGACGCTTTCGCGCGTTGTAGACGAGGAATTTCGTCACCTCGCCGAGCCCACGGCCTTCCTTGCGGAAATAGACGATGAGCCCGACGCCCCCGCTCTGGGCGCCCCGGATACATTCCTCGATCGCGTGCGCCAGGTAGGGCCGGCACGTGCAGATATCCGAGCCGAAGACATCGGAGCCGTTGCACTCGTCGTGCGCCCGCGCCGTGAGGGGCACCTCGGGCGTGGCGAGGTCCCGCGCGTGGCCGAAGATGTAGACGGTGTGGCCGCCGATCGGCGGCAGAAACACCTCGAGGTCGGTTCGGGTGACCAGCTCCGGGAACATCCCGCCGGTCTCCTCGAACAGGGTCCGCCGCAGCGCCGCTTCCGAGCATCCGAAACGCCGGGCGACGCCCGGCAAGTACCAGACGGGCTCGATGGCCGCCTTGGTGACGGCGACCGCGCCCGAGTCCCGGACGATCCGTCCATCGGGCGTGAGCCGGCCGGCGTCGATCGCCCGACGAATCTCCGGGATCTCGATGTGAGCCCGGGTGATCGCTATGGTCGGCCGGAGGTCGTAACCGCCAGCCAGGTAATCGCCGTAGACCTCGGCGATCCGCGCGCCGAAAGGGTCGAGCGAGACGATCTGCTCCGGATCGGCCCACGACGCGTGGGGACCGATGGCTTCCGCCGGCGCCGTGTCCGTGAGGTCGGCGCGGTGGCCGGGGTCCAGCGCGCCCGCCGCGACCGCGAGCGCTCGATAGATGGCGTAGGTGCCGGCGTGAGCGCCGATGACGTTGCGCTGGGCCGGCGCGGTCATGGTGGCGATGATGGGCCCGCGCTTGAGCGGCTCGGCGGCGCCCCACAGGATCGGCAGCGGGCCGGGTCCGTGACTGGCAGGATGGGAGGTCAGCTTGATGTGCGTGGGGCGTCTGCGGTCAGCGGACATACGACCAACCCCCCTTGGGGACCGAAACCAAGCGTCTAGGGGGATGACGGTACCGAAGTTCGGACCGGCGGTCAAGACATTCTGACCGTCTGGTCAGGATTTATTCGGGCGGCGCGGCCCGCGCGGAACGAGACCGCAGCCCCGCAGCACGAGCGCGCCGATCGTGCGTTCGGCCCGCGCATAGTCCGCCTCCCGAAGCGTCCGCCGGCCGAGGACGGCCTGCACTTGCACCTCGAAGTCGGCGTAGGTCTGGGTCATCGCCCAGATCAGGAAGAAGAGATGGCGGGGCTCGATCGGCTCCATCCGGCCCTGCCGCGACCACTGCCGGAAGACGGCGGCCTGGCGGTCCACCCAGCGCTTGAGGTCCGTGCGCAGGAAGCGGCCGATGACGGGGGCGCCGGAGAGGACCTCGGCGGCAAAGACCCGCGAGGCATGGGGTCGCTCCTTGGACAGCCGGACCTTGAGTCGCACGTAGTGGAGCAGCGCCTCCCGCGGATCGTGATCCGGCGAGATGTCACCGAGGGTGGAGAGCCACAGCTGGACGATGTTGTCGATCACGGCGCGGTAGAGGTGCTGCTTCGACCGGAAGTAGTAGAGGATGTTGGCCTTGGGCAGGCCGGCCCCCGCGGCGATCTCGTCGATGGTCGCCCCCTGGAGCCCCCGCCGGGAGAAGACGACCTCCGCCGCATCGAGGATGCGCTGCAGGTTCGCCTGCCGGATCTCGGCCTGCTTGCGAGCCCTGGCCCGTGTCATCCGGCGCCTCGAGCCTCCTGCCACCCATCCTACGCGGAAGGCCCCCGCCCGAGTGCGTTCGCCGCCGGCGCCGGCGCGCCACGCTCAGCGCAGCTCGCTCGCCGTCCTGATCGCGCCCTGCAGCTTCTGGAAGGCGTCCTGGATCGCCCGCCACCCGGCCAGGCCGCGGTCGTGCTTGAACTCGCTGAACTCCGCCCTCCCTTCGCCGGTCACCCGCTGCTGCCACACGAGAGCGCCGGAGGCGTCGACCGCCCGGCAATCGAGCGTCACCGTGAATCGGGTCGGCGGCCACGTGAAAGCGCTGTCCGAGGAGGAATCGGTGGAGAGCGTGGGGACGAAGACGTAGGCGATCGCGTTGTCGGCGAGGTACCGCTTGTCGTCGAGCGATGGGATCGCCATCACCTTGGTGAAGACGTTCGACAGCACCCGCTTGAGCGCCGGCTCCGACTGCGCGTACGGCAGGTACGTCACCTTGTCGCCGCCGCCCCCTGGCGTCGTCACCTCGCGGGCCCGGTCCGCCGGCGCGATGTAGTAGGCGACGGCCTTGTCGATCCTGGTGGTGTCGGGCGCGGTGAGCGCGCTCAGCGGCGGCGTGATGGTGATGTGGTGAGCGCAGCCGACGAGGAGCAGCGCCGCGACGAGGAGTCGACGATGAGGCCGATCACGCCGCCGAAGACGATGTTCCCCAGCAGCCAGGCCGAAGGGCCGGACTCGAGCTTCACGTCACGGTCGGGGAACCCGTCTTTCGTGAACACCACCGTGTGATCACGATTGCGCGCCAGCTCGAGCTTGCCCGGGGTCGTCGCCTCCAGCCCGTCGACCTTGACGGCGGTCGCCGGCGGGTTCGAGGCGACGGCGATGCCCTGCGTGCGGCCGTGGACGATCGTCGCGCAGCCGGCCGCGTTGAGCGTGAGGACCAGGAGCGTCGCGATGGCCATGAACGGTTTGGCCTGTGTCATGGAGGCCTCCCGGGAACGGGTGCACCGCACGCGATGGCTCGTCTACCATAGGAGACGGCGGACGCCGCCGGACCTTACGCCGCCGACCTCACGGAGGACGCCGGATGAAGAGCCGCCTCGTGTCCGTGCTGCTCGCGAGCGTCCTGCTCGGCGCGGGCTGCACATACGGCATCGTGGAGCGACACGCCCCCGCCGAGGTCGCCTTCCTGCGCGGACGGTATTCGGAGGCGTTGAGTCTCGTCGAGGCCGGCCGGACGCATCCCACGACGTCCCTGACCGGACGCGTGGTCATCCGCTGCGAGTCGTACGCGCGGCTCAAGGACTACACGAAGCTGTTCGAGTGCCTCGATGAGCTGGAGGGTCGCGTCGCCGGCGGCGGTGACGGGCCGTGGACGTGGACCTTCGACCGCTGGGATATCCCGCAGCTCTGGGGCTGGCGCCGCCGCGACATGTCGGCCATGCCGCACCTGCTCCGCGCGGAGGCCTTCATCGAGCTGGGGCGCTACCGGGAGGCCATCGAGGAGGCGAGCCGGGCCGACGCCGTCGCCCGCGAGCGAGGGCTGCAGGTCGGCTTCCGCATCCACGCGCTGAGCCTCCTCTCGCTGGCCCGCGCGCTCCAGGGAGACCGCCCGGCCGCCCTGCGCGACGCCGCCCTGCTCGACGGCGTGTCGACGGCGTTCCTCGAGAACCAGAAGCTCACCGGCCTGGCGCGGACCTACATGGCGCTGGGGCAGTTCGACAAGAGCCTGGCCGCGGTGCGGAAGATCGGGCCCGACCGCTTCCAGTCGTTCGCCGACTGGGTCACGACGGCCTCGGCCCGGGGTGAGAGCCTCTTCACGTGGTGGACGTTGCCGCGGGAGTACGTCCTCGCCAGGAGCCTCCACGAGACGGGCCACACCCGTGAGGCCCGCGACATCTACGATCGGCTCCTGCGGCACCCGGCGACCGCGGACAACGGCGACATCTACTGGGTGCTCCTGTTCGATCGCGGGCGCGTCGCCGAGTCGGAGGGCGACCCGGCGACCGCGCGGGACCTGTACGTGAAGGCGATCGACGTGATCGAGCGTCAGCGCTCGTCGATCAACACGGCCGCCAGCAAGATCGGGTACGCCGGCGACAAGCAGGAGGCGTACGCGCGGTTGATCGCGCTGCTGGTGGCCGACGGGGCGCGGCCGCGCGCGTTCGAGTACGCCGAGCGCGCCCGCTCGCGGGCGCTGGTCGACCTCCTGGCGGCGAAGAAGAACTTCGCGGTCGCCAGCGGGGCGAGCCGGGAGATCCGCTCAGCCCTGGCGCAGCTCGAGGTTGCCGAGGCGGCCAGCCGGGCAGAGGGCTCGAGCATGCCCGGCCCGGACGCCGGGCGCCGGGGCACCGCGATGCGCGAGCTGCAGGACACCATCGGGCGGCTCGGGCCCGAGCTCACGTCGCTGGTGACGGTGACGTCGCTGCGAGCCGCGGAGATCCAGCGCGAGCTCGGCGCCGACGAGGTGCTGCTCGAGTACTACGTGCACGGGACGGCTCTGCACGCCTTCGTCGTCACCCGCGACGCGCTCGACGTCGTCACGCTCGACGGCGTGGGCCTGGCGGAGGATGTCGCCGCGTTCCGCACCGCCGTGCAGAATCCGCGGTCGACCGACGTCGGCCGACTCTCCCGGCAACTCTTCGAGCGTCTGGTGCGGCCGGTCGCGGGGCTCCTGACCGGCGCTCGCCTCACGGTGGTGCCGCACGGCGTCTTGCACTATCTCCCGTTCAACGCCTTGCATGGTGGCGAGGCCTACCTCATCGAGCGGTACAGCGTGCGCTATCTACCGAGCGCCAGCGTCCTGCGATATCTCCCGGCGCGAGACGGCCGGGCGGCCAGGAGGCTGCTGGCGCTCGGTGATCCCGATGTGGCCGGGCGCCGGCTCCCGGACGCGGCGCGGGAAGCGCGGGCCGTCGCCGAGGGCTTTGCCGCGTCGTCGACGGTGCTCGTCGGGAGCGAGGCCACGGAGGCGGCGTTCCGGAGACTCGCGCCCGGCCACAGCCATCTCCACCTGGCGGCGCACGGGCGCTTCGACTCGGCGGCGCCGCTGACCTCCGGCCTGCTGCTCGCCCGGGACCGGGAGCACGACGGCGTGCTCACGGTCGACGAGATCTTCTCCCTGCGCCTCGACGCCGATCTGGTGACGCTGAGCGCGTGCGAGACGGGGCTCGGGACCCTCAATCCCGGCGACGACGTGATCGGCCTGACCCGGGGCCTGCTGTATGCGGGCGCGCGGGCGGTCGTGGCGAGCCTGTGGAAGGTCGACGACGAGGCCACGCTCGAGCTCATGACCGAGTTCTACCGGCGCCTCGTCGCGGCCGACGCCGTCGACGCCCTGCGCGCGGCGCAGCTGGCGGTCCACCGGGAGCACGACCACCCCTTCTACTGGGCGGCCTTCCAGCTAACCGGCCACCCTCGCTGACACCGCCGCGCTCTGCCGCTCACGAAGGCGGGTCACTTCGGGAAGCGAGCGGGATCGATCAGGTCGAATGCGCGCATCACGGCGAAGGTGGAGCGGTACTGCTCCCACTGATCCGCCGGCGTGCCGGACTCGGAAGAGTCGGGAACCCATCGCCGGCAGCCGCTCCTCGGTCTCCAGGCAGACGCGCGTGAACAATCCCTGGTTCTCCGGGGGGCATTCACTGAGGACTCTCCCCGCCGCCTTCCGGCTCTTGACGATGTCGCTGACGAATTGCCGCGGCGTCTTACCGGTGCCCTTCTCGACCCCGATGAACAGCTGCACTCGCATGCCGGTTTCATACGGTCCGAGCGCCGGGTCTTCCTTGGAGAGCGTCCACCTCAACGTCGGCGGCTGGTGCTGCTCGGAATAGAACCACTCCTTCGGACGGGCGATCTTGCCACCGATCGGCTCGAGGATCTGGACGACAAAGCCGGGCGGCACCTCGAGCTCGGCCGCGCACGCTTGCGATGTCTCGGCGAGACCGGTCACGAGGCACGTGACGAGGGCGAGGAGTTTTCGGACCCTCATGGCCTCACGCGATA
Source organism: Candidatus Rokuibacteriota bacterium (assembly GCA_005887895.1). GTDB lineage: Bacteria > Methylomirabilota > Methylomirabilia > Rokubacteriales > CSP1-6 > AR5. Next base: position 6,622 of record VBPC01000182.1, read on the forward strand.
ACCGCGCTCGTCCAGGCAGAGCACGTAGCGATCGAGGTAGGCGCTCTCCGATCGGCGATGCTCCCGCGCGCCGACGAAGGTCCCGGCGACGTCGCCGAGCACGAAGCCGGTTCCCCCACCGATCACCGCGGCGGCGCCGAACCACCGGGCGGCCTCGCCGGGACTAGCGCTGCTGCCCTGATTCGCAAACACGAGCGCCACCACCGCCGCCCCCACGCCCACGACGATGCCGGCGATGGCCGCCACGACCTTCGTCTTGAAGAAGACGGCCCGGTCACGGTAGCGCACGGCATCCGCCTCGCATTCGTCGCGATCGCGCTCGATCTGCGCGCTCTCCTGACCCCGCAAGGGGACGACCGTGAGGTACGCCGTGCTCGCACAGGCGGTCGTCGTGAGCGTGAGGGCGACGATCCCGGCGATGACCGCCGAGCGGCACCGCGCGGAACGAGCGCCGATCATTCGACCCCCCAGATCGCCAGCCGCCGCACGACGCAGGCGTCGTACTCGTAGGGCAACCGGGCGGCGACGGGCGCCACGCCGCCACGGTGCTCTGCCCGGCACCGCTCGCGGATCTCGTCGAGAGACAGCCTGCCGACCGACTCATCGGATGGGCCATACGACGGCGGCGGACCAAGGCTGACCACCTGGCCGTCGCCGTCATAGGTGAACGTCGCCGTGCGCGCCGATCGCTTCCACTCGAGCGCGGCATAGGGCACCCAGGCCGCCTCGACGAAACCGACCGTGATCACGGTGCCGACCGCAAACAGCCACTTGAGCGGGCGCCACTCCGGATTGCGAAGCGTGTAGGCATAGCTGTCGAGGCGCGAGCCGTCCGGGAGCGGCACGGTCGCGGTCGGCGGTCCCAGCCGCCGCTCGACCACGTCCCGCATTGCGCCCGGCGCGAAGGTGGCCTCGGCGGGGCTATCGACGGCCCTGGCATCGAGGCGAGCGAGCATCGCCGCGCCACAGCCGCCGGTGGCGAACGCGGCCGCCAGGAGGGCGACGACGGCGACGAGCCTCGGGACGATCACTGGAGTCCCCAGACGGCGAACCGCGTCGTCACGCATTCGACGTACCGCCGCTCGGCGGCGGAATCTCCGGACTCCGGGCCATCCCAGCAGCTCTTGCGGAGGGCCCCGATGGTGGGTGCGGCCAGGGCGTCGTCGTCGGGGCCGTAGGCCGGCGGCGTCCCGAGGTAGAGCAGGTCGTCGTCAGGGCCGAACCCGAAGGTCACCCGCTGGTACTGGGGATCGAACACCGCATAGATCGCCGCGCCGGTCGCGGTCGGGATGAGCAGCGGCTGAAGCAGCAGCCAGATGCGGGGATCCAGCCGCATCGCGGCGAGCTCGGCGCTCACGGTGCCCCTGCCCACCGCGTTGGGCTCGGCGACCCGCGCCCGGTATCGGTAGGTGGCGACGACGCCACCGTCCGGCAGCGGCGTGACGGCGACCGGCTTCCCCAGCTTGTCTTCCACGAGGCGCCGCGCCGTGTAGGACGGATAGACCGGCGTGTCCTGTCCGAGCGTGGTGGAGGCCGCCACGATGAGCGTGGAGCAGCCGGCGCCGAGGACGAGCAGGCTCAGGACGCTCAGGTGGACGCCGAGGCGGGCGCTCATCGTGTCGTCGGCGCGTCGTCGGCGGCGAGCCGCTCGGGGAACGTCGCCCGCAGGGGGCCGAGCTCGAAGAGCGTCCGGGGATCGGCGGTCGCCCCCAGCAGCCCCGCTTCCTTCATCCAGTGGACGAGATTCCGCATGTCGCTCACCACCGTCGGATCGACGCCGAGGAGCCGCTCGGTGGCGGCATAGTCGGCGTCCACGACAGCCGGCTCCGTGCCGAACATGTCCCGGGCGAACGCGATGACGTCGTCGCGATGCTCGGCGGCGTGCCGCCGGCCGCGGTCGAGCGCGCGGAGCAGGCGCTCGGCGACACCGGCGTGCTCGCGCAGATATCGTCTCGAGGCTCCCAGCACGAGGTACCCGTGCGCGTAGCCCTTCGCCGTCGCCAGGCGGTGCACGGCGTCGCCGTTCTTCTGCAGCGCGCGCGTCGCGTAGGGCTCGCGCACCACGAACGCGGCGATGTCGGGGCCGGCCGGATCCCAGGAGAGGATCGCCTCCGGCGGCTCGTGCTTGAGGGCCACGTCGCGCTCGCTCATCCCGTGCGCGCGGAGGTATTCACCCAGGACCCAGGCCGCCGTCGATCCGAGCTGCGTGGCGATCCCGGCGGCCCTCAGCGCGTCCGGCGAGCGCACCGTGGCGCGGGCGACGACAACGTAGCCGTCGGCGTCCCGCGCGAGGGGCGCCACCACGGCAAACTCGCCCTCGGTGCTCTGCCAGGCGTCGAGCGCGAGCATCTCGCCGACCACGACGAACGCGACCGCGCCGGCCTGCTTGTCCCGGCTCTCCTTCAATGCCTGCAAGGCTTCGCGGCCGGACGACACCCATCGCACCGTCACCGACAGTCCTTCGTCCTTGAAGAAGCCACGGGCAGCGGCCATCCAGAGCGCATCGGCGCGGGCGAGGGGTGGCGCGAGGACGAGGACCCGACCGTCCTCGTGTCCCGCCCAGGCGGCGCTGACCCACAAGATGATGGCGACGATCGCGACGGCGACGGAGCACCTAGACATGCCCGCCATCCGAGCGCTCCGCGGCCGGCGGCGGGGCAAAGTCCAGGCGCCGGATCTCGTCGAGGCGATGACCGATCAGCCCGCCCTCGACGATCTCATAGCCCAGGAGGGCGAAGATCCGTCCCCCCAGGAACAGCGGCCTCGCGTTGCCATACCAGTCGACGCACGACGCGCGACACGCATCCGTGATGGCCCGGGCGGGCTCGGCCCGCAGACGCCCCAGCTCATGGAGCGCCAGCCCTTCGTTCCGGAGAAACAGCACCGACGCCGACCCCTCGGTCAGGTGCGCCCCCGGGTGACCGCCGGCGGCACGGACGGGCAAGCCCAGGATTCCCGTCCCGCGATCGTCGGACCGGTAGAAGAACCCGTGGCTTCGCCACTCGCCCTGCGCCGCGTTGCGAGCGACGTGGCGTCCGGCCACGGTCGGTCGCCGGTCGAGCCGGATCGACGAGACGTGGAGGTCGCCCCCCGCGCGACCCACGACCACTGCGTCCTCGCCGAGCGCCTCGATACGCTCGACGCTGTGGCCAACCGGAACGGCCACCGCATCGGAGCCGGCCGCGTACTCGTGGACGAAGACCTCCGCGGCCGGGGCGCCGGGCTGCGCCTCCCACCCGGTGCCGGCTCCATAGAGCAAGTACGCTCCGACGAAACGGTTCTGGAAGCCGTAGTTGGCCGGCGCCGGCAAGGGGCGATAGCGCCAGAATGGCGCGACCGCGTCCGCCTCGCCGAAACTCGAGAGCGGCAGGCGAAGCAGCGCAACCCCGCCCCGGGCCATCTCCGAGCGCCACATGCCTTCGCCGGCGCCCTCGGCGCGCACGACCACGTTCAGGTCACGCGCATCTTCCAGGAACGAGAGCTGATCGATCGGGGCGCCCGACACGCGCACCGCGCCGGGCTCTCCGCCATTCAAGGGAAGCCGGTAGAGCCACGACGGCCCGCCGCTCCGGCTCCACCAGTCATCGGTCATCCACACGTACACCGCCGACGGGGACACGTAGAAGACTCGTCCGGGTGGTCCCATGACGCCCGTCGCCGCGCACGTCAGCTCCGCCTGCGCGAGATCACAGGTGACGACGGAGTGCAGCACGAGCAGCGGCGACGAGGTCAGCGGACGGTAGAGCCGCCGCGGCGAATAGATCGGCACGAACTCGGACTCGCGGGCGCCCGGATGCCACTTCCGCAGCATCGGCAGGACGCTGAGCGGATCGGATTCCGGCATCCCGAGCGGAATGTAGAAGACCAGGCGCCGGCCGAGTAGCCGGCTCGCGTAGTTGCGAGACGAATAGTAGTCCTGGGACCGCAGGTGGTACGTCGCCCGATAGGCGAGGCGGCCGCCGGCGTCGATGTCGAAGAGACCGAGCTCGGTCCCGCCCCGCGCGTAGCTGTACCCGACGACCACCACCGTGTTCGCCGAGACGAGCATCTCGTCGTACCACGCGCCGTCGGGATCGATGTCCGGCGCGAAGGCGTCGACGATCGAGACGGGCGTCAAGCGGTCGGCGCCGATGCGGACGGTGAAGAGTCGGCCACGGCGCAGGACGACGAGATGCTGGCCATGCACCTTGACGATGTCTCCTTCGTCGACGCCCGCGTGCTGCACGTTCGTCACCGACGTCGAGACGGCGGGCGCCTGGAACATGTAGCCGGCGGTCAGTCCCGAGAAGGACTGGCCGAAGCTCTTGAACCCGGCGAGCGGGCTGCGGGGCCTGTCGCGCAGGAAATTCCGCAGCTCCGCCTCCGACCCGAAGGTTGTGAGCCGGCCCGGCGGGGCCGGCTCGTCGGTCCTCGACGGTTCGGGGCCGCCCGGCACGCGCCCGCCGCAACCGGCGCTCGTCAGGCAGGCCCCGAGGATCATCACGCCGGCGGCCAGGCGACGACCGCGACGCCGAGGGGTCATGGAATCACGGCGGACGCGTTCGTCCGCACGGTCCGGACTTCGACCTCGGCGTCGCCGACGGTGGGACCACCCGAGCCCACCGTGCAGTTGGCCGGCAGATGCTGCGTCCGGATGAGAGCAAATGGGCTGTTCGCCGGCCGCGCGTTCGCTTCGGGCGGATACGGCAGCGAGACGTCGGCCTGGTCGTCCAGGGCGGCCCGGAACTCGTCGCCGTCCCTGTTCCAGATCAGCCGCACGCGAAACCACTTGTGCGTCCGCACGTCGCCCAGCACGACCGGAGTCCCGACCAGCGTGGTCGACGCGCAGCCCGGATTGTTGCAGCGGAAGAGCAGCGCCCGCACGGTGAGGACACCGGCGGGATCGGTCGAGTCGGACAGGCGACGCACCTCGACGCGCGCGATGTGATCTCCGGTGAGATCTCCCGGCGCGGACGGCGTCTCCGGCGGCAGGTCGCTGATGCGCGTGAGGTCGATCGCAGCGGCCCGGGCGATGGAGGCCGTGGCGTTCGCCGGGCAACCGGTGACGCTCACGTCTCGAACCCTGAGCTCCACCTCCATCCCCTCGACCTGCCCCGGGTTGCGGAAGCTGAGCCGGTTGCTGAAGAAGCCCGTGGCGCCGACGTCGGAGTCCGTCCCGCCCTCCCGCCGGAAGCGCATCAGCAGCGTGTCGGCGTGAACCTCGCGCCGACGCTCGTGCCCGAAGTCGCTGCCGCCGACCCAGCGGTCGGCACGGATGGTGGCAGCCGTCGTCCAGTCCTCGTACGTGGCCAACGGCTCGCCGTTCGCGCGGCTCGGTGTCGATCCGAAGAGCAGCGTACCGCCGACCAGGACTCCCAGGATCCACTGGCGCTGTGTCGTACCGTTCACGGGA